>NZ_CP108096.1 GCF_036194065.1 Streptomyces sp. NBC_00239 | reverse complement strand
TAACCACCGGCCTTCGGCCGGGGTTGCTCGGGCCTTCGGCCCTTCGCGGGTGCGTACGGTTAACTCCCGGGCTTCGCCCGGGAGTTGGCGGGGCCTCCGGCCCCGCGCCCGGCCTCCGGCTGCGGCGGCGGGCTGCGCCCGCGCTGGTGGGTGGGGTGGCGCTCCGCGCCCCACTGGTTGGTGAGGGTGGGTCAACTCCTGCGCTGCGCTCCGGAGTTGGGCGTTCCGGCCGGATGCTTCGCATTCCGGCCTTGGTTGGGTGGTGCCGGAGCGCTCCGCGCTCCGGTTACGTTGAGTGATGGGTTCGGGAGGGTCGTTTTGATCTTGGGTGGAGCGCTCCGCGCTCTTCGGTGTGCTCGTCGGGTGCGGGTGCTCGGGGGTTCAGGGAGGGCTCGCTTCGCTCGGCGGCGAGGGAGTGGGGGGTGTGCGTTGTCGGGTGCCGGCCGGAGGTTGAGCGGTGTGAATAGGGCTCTGTTTGTGGTGTTTTGAGTTAGTGTCACCCGTCTTGCCTGTGTGTTAGACATCACATTTTCGGCGTCCTCGGTCCTACTTTGCAAAGTACAAAGCCCGGCTCGGGGCCCGTCGGCACGTGGACACCGACGTGGGCAGACGGACACCGAGCGGACGCAGCCCACGAGGTGCCTGCGGTCGGGTCGCAGCGACGGTGCGGGAACGTAGGGGTGGGGGGCAGGGCGGCGCCGGATGCCACCGAACAACGCCGAACAACCGCGAACAACTCGCTCACGAGCGGCACCCGGTGGCGGGGCGCAGCGTCCTTCGTCGCGTCGGCTGGACGTTTCTGGACGTTCTTGGACGGCGTCGGACGGCGCGGGACGGCCTCGCGGCGGGGATGCCGGGCGGCGGCTTCGGCGGTGGTGTTGCCGGGGGTGCAACACCGGCTCCAGGCCGTCGTCTTGGGGGCCCGGCCTGCGCGGCGGGGAGGGGCCGCGACGTCGTACGGCTTGCTGTTGCCCGGGGGCACGAGGAGACGGCCGGGGCCTGGGCGGCCGGCCGAGCGGCGAAGGGGTGTTGCGGGGCTCGCAACACCACCCGGCCGCACCGCCGGCCGCGGGGCGCAGCAGCCCGGTTGGGCGCCGGCTGCCGTCCGTCCAAGGCGCCCGGGGTGACGGCCTCCGGCCGTACGGCGTCTGTCGTGTCACGCCCGCCGACGTCGAAAAGTGCAGGTCACCAGGGGGACACCACGGGGTGACACCGAGCAGGCCCGACGGGGTTCTGCGGGCCCCGTTCCTGGATGCGGTTGGACAGAATTGGACAGTTCTGGACGCCGGCGGACGCCTGCCTCCACAACCCCGGCGGGCGGCGAGGGGGCGGGGCGCAGCGGGGCCGGCCGAGCTCGGCGAGGCGGGCGCCGGCGCCGCGGGCGGGGTCGCGGGCGCGACGGCCCGTCGCGGTCAGGTGGTGGGGCGTAGGGGCGGGGCGGCGGAGGTGCCACAGCTCCAGGACGACGGCCAGGCCCCTGTCGTGGTGTTGCCGGGCACGGGCAACACCACGGCCGCGGGTGCCGCGTACAGGCGCGGGATCGTTGCCGGCCTCGCAACACCCGACGCCGGACAGCCCCAGGGCGACGAGCGCATGGCGCCCGCGCGGGTGCGGCCGCCAGTGACTCGCCGCGGCGGCCGGGGCGCCGAAGGCCGAGTGCCGGCGAACAATGCCGAACAACGCTGAACAACCCGTCCGCCAGCGGGAACGCAGCCCGCCCGCAACCAGCGGGATGGCGCCGGCGGCGCACCAGCCCCCCGGCGCCTGTGGCCGGTGCGCAGCTCGGCGGCTCGGCGCCCCGGGCAGTCAGCGCGCGCCGGAGCAGAACAAGCGCGACCCCTTTGTTTTGATCTCCCCCCCCTGATGGGGTACATTAATGAGCACATCGGGGTGAGCGCCCCGCCCCGAAGCCAGGAGGAAGCCATGAACAACAACGTGATCGACTGGAAGACCGGCGCCACCTACGCGTGCCCCCGCTGCAACCACGACTCGGTGGGCAACCCCAACAGCTGGGAGGTGTACACCTGCTGCAACTGCGGCACCCGCTTCGCCCGCTTCCCGCGCCTCCAGCGCTTCCTGCGCCACGTCGGCATCACCTGCGAGTTCTGCACCGAGCGCCACCCCGTCGTCGTCGACGGCAAGCCCTTCGGCTTCCTGCGCAAGCGCCACAACGGCGTCGGCACCCACGCCCGCCACCAGGTCGAGGCATGGCAGTACGACACCGACGAGATCCCCGACCACAGGGACCGCGTCCTCTACCGCGACACCTGCGCCACCCGCGCGGACGCGCTGGCCTCTCTCGCCCGCGCCCGTAGCTGGAACGGCGTCGAGGACGACTTCAGCCCCGTGCTCGCCGTCGTCACCGACGAGGAGTTCGACAAGTACTACAACGTCGACCACCTCACCAAGGAGCAGCAGGAAGGCCTCCACGACGGCACTCTGGAGGTCTACGGCGTCGGCGTCATCCGCACCCACGACGCCCCCAGCCGGATGCGCGGCTGGTTCTACCCCGAGACCGGCACCTTCAGCTGGGGCCTGATCGCACCCGCCGGACTCGAAGGCCTCTACACCCAGCACCTCCCCGAGGCCCTGGCGCCCCACGCCCCGCAGCTCTGACACACACCGGCCCGCCGCCCCAAGGGAGACGGCGGGCCAGTCGGCCCGCACCGCCCGGCGGCCGGCCGCCCGCACCGAGCACAAAGGCGCAGCAGGCGCCCCGCCTCCGGGCCCCGACACGACAGGAAGCACCCCCCATGAGCACGCACTACGCCAGCCCGACGCACATCCTCGCCCTGGTCAAGGGCGCCGCCGAGGGCGACGCGATCAAGCACATCACCCCGATGGGCCTGGGCACCCACCTCGACGACGCCGTGGCCTGCGGCCTGCTCACCATCGGCAGCGACGACTACGACCTGCACCCGACCGATACGGGGCGCGCCCTGTACGAGGCGCACCTCACCGGCCTCCCGGACGGCCGGGCCAACCACTGGGGCAGCGCCGTCCCCCGCGCCGCCGTCGACCAGGTGCACCGGCTCCACCTGAAGGCCACCGGCCGCGCCGTCGTCGTCGAGGCCGAGCTCACCGGGCCGGGCCACGGCACCGTCACCGTCACCCACGGCACCCGCCACGCCACACCGCCCCGGGCCGCCCTCGGCCGCACCCGCAACGCCCCGGGCCGCGCCACCGGCTGGTACATCGACCCCACCCCGGACGGCACCGCCCCGGCCCGTGCCACTGGGCGCACCAAGGACGACGTCATCCGCCGCTACCTGCGCACCCTCGGCGTCTGGCCCGAAGCCATCACCTACGCCCGCATCCGCTACACACCCCCGCGCTGAACACCCGCCCGCACCACGCCACGACAGGCCCCCCGGGCGAGAACGGCAGGCGGCGCAGCACACACCCAAAGACCCTGCACATTTGACATCTACCCCCCTTTTGAAGTACATTAGTAACTGACGGTGAGGGGAACACCCCGCCCTCACCCCTTCGGGAAAGGACCCCATGAACCAGTCCGAGGCAGACCAGGCCCGCACCCTCGCCGGTGAAGTCACCAAGCTCATCGGGACGTTCGAAACCGACAGCACCCTGACCGACCCCCAGCAGGCGATCGACTTCCTGACGCTGATGCACACGGAACTGCTCGAATTCGCCGACAACCCGGCCGACGACCGCCTGCGCCGTGGAATCGAAAGCCGCGTCACGAACTTCATCGACCTCACCCGCAAGGCCAGCCACCAGGCCGCATAGCACCGCGCGAGCCCTCCCCAGGACCCCAGCAGCCGCAACAGCCCCAGCACGGACGAGACAACGCGCACAGGGGCCCCGGCCCCTCCCCGGCCGGACGACCACGGTGTTGCCGCGCCCGGCAACACCCGCCCAGCACAGCCCCGGGCCCCGGGCCGCGATCGAGGTGGTCACCGCCCGGGGCAGCCAATGGCTCGCCCTCGTCCCCCACCCCGCCCTCGCCCGCCGCGCCCTGGCCGGGCCACGGCGGGCCCCGGCGCCACCTCGTACAGAACCGGAGCACCATCCGATGGACACCACCACCGCGAAGCCCGACACCGCCACCCTCTGGCAGAACCTCGCGGACGCCCTGAACGCCCTCGTCGGCGCCGAACTCCACCCCGATTTCCACGACCGCTACGGCAGCGGCAACAACTGGCAGCACCAGCCCTACGCCTCCGGCAACCACGGCAACAGCCCGTGGGTGGTCTTCGACCTGCGCGAACGCGCGTACACGGTCACGACCCGCGAACGCACCCTCGCCGGGGAGCACTCCCGGCCCCGCCGCCGCAAGCGCCGCTGACCCCCACCGCGAACGCGGGACGCGGCGCGGCGACCGGCGGCGGCGTCCGAGATACGGGGCGCGGCCAGGACGGCCGGGCCCGGACGGAGAACGCGCCCGAGGTCCCGCGCGGTGCGCCCGGGGCCCTGCGCGGTGGTTCAGCCGGCGCCGGCCTCCTCGGCGGCGGGCTCCCCAGCGGCGGGCTCCTCCTGGTCCTGGGTGAGCGGCGGGTACTCGGCCAGGATCTGCTCGAGCACCTTGTAGAGCGCGCCCGCCCGTGCGCTGCCCGAACTCCCGAAGGCCTCCCGCTCGGCGGTCAGCAGCAGCAGCCAGTGCGCGCCCGTCATCCGCATCCGCTGGGCCGCCCGTACCGCGGACAGCACACGGCGCTGCTCCTTCGCCCCCAACGGCCCCCGCACCGGCGTCACCAGCTGGTGCGCGGGACCCCGCAGCGCCTGCCGCAGATGCAGCGGCACCTCGTCCCACGCCGGGTCGTCCTCCCCGGGCAGCAGCCGGCCCCGGCCCGCTCCCGTCTCCACCCGCACCACCCGCACCACCGACACCGCCGACACCGCCGAGGCGGACGAGGCGGAGGCCAACGTCGAGGCGGCCGGCTCGGACGAGGCATCATCGGCCGCCTGCAGCTCTGCCTCCCTCGGCCCCGGCACAGCCGCGGACCCTTCCACCACCGTGCCCTCCGGCGCCGCCGCCCCCTCCCCGGCACCAGGCCCGGCCCCGGAGACCAGGACGGACCCGTCGACGGACCCGGCCGCACGGCCGGGCTCCGGGGCGGCCCCGGCAGAACCGGGCGCGGACCCCGCGCTCCCGGAGCTCCCCGCGACGGCCGGCGCCACGAAGTCGGCCACCACCTGCTCCAGGACCTCGAACACCCGCCGCGCCCGCTCACTGCGCGCACTGCCGAACGACTCCCTCGGCGCCCCCAGCAACGCCAGCCAGTGCTTCCCGCCCATCCGCCGGCCATCAGCCGCCCGCAGCGCGTACCGCACCCCCGAATTCCCCTTCTCCCGCAACACCGCCGGCTCCTGCGACACCAGCCGGTGCGCGGCCACCTCCAGGTGCTGACGCAGATGCAGCGGCACCTCCCGCCACAACCCGTCATCCGGCCCCGGCAACACCAGCCCCCGAGCCACACCCGCCTCCACCCGCACCGGCCCAGCGTCCCCACCACCCGAACCGCCAGACCCGCCCGTACGGCCCGTACGGGCCTCGGCGGCGCGCCCCGGCGCAGCAGCAGCGGACAGCTCCCCGGCGGCCGCCTCGGCCGCCGGGACGCCGCCCGCCGGCACCCCCGCCCCGTCCGGCCCCGGCTCGGCCCGCCCGGCGCCCCCGCACCCGCCCCCGCGCACATGAGCAGCCAGCCCCGCCGGCGCCCCCGCGTACGCACACCCCCCACAACGCGCCCAGCCCGCCCGGTCGACCGCCTCCTGGACCACCGAACGCTCCGGCCCGAACCCCGACTCGACCAGACGCTCCGGCAACGTCACCCCGCCCTGCACCGCACGCAACGCCGCAGCGGCCGTGATGTCGTGCCCGAGCATGAACCAGCGCCCGATCCCCGCCTCCCCACCACACCCGCAGAAGCAATCACCCGTCGGCACCAACCGCTTTTCCCTCGTCACCGTCACAGTCCCGGGACCCTAGCGGCACCACAACCCCCACCTCAGCCCAACCGACCACCCCGACCGGAACCGACCGAAACAGACCAGACCACGCGCACGAATGACCACCACGCACACCACCCACGCCACCACCCCGAGCCCTACCAACACGCAGCAGCACCACACAAAGCCACCACACAAGACCAGCACCCCGGACCAACACGCCCCAACAGCGCGCTACAACAGCGCGTCCCAACAGCGCGCTACAAGAACGCGATACAGAGCCACGCCACATGACGCGCTGCAACAGCACGAGGCAACAGCGCGACACGACAGCACCCCCTCCCCCACACCCCAACCACCGGCAGACCGGGGCGGCGACGCGGCCGGGCCGGGCGCGGCGGGGCCAGCGGGCGCGGCGCGGCGACGGGCGGACGGGACGGCACGGCCGGAGGCCACGGACACAGCAGAACCCGGCGGCCCGCCGACGGACGGACGGGCCGGGGGCCAGGCGCGGTGGCCGGGCGGACGGGCCGGCGCGGCGCGGCGCGGCGCGGCCGGGGGCGGAGCCGGGGGGCGGGCGGGCCGACGGGGCGGACGGCGCGGCGCGGGCGCCGGAAGCCCGACGGCGCCGGGCCAGGGCGGCGGGGGCGACCGACGGCGGGAAGGACGCCCGGCGGCCGACGGCAGGCCGGACGGCCGGGGCGGCGACGGCGCGACGGGAGACCGGAACGGGGAGGCGCCCCGGCGCGGCGGGCCGGGCGGTGCCGAGCAGCGGAGCAGCAGACGAGGCAGCGCGGAGCAGCGGGCAGCGCCGGGCGGACGTACGACGACAAACGCGGTCCGGCGTACAGGCCGACCAGCGCAGCACGGCCAGCAGCAACGGGGACACCGGACGGACTGCCGGGTGCGGACGGGCGCGGCAGGGCGGTGGGCGTCCGGACGGGCGGCCGGGCGCGGACGGGCCGACGGGGTGGCGGGCGCGGCGGAGCGGGGCCCGGTGGGGTGGCCGGGCCCCGGACGGCGACGAACAGCACCTCGACAACACCAGCCAGCACCAGCCGACCACCAGCACACACGGCCAGCACCAGAACACGGCCGCGAGCCGAACCAGACACGACCGGCGGCCGCGGGCGGCCGGCCGGGCGCGGCAGCGGGCCGCGGGACGGGGCGCGGCGGCGGCGTCAGGCGTTGGTGTCCGGCACGGCGGAGAACACGGCCATTTCGAGGGCGTACAGGCGCTCACACTTCGGGCACTGCACTTCTTCGCCCCACTCCGGCATGGCGAACCAGATGCCGCAGGCCTCGCAGTGCACCGAGTACTTCTTGAGTTCTGCCGTCGCGATGTTGGTCTTCAGGGGGAGGCGGACGACAGCCTTGGTCGCGCCGCGGAGCCGGTGCACGAGGAGGCTACGGAGGTTCTCGTCGTCGCGGTCTTCAACAGGCTTCCGCCCGATCCGCATGGACAGGCGGAAGTCGCTCTTGGACAGCAGGGGCATGGTCAACTCCAGGAAGAGGTGTTGGGGGTGGAGGGCGGCTCGAGGACGGGTTTCGTCGTCAGGGCGTGGGGAGCGGGGCGACGCGCTCGATGTGGGTGAAGACCCGAGTGGTGTCGAAGTCGAACTTGTCGAAGCCCCGCTCGCCGACGTGGAGGGTGAACTTGTAGGTGCCGGGGGCGACATCGGCGACGGTGTACTCGCCGAGCAGCTTCGATCCCGGGGTGCCGCCCTTGGCCTTCCAGTCCTCGAAGTCGGCGATGGAGTACGCCCACAGTTCGGTGGAGATCTCCGCCAGGCATTCCGCTTCCGCCAGGGCTTCCGGCAGATGGGGGACGTCGTTGTCGTCGTACAGCGGAGAGGCGATGACGTAGTTGTTCGCCCCGTCGCGGTACAGGTTGGGGCTGGAGTCGCCCACGGGGGCGAAGGCGCAGCCGATTGCTGCCATCGCCTCGACGACCTGGGCCTGGCCGAGGGCGGAGTTGTAGGAGGCGCCTGCGTCAAAGTCGACGTCGTAGACGTCGCGCAGGTCGTCGGTGACGATCAGCTTCCCTGACGGGACGTTGAGGGTGATCTCCGTGGTGATGCCCATCGGGTAGGCGCACGGTTCCTGTACGTGGACGGTGCCGTCGCGCAGGACGAACCTGGGGCTTTCGTCGCAGGTGGCGCAGCGACGGTGGAGGCCGGTTACGAAGGGGTCCTCGTCGGGCTCGACGAAGATCATCACATCGGGGTGCTTGGGGAGGAGGGCGTGGCCGTTGAGGTTCAGGGGCGGTTGGTTGGTCGACATGGTGCGGGGCTCCTGGGTGTTGTGGTGCGGGGTGTGGTCGGGAGCTGGCCGGTCAGAGAGCGGCTGCGGTCCCGTGCCAGGAGCTCGGGGTGCGCTCGTCCTGCGAGGTGAGGTGCCAGCGCCGGGCGTCGTGCCTGCACCGGTAGACGCGCTTCTCCTCCTCGGCGCCGCGGGTGCTCAGGCGCTCCAGCTGAATGCCGGCCAGCAGGTGCAGGGCGCGCCACTGGGTCGGCTGTGAGCGCTTGCGGCAGCGGCACTTGGTGTCGCGCACGGTCCAGCGGCGAGCGTCGGTGGGGAGGCGGTCGGTGGAGATGAACGTCAGGAGTGCGTTGCGCCGGATGCGCAGCCAGTGGGTGCCTCCGTTGTCGACGGACTCGATCGCGTAGAAGCGGGTGACCCACCCCTTCTCCAGCGTGTAGCGCGCGGTAGCCATGGCGGCCGCCCCGCCTCGCATGCTTCCTTCGACGCGCGCTTCGCCGTGATTGCGCTGCCACGAGACATCCCAACCGCGTCGAGTCATCTCGATTGCGAGGTCTTCGAGTGAGGTGGGGAGCGGGACGTTCACAGAGGTCTCCGGGGTGGTCGTGGTGGTGCGAGGCGCTTGCATCACCTCGCATTCACTAATGTACCTCACGACCCACCGTGAGGCAAGTTTTAAGGGTCGCTCAAGGTTTCCACCGTCGCGCCTCATTGACCCTATTAACTTGCCCTTAACCCCTGAGTTGAGTAACTTCACACACGTACTGCGGGGCGCGTGCCCCGCTCCCACTCGGCAAGGGGTTCGCTCTGACCGCGCTCATTTCGCTCGACGCCCACGGCCACCTGTCCATCCCGAATCTCGCCGCGCGCTACTCCTTCCAGCGCAAGGAGAGCGGCGACACCGAGTGGCGGACCCTGGACCGCTACACGATGCCCGACGGCACCCTCGCGGGCGCGACCGCGGAACTGGCCGGTGCCGTGCTGCTCCACACCGCGAACAGCATCGCCACCGTGCGGGACGACGGCACCCTGACTCTGTACGCCAGCCACGTCCGCTACCGCTTCTCACCGGTCCCCGGCTGGGAACGGATGACCTCTGCCCATGCTCTGGCCAACTGCTATGGCGTCGAGGCGACGCATGCCGGGCGCGGCACCTGGAGCGCGAAGGACGCCCTCAAGAACGTCGCCACGGCGCACGAGGTCTCGATCCTCGCCGCGGATGCCCAGGCGATCGGCAGTGACGTCTCCGTCCACACCTCCGGCGTCCTCATCGTCGAGACCCGGGCCGCAGGAATCGCACTCCGGTTGACCCCCCTCCGCGTAGCGAGTGAAGCCGCCGCGAAGAGCGTCAGCCGCCGCTGATCTGGCAGGCCGCCCGCCCAGGTGTCACGCTGGCCGCCCACCCTTGGGAGAAGTCCCGAAAATGGCACGCCAGGGTGCGTTTCCGCAGGTCAAGGGTGTCACGCTCAGCGGCGTGACACCCACCGTGACAGGGTGCGTGACACCCACCGTGACAGGGCCGGCGGGCGCCTGGCGGCCGGTCCTTCCGTGCCACATGGACCGGCAGGACCAAGCCGATCGAGACGGGGCCAAATGCTCGGGCACGGAACAGACGCGGCTGTGCCTCAGCCCAACGGCAGAGGCACAGCCGCTCGGGGAAGGCTTCGGCTGTCACTATCGGCGGCGGATCGAGCCCTCTCCCTGGCGCGGCCCAGGGAGGCCGCCGTGCCCGCTTCCAGAGGGGGCGCGCCCCAAGTCGGGTCGCGGCCGCGCGGACTTCGCCCCGCACCGAGTCGTCACGTGCTCCGGGCCCTGGGGCGAGCAGTGGCGTGCCGCGTACCAAGCTCTGCGGGCGCAGCCGCGCCCGGCCCCTCGGGCATACGACCGCACCCCGGGAGCGAATGCGACGTTCTGGGCCGGGGGCGTCAGGGCGCAGCGGAGCGGCGGTTGCACCCCTGCGTCCAGGAGTCCTCCCCTCGGGGCCCGGAGAGCCCGGGGCAGGCGAAGCGTCCGCCGGTAGTCCGGCGGCTGGTTCCTCGCGCCCTGCCCTTGAGTCGCGGACAGAGAGGATGGGGACACCAATCCCCACCCCTCCGCGCGTGACCCTATTAATTTGTCTCACACCACCCTTACGCGTACGCTCGAATTCGCTGCATCCGGGCGTCAATGCCGTCTCCGCGGCGACGCACGACGCCTCCGAGCTCTTACATCCAACCCCCTCTTGAAGGAGTGCGCATGCCTGCCGAGACCCCTGCCGCAGCACCTCGGGGAGGACGCGGACCCTCCGCCGACGACACTGCCGAGCAGTGCGGCGACCTCATCACCGGGTACGACGAGGACGGCCCCACCGCCTACGAGTGCGGCGCCGTCGTGCGCCGCACCGAGACCGGCTACCGCTGCGAGCGCGGCCACGCATACACCTATGCGGCATACCGCGAGGCCGAGGGATGGGACTACGCCAGCGACCCCGTCGAGGCCGAGCTCCTGTCCCGTGCCGGAGTACTCGGCGTGCCTCCCGGCGACGACCGGACCCGCCCGTAGTCACCCCGCTGCGGCCCCTCGCCCGTAGATCCAGGCGCCCACCGGACCGCGATCGGCGCCCGCTTCCCCACCGGGAGCGGCCACTCCTGGCAGCGCCGCCGCCCCCAGCGGCCCGTGCGCGATCTGCGCGGCGCCTGCGCCGACTGCGGCGGGCTCCTACTGCCCCCGCACGAGCATCGACGGGGTGGCCGGCACCACTGCGCCCGCCTGCGTCCACGCGCCGCCCTTTCATGAGCAGCCTGCCCTGGAGAGCGGTGACGGGTGGCCCGCCGACCGATGCGGCACCTTCAGCATGGGCCCACCGTCGACCGGCCGCCGCCCCCACGAGAGAGGGTTGCAATACCTTTGACTTTAACCCCCGATGCGGGTACATTAATGAACACCGGGGCGGCAAGCAAGGCTCAACCGGCCACCACGAACAACCCCACCTGGGAGAAGTCATGACGCAGAACATCACCACCACCAACGCCCCCAAGGCCCTCGCTTCGCTCTACGACCACTTCGGCCTCCCCCACACCGACCCGGCGGCCTGGATCGGCGACCACCTCAACGTGGCCGCAGAGGACACCGTCGACGAGCGAGTTCGCGACGGCTACCGGGCGGCGCTCCACCTGTTCACCCTGGGCTACATCGAGCACGCCTCATCTGTGCTGCGCCTGCTCCCCACCCGCTGACCGCGACGAGCGGCGGGGCCACACCGGCCCCGCCGGGCCCGCCCGACAGCCCCGAACTTCGCACCCCGCGGCACAGCTTGCCGGGCCTCCGCTCGCGGCCACGAAACGCCAGCCCTTCGGAGCCGACGGCGCGGCGGGACTCTCGGCGCAGAGAAGAGCGGGCGTACCGCGGGCACCGCTCGTACCGGACGGCGCGCTACGCCCTGCCAACCCCGAACCCGCCCCGGCGGGCCCGCCCCACTCGACCTGACCCGCCGCATCCAGGAGTGCCAATGCCCCCCTCGAAGACCCCGACCCAGGTCCGCACCGAGCGCCTCGCGACGATCGCGCGCGCCGTCGACCACCTGAACGCGACCGACGCCGCGACCCTCCGGGCGCAGCTCGCCACGACATCCATTCACGACCACCGGAAGCGCGACCCTGAAGGGCTCGCCACCCTCCTCAGCACCGCCGACCAGCCCCGGGACACGTCCATCTTCGGACTGTGGGCCGGAGCGCAGTCCGTACTGCGCGCCGCCGGACTCCCGGCCTGACGCCCGCCCGAGGGGTTACCCATACCCAGGGTGACCCTTTTAACTTGACGAACACCCCCCTTTTCGAGTACATTAGAGCTTGTTGGGGCGGGTGAGCAAGCACCCGGACCGGCCACCACGAACCACCGCCGCGAGGAGTGCTCCATGACCGCCATGCTCACCGAGACCCCGTTCCGCCTCCTTGGCACCGAGGTCCTGGAGGTCACCGACTTCGAGCGGATCGAGTGCGGTCAGTGCGGCCAGCTCTCCCCCTACCTCGACGACGACGACGAGGGCACCGACGACGCGCACGACGCCGGATGGCACGTCCTCAACCTGGACGACTGCGGCTGCCCCCACCTGATGTGCCCGGACTGCGCCGACGAATGGTGCGGCGTCCGCGACACCACGCCCCGCCTGCTCGGGATGCGGGTCGTCTGACCCCATCCGCCGGGGCGGCCGACCGGCCGCCCCGGCCTCGCACACCACCAACCTTGAGGAGGAACCCATGGACCAGCGAGCAATCCAGCGCCAGGCCGAGATCCGCACGCTCATCGACAGCGACGCGCTCACCCTGGAGCAGGCCAGGGCGGCCCTCCGCGACCTCCTGGACGTGACCGCCACGGCGCAGACCGGGCCCGACGTCACCTCGTACGGCTACGGCATGGACCTTCCCCGCGAGGTGGTCGACGCCGAGTACGCGGCCCGAGAGTCGGTCGGCTACGACCTCGACGAGGCCCTGGTCCGTGCGTTGCGCCCCGCATCCGCTTAGCCGCCCGCGCGGCACCCACCCCCTCTCGGACACCGGAAGAAGGACACGAGCATGACGGCGACCATGACCGCGACGGCCTACGGCCCGCACGCGGCCGGCTACCTGGCACTGCGGCTTCCCGCCGGGACCTGGGTGCGGCACGAGGACGACGAGACCCGCCGCATCTGGATCGCGCAGCCCTGCACGTGCACGCTCTGCATGTCCGCGACGCTCCTCGGCGTTCCCGCCACGCACTACGAACTGCGCACCCGTGACGGCGACGTCGCGCCCCTCGTCCACGTCCGCTACACCTCGGTCGTCCCCCACCTTCACCCCGACGAGCTGTTCCAGACCTACCCGACCGTCCTGCCGCTGCCGCACAGCGCCGCCTGCCTGCGCAAGCTGCTCCGCGCACACTTCCCCGGCGTGCGGTTCTCGGTGCGGACCCGGCGCGGCTGGCGGCTCTCGGTGAGCTGGAGCGGCGGCCCCTCGGACACCGAGGTGGCGACCGTGGCCGCGCCGCTGCTCGCCGACTACTCCACGCCGGGCCGCCGCCGGGCGCGACCGGTCACCGTCACCAGGTTCGGACGCGCGACGTACGGGACTCCCCTCGTGGATGCGATCACCCTGACCCGCCGCTGACGCCGCACCCGGGCCCACCTTTCGCGTGCGACCCCTCAAAGTTGCCTTCAACCCCTCTTTGAGGTACATTAATGAATGTCGAAAGGGCGAGGCAAGCGCCCGGACGATCACCACTGATACCCCGCCCCAAGGAGTCGAGATGCAGCTCATCGCCACCGCCCCCCGCACCACCGCCGACCTGTGCGCCTGCGACGACGGGAGCGGCATCGGCGGCTTCTTCGCCCCCGATGACGCGTACGCCCTCTGCGAGGGCTGCGGCGAGCGGGTCCAGGTCAACTGCGAGGCGAGCTGCGGGCGCTGCTGCCACGCCTGCCACACCGAAATGCCCTGCTGACCCACTCCTTTCCGGGCGGCCCCGCCGGGGCCGCCCCCACTCCCTCTCGACCAGTCCAGACGGAAGGCAATCCTTGCTCTACGAACGCAGCTTCAGCGCCGCCCACCTCCTCATCTGGTTCACCATGGGCGTCACCTTCGACATCTCCTGGTATCTCGCGGCACACCAGCACGCACCGCTGTGGGCGCGGCTCTGCGCTGCGGGCGCGACCTCGGGCGCGGCCCGTCCGATCGAGGCAGCCCTGGCCCGGCGGCACGCCCGGCGCAGGGCCGGTCGCCGCTGAACCGGATATCCGCACACCCTTTGCGACCCTAGTAACTTGCCTACACTCCCCAAGTCGGGTACATTAATGAATGTCGAGAGCGGGTGAAGCAAGCACCCGCCCCGGACGCCGCGAACACCCTTACGAGGAGTCGGATTCCTGATGAGCTGCACCGCACAGCACGGCATCGCCCAGTCCTTCCCGCACCGCTGGTGCACCCCGGTCAGCCGCTCGGTCCTCGTGCTGGGCCTGCTGCCCGCCCTGTTCAGCGGCAGCGCCAACATCACGGCGCTCGCCCTCGTCGCGTTCGCCGTCCTCGGCCTGCTCATGGTGGTCGGGGCGATGCGTTCCGCCCACCGCGCCCCGAAGCGCCACATCCGCCCCGTGCGGGCCACCGTGGCGCTCACCACGGACGTCCTGCTGCTGCTCATCGCGGCCGGACTCGTGATCGGCGCGCAGCTCGGCGGCGGTTCCGGGGCGGTGCTCTTCTCCTCCGGCGGCGCCATCACGATGGCGGGCTTCCTCGCCCTGTGCGCCGTCCACCACGTTGCGCACCGCCGCTCCCACCGCCGCGCCCGCCGGTACTGAGCCCCGCCCGCCGGGGCCGGGCGTCCATGCCCGGCCCCGGCCCCTGCGCCCGCCTTCACTTCGACTCCGCCCCGGGAGACTCCGCGATGAACGCCGCCCACGGCCACCTGCCCACCCGCGCCTGCCCGCACCGGCAGTGCACCCTCCTGCACCACCTCACTCTGCTCCTGCTGCTGCCGGGCCTGCTGACGGCCGTCATCTACGGCGGCGCGGCGACGGCGGTCTTTCTCGTCCTCCTGGGCGGCATCCAGCTCGGCGTGATCCTCCTGACGCACGCCCTTGACCCCGAGGGCACGCCCCGTCCCTGGGAGCACCGGCTGACCGTGCGCCCGGCGTGGTCCGCCCTCGCGTTCGCCGCCGACTTCCTGGCCCTGCTCGGGGCACTCGCACTGATGACGGCCCTGGCTGTCGACCGCAGTTACGCCGCCGTCCCGCCGCCGACCCTCGGCACGCTTGCCGCGCTCGGCGCCGTGTCGGCGCTGCTCGCCCTGCGCCACGTTGCCCACCGCCGGGCCACGGTCGCGACCCTGGCCGCCGAACCGGTCACCGACGACGAGGACGACTGGATGGGCGGGGGCTTCATCTGGGAGCCTGGCGACTTGGCCGCGTACAGCAAGTGACCACCGGGCGGAGTGCATCGAGCGCTCCGCCCCTTTACGTTCCCCCTGCCCCTGGGCCCGCCCTGCGTGCCGCCCGTGGCAGGGGGACACCACGTGGGCGCCCGCGGCCGCCGGCTCCGTGCGACGGGGCCGGCGAAGCAGCCGTGCGCCAGCCTGGGTGTCCGGCGCCTGGGCCGAGGCCGCCCCGAGAACCGCAGAGATCTCCGGTGCCGCCCGGCCGACCTCAACGGGGCCTCCGCACCTCCACAGGCGCCCTTTATGCTTGACGCATGAATGGGCTTTGAGGTACATTAACTAATGAGGAGAGGGGGGAGGCAAGCCCCCCTCCACCACCACGGCCCCGCCACGAGAGGGAGTGACGCCCATGCCCGAGCTCGCCACCACCGCCGATGAGCACTCCACCGACGGCCATGGGCCGAGCGTGTGGATCCTCGAAGCCGGTGAGGACTACGAGGGCGGCTCGGTCAAGGGCGTCTACACCGACCGGGACCTGGCCGCCGACGACTTCCTCGACCTCGTGCGCAACCTCTCGCTCTACAGCAGCCTCGACGTCGACCGCTCCGGCGAGGACCCGGACACCTGCGACTTGTACGTCCACGGCGGCTGCGACTGGATCACCCTCACCCGCTACTCCGTCACCACCCGGCGCCAGCTGCGCTGAGCACCCGCCCGCCCGACCCGCAGCCCCGCCACCTTCACCGAGGAGTCCCGCCATGCCCGTCACGACCGCCAGCCCCAGCGTCACGCCGTCCCCCGTCGCGGCCAGCACCAGCACGCTCACTGCCCAGCTCTGCCCGCGCTGCGACCGGCACGCTTTGCACGGCACCCTGTGCGCGCACTGCGGCCGCGTGATCATCACGGGACTGATGATCACGCCCTGCCACCCTCCGGCCTGGTCCGAGGGGTGCTGCCCGGTCTGCTTCACCACCGACCCCGAGGTCTGGGAGGTCCACGGCCGGCTGCTGTGCACGGTGTGCGCGGAGGGCCACAGCCGGTGGGGTAACCGGGTGAAGGCCGCACCGGGGTGGCGCGGGAGCGCGCGCCGCGTGCTGGCCTGGGTAGACGAGCCTGGATCCCCGTCCTGCGCCACGCGGTACGCCGACGAGGCAGGCGGCCGGTGAACGCGGACGGGCCGCGACACCTCTCCTGGGAGGCGTACAGCGCCGCCATGGCGCAGGCGCTCAAGGACTGCGACCCCGACCAGTACCGGCGCCTGTTCTCCGCCCGGTCGGCGGCGGCGCACGCCGAGGCAGAGGAGCGCCGACGCCGGGCCCTCGGGGGGAGCTGACGGCGGTTGTCGGCGCGCCTACGGCCGCTCGCACGTTTGACACACACCCCCTCTTGAGGTACATTAATGAATGTCAGGGCGATGCAAGCGCCCCGGCGCCACCACGATCCGACCGCCCCAGGAGCCGAGCATGCCGCGCGTCCGCCACACCACCACCGACCTCCACAACGCCCTGCACCAGCTGCTCGACGAGAACCCGTTGCGCGCGGACGAGGGCCACCCCGAGCACCGACTGTTCGTCTACCACGGCAAGCCCGTCGAGCTGAACGCCACGCTCCTGCATCACTTCGGCGCGAGCATCAACCAGCTCAAGTCCCTGGACGCGGCGCTCTGGTCGGCCGAGAACGACTGGGACAAGGTCAAGCACCCGCTGCGCCGCCGGTACACCGAACTCGCCTGGACCTGCCTGAGCCACCTCGGAGGCGGCGAAACCGAGGGTGCGTGGGCCAACTCGCACGACAACGCCTTCGGCCCCCGCGACGCGCACCTCAGCTGGATCGCCCGCGACTACGACCGCACGCTGGACGGCCGCCGCCGCCCGTGGCTCTACGACGCGACCGAGTTCGAGCAGCCCCAGGCCGACCGCGAGCTCCACCCCGGATGCTCCGCGTACCCGGTGCCGCCCGCCGCGCTGCGGCCCTTCGCGCGCCAGGTCTGAGCGGCCTGTGTCACGCTCCCCCCGGAAGGCCGAAAAACCGGCCTTCCGGGGGTGTTTCCGCAGGTCAAGGCTGTCACGCTCCACACCGTGACACCCGGCGTGACACCCCGCGTGACAGGGGGCGTGACACCCTCCGCCCCGCCCCTGCGCAACCGCCACGAGCCCCGGCCCGAGTCAACAGGAAAGCAACCGATGCGCACCGAGCTCACCGACGCCGCCATCGCGGACGGCACCGCCGGCACCGTCCTCCAGGTGCGCCTGGAGGACTGGTTCGAGGTCCAGATCATCACCGGCCACACCAGCCAGTGCAGCCCCCGGCCCGCCTCGCCTCACCCCTCACAGTGGGACCTTGCCGCGAGCGCGCCCGTCGGCTTCGCGGGACCCTACGACACGCTCCAGGTGGGTCTGGTCCCGCCGCTCAGCGCCCCCGAGGGGTGGCCCCAGCCGCTCCCCGCCCACCCGCGCCAGGACCCGTACGACACCTCGGCCGCCATCTGGTTCGGGCAGGTCCCGGCCGCCCAGCTCCGCGAGCTGGTCCGCGCCCACGGCGGCGAGAACGCACACCAGTACCCGAGCGACGAGGACTGGGCGCAGCCGTACGAGTAGGACGCCCCCCGACCTGCGCGAGGAGCACGGCGCCAGGTGCGCCAGCCATGCGGGGCCCCCGGATCTTTTCCGCCTAGAACTTGATCAACACCCCTTGTTCGGGTACATTAGTGATTGCAGGGACGGCGATGCAAGCGCCCGACCGGCCACCACGAACACCCCGACCGAAGGACGCGCACCATGACCTCCGCCACCGCCCGCCGCCTCAGTGCCGCCTACCTCGCCCTGCGACTGACCCCGGGCGCGGCGGTCCGCTACATCGGCACCGCGACCCGCTTCCACGGCCGGGCGACGGTCCAGCCCTGCTCCTGCGGCATCTGCGCCGCCGACGTCGTCCGCGGCATCCCCGCGACCCGCTACGAACTGCGCACCACCGACGGGCAGCCCACCGGCGTCTCCCACGTGCGCCACACCTCCGTCGTCCCCGAGCCCACCGAGGACGAGCGGATGAACGCGGCGATCGGCCTGTCGACCAAGGCCACCGCGGTCTACCTGCGCCAGTTGCTGCGTGCCGCCTTCCCCGGCGTGAAGTTCTCCGTGCGCTGCGGCCCCAAGCGGGCGAAGGAGCGTTACCTGGAGCGCTTCGAGATCACCGTCACCTGGAGCGGCGGCCCGAGCCGCACCGCCGTGGCCACCGTCGCCGCGCCGCTGCTGGCCCAGTACGGCAACCCCGAGGAGTGCCGCCCGGCATGGGTGTCCGTCACCGTCGACGGCCGCCGCCACTACGGCGAGCCCAGCGCCCTGGCCATCCACCTGAACCGCACGACGGCCTGACCGTGCCCGGCCCCGGCCTCCCGGCCGGGGCCCTCCCCTGAACGAATGGACCGCCTTGCCTCTCAAGACCACGTCCAAGACCTACCGCGCGGTCGACTACAAGGCCCTGGAGGAATTCATCACCGCGCACTACGGCCGGCCGTACAGCGTCATCCGCGGTCTCGGAGCGCACAACGGCGCACTCCACGCGGTGGAGGTGTCCACGAGTTATGAGCACTACGACCCGGATGCTGAAGAGGGAAGCCGCATCAGCGTCCGCGAGGGCCTGGACCCCGAGGTCGCCGAGGTGCTGGGCAGGTGGCGGGCCGGCACTCTCGACTACGACCCGTACGTCGGGAAGCTGCTGCACGACCTCGCATGCAGCGGACACCTGAAGCCGGGCGAGTACCTGATCAACGTCGCCTGGTAGCCGGACCGCTACTGCTGCACACCGCAGTGCTGCACCAGCAGCGGCGCACAGCACTCCCCGCACTTCGTCCGTGAGCCCGCAGCGGGCCGCGCAGCGCCTCCCCGTGCTGCACGGCTCTGCGCGGTTGCTGCTGAGCAGCGCTGCGCAGAGTTTCCGCAGATCAGAGCGGCAGCGGCTTGAAGCAGCGGCGGCAGCACGACCTCCCCGTCGCCGGCGCAGCAGACCGGGCGCCGCTCCGCTGCACCCCGCCCCGCGCTGCCGCGAGGAACGGGGTGCAGCACGACCTATGACTGCCTGGGCAGCGGGCGGGTCCGGCGGCCTGCTGCAGAGCAGCGTGCTGCACCCGGCCGGGACAGCAGCATTACCGGCCGGGCGCACCGGCCGGTAATGCAGCGCTGCACCGGCTCTCGCACCTTCATCGCTCTCGCACAGTGCCTTCGGCCGACCCCCGGCGTCGGATCGGTGGCGGACTCGGCCACGGGAGGCGGCCGGACCCGGCGCCGTGCGCTCGACGGTTTCGCGGCTCCGCCGACGCCCGCGCCCGTGCGTGCCACCTCCGCGGCCGGCCGGCACGCATGCGCTGCGGTGCCCCTGCACCCCCGATCCCCGCCGTGCTCGCCGCCCTCTCGGCCCTGGGGCGCAGCTCCGGCCCGCCTCCCCTGCAGACATCGGCATCTCAGCATCGACAGGCTGTTCCTCACCCTCCCAATATTGACCCTATTAACTTGACTTAGAGTCGATAGGGGGTAAATTAGTAAACCTTGAGAGGGGGTGCTTTCGCCCTCGATCCGCTCTGCGCCCAGGGGGACACCACCCCCTTGCGGGCTCCGCGCCGGCCCCGCCCGCCTGCCCCGAAGGAGTTCCACTTCGTGCCCGTCTCCACCGTCACCGTCCATGCCAACCGCCGCCGCTACACCGCCGAGTTCTCCGCCCTGCCCGGCCGCGTCTTCGGCCCCTGGGACATGGCCGAGATGATCCAGGACCTCCGCGTCTCGGCACTCCTCGAACCTCGCGAAGCGCGGGATCTCGTCTTCGACGCGACCGTCGCGGGCTCGGCCACGACCAACACGGGCTGACCGGCGGCCCCCCGGCACTCGCCTCCCAGCCGGTCCGCACCCGGCCGCAGGACCGCCGAGCCGGGCCGCACCCCGCCACAGCCCGAAGGAGCACATGCACAGCACCGCAGCCAAGGACCTGTACGTCGGCGCCGTCGTCATGAACGACCTTCGCCCGGAGACCGTGGCCGCGCTGGACGGCCAGGGCTCCGATCTGAGCGACGCGGTCCACATCCGCTTCGCGCCGGACGAGCCGCGCCTCCCCGCCCCGCGTATGACGGTCGATCCCGCCTACGTCTTTCGTCTGGCCCGGCTTCACCACGTCGCGTGGATCATCCACTCCCGGCACTACCGCTCCCGCACCACCACGGACCGGGCGCACATCAGCGTCCCCTACGCGGTGCGCGGTCACTGGGCGTTCGCCGAGACGTGGAGCATCGTGGACCGCCTGGCCGAGGAGCACACGATCACCACGTCGCGGCCGATCGGGCTGGCCGCGCTGCCCGGCCCGGGTGAGCCGACTCCGGCGCCGCCCAACCCGGACAGCTCCCGCTTCTACCGGTTCTACGGCCAGGGGCCCACCGTGCTGGCGACCGGCGACGCCGTGCGCGCTGAGCTGGCCCGGCTGGCCGAGATCCACCGGCGTGACCACGGCCGCACCGACTGGGAGATGCTCCAACGCCTCCCTGGTGATGGAGACATGCGGGAGTGCCATCGGTGCACCCGGGCGCCGGATGACCTGACGCCGATGGAGGTGGTCGTCGAGCGCACCTATCAGGACGTCACGCTCGGCGATCTGCCGCGCGGCTGGGACTGCGAACTGGGGCCGGCCATGGCATATGAGCGGCACCTGTCGATGGGAACCGTCTCCGCCGCTCGGCCGCTGCAGGGCACCCTCGCGCCCGGCGCCGGCGATCTCGCCGGGCCCGCCGCGGACGTTCGCGCAACGCCCAGGTGCCGTGGCGGGGGTTCGCTCGCCGGCCGGACCGTCGGCGCCTCGACGGCGCGGGGAGCACACCCGGTAGGGCGCGGCTGAAGGAGTCCGCGTCGCAGCGGCGAGGTACAAAGCGGCCCCGGACGCTGCTCGGGTGCAGCAGATCGTGCTGCACCCGAGCAGCGCGCAGCAGACGGTGGCTGGCTTCGGTCGTCCCCGGGCAGCGGGCGCCCTCGCTGCCCGGCGCTGCATCCCGCGTTCGGCCGCGCCGGTGCGTGCAGCGGCAAGTGATCACGCAGGTCACAGGCGCAGCAGGGCGCAGCGGCGGGGACTGCCCGGAGGCGATGCGGAGGGTGCGGGCTGGGGTGCCGGCCAGGGCGCGGGAGGTCCGGGCGCTGCCCCGCTGCCTCAAGTGCAGCGCAGGCGAGGGGCTCGGAGCGAGTCTGCAGCAAGCCTTGGAGTTCGACCCTGATAGCTTGCACATAACCCCCTTTGAGGGTACATTGAAGTTGTCGGGTTTGGTGAAGCAAGCACCGGGCCGGAGACCACGCACACCACCGCCCAGCCGAGGAGCCTGCCCATGGCCGTCATCGACGCCGCGTTCATCCCGGTCATCGTGACCGCTCGCCCTCTCACCGACTCCCTGGGCCACGCCTACCAGCAGCCGTCGGCCGGGATCGACCCTGCCGGCCTGCGCGTGGTCCCCGCCCGGGACGTGCAGCCGGGCGACTGGTACCTCGGCGACTGCGAGCAGCCGACCGCCGCCCGGCGCGGGATCTTCTGGGGCGTGCACACCTACGCCGCCTTCGAGGCCATGCCCGTGATGAACGCCGAGGGCGAGTCGCTGGCGCTGGACGGCGAGTCCTTCGTGTGGTGCCCGGACGAGCTCGTCATGGTCATCGCTGCCGCGGCTCTCCCCGCGCCGGGTGGCCCCGCTGTGCCGCATCCCGCGTTCACCCTGGCCGTCTGAGTCATCGAGGGCCGCGGGGGACACCACTTCTCCCGCGCAGGTCGGACCGGCTGACCGCCCCTCGGCCCCACCTCGTATGCAAGGAGGCTTCGTGCCCATCCCCCACCTGTCCCCCGGCGACCGCGTCCGCGTCACCGTGTCTGCGACCCTCGTGCGGTCCGGGCCGGGATGCCTCGAGCTCTCGCCCCGCACGTACATCGAGTTCGAATCCGAGGACGACCTTCAGGTCGAGGTCATCGACGGCCGCTTCCGCCCCGGCGACGTCGTCACTGACGGCACCCGCACCCTGATGCGCACCGTTGTCGTCCGGGATTCCGGCACCGAGGCGTACTGGGCGACCCCGGACGGCTCCGCCGTGCGGGATGACGAGGTCCGTCCCGGCTCGCTGCGGCTGCTTCTCCGCATCGGCTGACGAAGCAACGCGCGCCCGCCGACGGGCCGCCCATACCCACACGACACGAGGGACCCCCATGACCGCCATAACCGCGCCGGTCGGCGCCTTCAGGATTCCGGCCGCGCTGTACGCGCACGACATCGCCCAGCACTGCCCGTCCGGGGACTACCCGGTCGTCCGGGCTGTCCTGGAGGATGCCAAGCCGGTGGACGGCGGGAGCGCCTACCTCCTGTGCCACCGGCCCACTCGGGAGACCGGGGCCGGCTACGGCGACGGCTTCAACCTGGGTTTCGAGCTGACCTGCGTGGCAGTCGCCCTGTCCAACCTGGTCTACGAGGTCACCGACGGCCGCAAGACCTGGGACGACTTCGCCGCGGAGGGAATCACCGAGGCGATGGTGCAGGACGCGCGGACCGCTCTCTACGCCGGCCGCGACGCCTGGGACGCGCAGCGCGCAGAGCAGTGCGCCACGGGGTTCGTGTGCGTCGAGCTGACCCGCTACTGCGCCGACGGCACGATCGCCGTGCGGCTGGTGTGCGCCTGCGGCTGCTCCCACGAGCCCCGCCGCATGTTCTACGAGGTGACCCGCTTCGAGGACGCCGAGTCCGACCGGCGCCTTGCCGCCAATCTTGAGCGCTGGGGCATGCGGTTGACCGGCCCCTTCGCCGACTTCCAGTACAGGACCAACTGGTTCGGCACCACCCGTCGCGCGCCCGTCGCCCCCGTCGGCAACCCCGTCTGATCGCCGGTCGCCGCTGGAGCGGCAGCAGGCTCTCCCCCTCCCATCTTCCTCATCAGGAGTCACACCTCATGGACACCGAACCCCTCGACGCCTTCCCCTCGTTCCGGCTGCGTCTGGCCGACGGGGACACGCACGACGTCCTTGGCACCGACGGACGTCCTGTGGGCCAGGTCCTGGCGTCCGGCGGCGGCCACTTCGCCCGGGTCGGACCCGACAGGGGGCCGACCCGTCAGAGCCTTCAGGGCGCGGGCGGAGACGCCGTCATGTTCCATATCGCCCACCACGGCCTGCCGGACGAGCCGGCCACCGCGTACTCGGGTGCCCCCGAGGCGCGGGTCGCCGTCAGCCTCGTCCCGCTGCAGCGCCAGGAGCTCGTCGACACCACGGCGCGGGCCTTCACCTTCTACGCCCTGCGCCAGCCGCACGTCGTCGCGATCCTCAGCGGTCTCGAGGTCGTGGGAGCTGAGCGGGACGCCGTGCGCAGCCGTGCCGGATGCCGGCGCGTCGCGCGGCTGCTCCGCCTGGTCCAGGCCCCTGCGCAGGCTCTGCTGGACGAGTCGACGGGCGATACCCGGGAGTGGCTCGCGCTGCCGCTGGCCCGGTTGCTGACGTTCTGCCACCAGGGCCGGGTACGCCTGGAGGCGACCGCCGAGCAGCCGCCCGCCGATCTGCGCGGGCGGTACACCGCGCGGCACGGCGCCGACGCGGATCTGGCCACGCTTCACCGCATCTGGCAGGACCTGCGGTCGACGCCTTCACCCGGGGTCGACCGGTCCGGGATCGACGCGGCCATGGACGCACTTCCCACCGACAAGTTCGCCGGGTCGGCGGTCAGCTGCCGGGCGACGGCCGCGCGGTTGGAGGCGGTCCGGGCCGCTGCCGAGGAGGCCGCCGCGCCGACCGCGGACCACGACCAGGGCGAAGCGGGCAGCCTGCTGCGGGAGTTGTCGGCCCTCAGCGCCGAGACCGGGGAGCGGCTGGAGGCCACCGCGCTGGTGCTCGACGACACCGGCCGCCTGGGGACCGTCCGCGATATCAACGACGCGCTCGGCCTCGCCCGCCTCGGCGTGCCGGCCGGGAGCGGCGAGCAGTCCGTCCGCATGGGCTCCACGGAGCTCGGGCCGGTTCGCCCCAGCGCCGACGGCCGGTGGACGGGGCCGGGCATCACGGAGGCGTTCCACTCCCCCGAGGGCGCGGCCGCGGCGCTGATCCTCGCGCACCTCGCACGGGAGGAATCGTTGCGCCCGAACCGCACTCTCTAGCACCTCTGCCCCCGCCTGACGCAGGACCGATCGGGCCCACCCAACCCTAGCGACCCTATTAACTTGCCATAATTAACCTCCTTGAGTACATTAATGATCAGTCAAGGGATCCCGGTCCACGGCCCATCTCCAGGAGGCACAGCACATGAGCGCCAGCGAGTCGCAGAACCCGCAGACCCAGGCCCGTCTCGACCATGTCCGCACGGCGTGCCGGAAGCTCATCGAGGGGAAGGCGGCCGCTCTGGAGATCACTCACGACCAGTACACCGACCGCTTCGGCTTCATGCCGGACCTGCTCCTGCGGGCATTGTGGAGCGGGCTCGGTGAGGGCAGTCACCTCATGACCATGCACCTCCAGCACGAGGGCGAGCTGGGCGAGGAGCCGCTCTTCGCACGGGTGATGGTGACGGACGGAACGAAGGTCACCGCCGAGGACGACCTGATGCGCTACGTGGCCACCGCCTCGCGCACGCTGGAACTCGGCGCAGCCGTCACCGTGCACACGAGGAACGACGACGGGTCTTTCCTGCTCAGGGCCTGGATGGTGGACGGCGGGAGGCTCGAACCGCTGACCTGGCAGGAGGCTTTCGAGATGCCGTCCATCTACGACGGGCCGGTGAAGGACTACGCGGACGCGTTCGAGCCGGAGCTCCATCTGCACCGCGTCGCCTCGGTGAGGCTCGTCGGCGGCAAGTGAACCGCCGCTGGCCCACCCCGACTTCGCCGACCCGCCGCTTCACGGCGCCGACCACCCCGCACTCCGAACCACTGAGGAGCACCGTGACCCCGCCCGTCCTGCCGCTGGTTCTGACCGCTTCCGGCATCGCCGCATCCATCACCCCCGCCGAAGCGTGGGACCAGTTGAAGCGCATCTGGCACCCGGAACCGTTCACCTTCGAAGCGGCCGCCCTGGGCGATGACATGGTCTCGGCCTCCTGGGTGCGCCGGTTCCCCGAATGCGGCTGCACTGTCCAGGTCTGGGCCGACAACGGGCTCCTTCTCGACCCGTACAGCCTCACGACGACCGCCTACACCCCCGAGGGGCAGTGGTCGTACAACGGCCAGTTCGAGCAGGACTACTACGTCAACGCCCAGTACTACGACTGGGACGAGCCCGACGCCTTCCGTACTCTTCGCGAGGCGGAGGACGCGGCCCGCGCCCAGCACCTTGACGTGTGCAGCAATTACCAGCTCTACGCCGGCCCTTGCGAGGGCTGCGGCGTCCCCGCTGTCGAGCACGTGTCGGATCTGTCGGGCATCGCCGACCGCTCCGAGCAGGCGTGCGAGACGTTCCGCCGGGACTACACGTTCGGGATCCCGCCCACGCCCGGCCCGCACACCCACGACCGCCCGGACTTCCCGTTCGTCGGCATGAGCGTGCCGGAGCTGTGCGCCCGCATCGACGTCGCCGTCGCGAAGGGGTATCCGATCACCGCCGAGGAGCAGCGGACGCTGCAGGCCGCCCATGACCTGCGGCTCGGGGACGGCCTGGACTACAAGACGCTCGACGTCCACGTGCGCACGCTCGCACACGGGTGCGAGAGCTACCTCCGCGTACTCGGTGGCATGACCGCACAACGCGCAGCCGCCCGGTAGAACAGCCCAGGTGACAGGTAGCCGTCGCCCGCAGCAGTCGCCGTCACGGCGGAGCCGATCCGCGGTCCTGGCGATGGTCCTGACAGTTGACGCGAAGACGCATACCGCCCGCCACTGACGGCCGCTCACCCCTCACGTCAGCAACTCTGACCCTCACGCCTTGACGATGCCCCCCTCATTGGGTACATTAGTGAATAGCTGTTCGGGCGATGCAAGCGCCGGGGCAGCGCGCCACGACCCCGCGCCGACGCAAGGAGCTCTGCCCCATGGGACACGCCAACTACTTCGCTTACACGCCCCAGGCGGAGAACTTCCGGTCCATCTGGCTGCAGCTGCGCCTGGACGCGGCGGCCATCCTGGACCTGGTCGAGCAGACCCAGAACATCGCGCTCGCGGGCGGCGCGGGCACCGGGGTGCCGCGGATCGACGAGGACGCGATCGTCTTCAACGGCTTGGTGGCGGCGGACGAGGACTACGAGACCTTCGCCATCGAGCTGGACCCGCAGTTCCAGGACGAGCGGGGCTTCACCTACTCGTTCTGCAAGACCGGCAACCTGCGGCCCAAGCCGTACGACATGGCGGTCACCGCGGTCATGCTGCGGGCCCACACGCTCGCCCCGGACTGCTTCGCGATCGACAGCGACGGCGACTGGGACGAGCAGTGGCTCCACGCCCGCGCGATCCACCGGATGCTGTTCAACGCCGACCCCGGCATGGAGAGCCCGTTCACCTCGTCCCTCCACACGATCGGCCCGGCCGCGGCGCGCTTGTGACGGTCCGGGCGGGTGTTGCGGTCCCGCACCACTCGCCCGCCGCCGGATCTAGCCGTTGAACTGCGACCGCAGAGGTGTGCCCGTGTCCGTGACCTTTACCGCTGACTACCGGCCGGCCGGCCGCTTCGTCGCGAGCTGCGGCTGCCGACTGGCTACCGAGCTCGCCGCGCCCCACCGTACGTACGAGCTGGCCCTGGCCGAGGTCCTCGCCGCACCCGCCGAGCGGGAGGCACTGCCCGGCTGCGAGATGCCCGACATCTGCCCGCACTACCCGCTGTACGTGCACGAGGCCGATCCGGACGGGGACGTGCCGGAGGTGAACATCGGCGCGCGCAACTCCGTTCGCTTGGCCCACCTGCTCGGCTTCGAGGCCCCGGAGCCTGCCGGCACCCTCGCGGCGCTCTCGGCGGCCGAGCGCGCGGGGGACACCACATCCGCCGTCGCCGAGGCACCGGCCGTGGGAGATGGGGGCCAGATGCCCGCCGAGGAGTTCCTCGGCCGGGTACTGATCGCCCTCGCCCTGACCCCCGAGGATGCGGGCGTCGAGGGCTACTGGGACGGCCGCTGGTTCACGGGCGGTCGGAGCGCCGGCCATCTCCAGATGCGCCTGCTCGAGCTGCATGCTCTCGCCCAGTGGTGCGCCTTGCGCGGCCGCGACGTGGCCTGGGGCTGACCGGCATGCCACCGCGACTGACCCCCGGCCGGCTGATCGCGTTGCGCGATGCCGCCGTGCGCTCCTCGGGCAGCCTTCATCCCATGCTGGTGGGCGAGGCGGACGTCCGCGCCCTGGAGTCGCTCGGCCTCGTGGGTTTCCTCGACGGCTGCGGGCACGGCCTGGGCGCAGCGGACCCCGACGGTGAGCATCGCGGCCACCCGCACCTTCTGCGGCTGACCGCCGCGGGGCGCGAGAGCGTCCGCGCGGCCGGCGGCCCTCTTCGCGCGCAACGAGCAGGCCGCCCCCTGCCGCCACTCACGGGCGACCATCAAAATTGACACACACCCCCTCTCGTGAGAACATTAGCTAATAGAGGAAGGGTGGGATCTCTCACCAAGTACCGCCACTGCCTGCCGATACGCCCATCCGGAGTCCCCTCATGAAGAACATTGCCGAAGCCCGCAAGGCATTCGAGAAGCTGCCCGCGCACATCACCACCGCGCAGATCACCGAGGCCACCGGCTACCCCTACGTGCACAACTGGGTGAGGACCGACCCCACCTTCCCCGGCGAGGCCGACCGCAAGGACGGCACCGTCTACCGCGACCGTGAGGCCGTCCTGAACTGGTACGCCGCCCGGCACACCCAGGAGCCGAGCAAGCGGCGCGGCCCGCGCAGGATGGAGGCGCAGGTTCTCGCTGCCCGCCCCACGCAGGTGCTGATGGACTCCGCGGAACTGGCCGAGCTCCTGGACCTGACCCGGCGCGCGGTGAACAAGTACGCCGAGCGCTACCCGTCCGGGGCGGCCGACGACCCCTTTCCTCTCGCCGACGCCGACGGCAAGCGCTCCTGGAGCCAGCTGAGGGCCTGGTTCCTGCGCAGGAGCGATCCGATGCCCACGGCGGGCGAGAGCGGCGCTCCCGAGTGGGCGGACCTGCGTGCATGGCTGCTGGGGCACGCCGAGGACGGCACTGAGGCTGTCGACGGCCGTGTCTACCTTGACGAGTTGGGTCTCACCACCGGCCAGCGCGACGTCGTCGAACGCGCCCGTCGCGCCCGTGCCCACCAGGTCCGCGTGCCGATCGAGTGGCTGGCGGAGGTGCTCCACCTGGAGGAGCCGGGTCAGGCGGAGTGGCTCGACACGCTCCTCAGCGAGCCCGACACCGCGCCCGTTGCGCCGAGCATCGAGGTCAGCGCGAACCTCGCACAGGAGCAGCGCCGGCTGAAGCCCACCGCGCTGGCCCGCGAACTGGGGCTGAACATCGAGTCGGTGAAGCACTTCGCACGCGTGTACACGCCGGAGAAGTCCGAGGACCCCTTCCCGGCCAAGGACTCCTCCAGCGCCCGCGACGTCGCGGAAGTCAAGGAGTGGCTGATCCGCAATCGCAAGATCCGCCCTGCCGAGGCCCCGGCGGCCGACGTGTAGCCGCCGGCCCGATTCGTTGTACTCCCCCGCCCCCGCCCGTCACTGGGCGCCGAGAGGAATCCAGGTGATCACCCTGCTCGACATCGAAGCCGACGCGCCGCTCAGCCCCGACGACGCCGGCCACGCCGTCCGGCTCCTCGCCCTCGCCGAATCCCTCGGCATCGACCCGGTCGACCTGGACGTGGCGGTGCACGACGCGGCCGCGGGCTACGCCAGCGCCGCATCCGGTGCCGAGGACGACGACGCGCCCTACGAAGAGGCCGGCCGCCAGGCCGCCGGCGTCAACAACGCCGGCCTGGACAAGCAGGTGACCTACCTCGTCGCCCAGAACGGACATGAGCAGACCGAGCGGATCCTCCGCGAGGCCGTCTGAGGGCCCCGGACTCCCCGCGTGCCGACGCCGATCGGCACGCGGGCGTCCCGCGAGGGGCGCGGCACGGGCACCGTCACCGTCGTTCGGCCTGGGGCTGCATCTGATGTCCGGGCGCCATGATGATCTCGGCGTGACGTGCCCGGACGGAGAGCGGCAGCCCTACGGCCTTGCGGGCCCGCCGGTAGGTCAGCGCCCACCCCATCTCCCGCCGCTCGGCCCCGTCTCCCGCCGGCTCGACGCGCCACCACAGCCATCCGAACGGATGTGAGCGGCCCGAGGCGAACGGGGCGACCAAGGCGTAGGTCGGCAGCTTGCTCATGTCCGTCAGGGTCTTGGACATCTCCGGGATCCCGCCGAGCTTGATCAGGTCCTGTCGGGTGTCGGCGCGCGCCTTGTGCGCAGCCGCCCGGCCTGCCGCGTACAGGAACCAGGCGGTGACCGCGGCGGCCAGGACGGCGAGCAGCATCCAGCCGTTCACCGGCCGCCCGCCGTCCCGGGGACCAGGCGCAGGCCGGCGCCCTGTCGCTCCGGCTCCGCCTCAGTGCTGGTCACGGAGTCGGGCCCGCGGAACCGGGCCAGCACCTGCTCGACGTCCCCGATCGCGGCCTTGGCCTCGTCGTAGGCGGCCTGTGCTTCGTTGAACTGCGGCCAGGCCCGTACGGCGTCGCCGTCCACGTACTGCCGGGACATCTCGCTGGTCTTGTCCGTGGCCGCGGCCTCGAGGGCGAAGCGCTCGTTGCAGTAGCCGGTCCAGGAGGAGCGCAGGCTCAACAGGCGCCGGCTGGCCATCAGGGCGGGCAGGAGCGTGGGGACCAACGGGGAGTCGGGTGTGATGGCGGCGGCCAGTTTGTGCAGCGCGTTGTGCACGGCGAGGCTGTCGTAGACGGCTTCGCCGACGAGGCAGTCCGGGTCGCGGCCCGGTGTGACGCCGAGGAACGGCGTGCGGGTCGCTACCTCCAGGTGCGCGCGCCAGGCCAGTTCGCGCTCGATGGCGGGCCGCGTTGGGTCGGACATGTTCTCCCCCTCGTGCGCACGGTGCGCGTCGCACGCTTGTCTACCTGAGCACCGCGCCGGTCACAACGGACACACGGGCCCCATAGGTCCCGCGCGTCACCGCAAGGCCGTGTAGCCCACGAAGGCTGGTGAGTCCGGGGCACCCCGGACTTCGCCGTCGAGCAGCGCCATTCCCCGCGCGGGCCGCGCCTCCCGCCTGCGACGGTGCAGCCGCCTGGTGTCCATCTCGCTGCGTAAACTGCTGGCTCGTGTGCCTGTCTGTGATGTCAACGTGCACACTGACGGTTTCCCGCTCGACCGAAGGACTGAGTCGTGCCCGACCGACCTGAGATTGTCTGCATCTGCGGCTCTGCCCGGTTCGTGGACGAGATGCGTGCGGCGAACCGTGATCTGACCTTCGCCGGTGTCATCGTCGTCGCGCCAGGCGAAGCAGACGAGTTGATCACCGACGAGCAGAAGTCTGCGCTGGACGCCCTCCACCTGCGCAAGATCGACCTGGCTGACCGGGTTCTGGTCGTCAACCCCGGCGGGTATATCGGCGAGTCCACGAGCAGGGAAATCGCATATGCCCACGCCGCCGGCAAGCCGATCTCGTACACCGATCCCGTCTGACCGGTAGACGCTTCGCGGTGCGCGCGGGCAACGAGCCGCGGTCAGACTCTCGAAATCAGCGCTGGTCACCGTGGGGACACCACGCTCCGCGCCGCGGAGAGCGCCTGTCGGCACCGAAGCCCCGTCGCGGTTCACGGCGGGGCTTGGGGTGCGGCTCGCGGCCGCTAAAGTAGGGAACGCGTTCACCTCGTCCCAGCGCTTCGGCGCGTGGGCGGTGTGTCGTGGTGAGGGGCCGGACGGCCTTGCAAACCCCCTTCTTCACCGAAGGGGGAGACTTCGGTCTGTCGTCCGGCCCCGATTCTGCTGTCCGCGTCCTCGCGGATCCCCTCACTGTTGGACCGGGCCTCCCGGCCGGTCTGCCCGCTCGCTCTGCCGACGGCGCCAGCCGTCCCAGGCCAGCCACGCCGTGCACGCGGCAACGACCGCGATCCCCGCCCAGGTCACTGCGGCCTGGTGCGCCGCGTTGGCGACCAGAGCGGTCGCGAAGGCCACGACTCCGATGACCACGACCGCGCTCGCCCGGATCCTGGCCGGCCTGTCCGTACGCCCCACCATGTCAATTCCTCCGAAGACTGTCCTGCGCCACGGGTGAGTGTGCCGCACCCCTTGTCCCCTTGCCTGCCGGTCGACGACTTGTCCGTGTCGGGCATGTGTCGTGGCTGCGGCCCTGTGGGGGTACCTCAATCATCGCGACCCTTTTAACTTGACGCAACCCCCCGCCAGGCGTAATATTAAAAGGGTCAGGGAGTCGGACGGGCTCCCAGTCGATTGAGGAGCTATTGCCTGTGACTGTGCTTGAGATCCCCACCAACGGAACCGCCCTTCGCGCCCCGGGCCGCAAGGACGCCTGGACCATCCTGGGCACCGATGTCAGCGAGGCGAACACCGCCCGCGAGGCCCTGGAAATGGCCGACATGCGCGACTGGGACGTGCGCCTGCTGGGCGATGTCACCGCCAAGTACACCGAGATCCACGAGGACGGCGTCACGACCCACGAGGTCAAGATGCCCGACACCCGCGCCACTGTCCGTACCAACCCGCGCACCGGCGGCACCGAGTACCTCGGCACCGTGGGCCGCAAGTACACCCCGGTCCAGATCGAGGCGTACGAGAAGGTTCTGGACCTGGCCCGTACCGAGTCCGGCGCCGTCTTCCACAAGGCAGGCGCCTACGCGGGCGGCACGAAGTTCTTCGTCTCGATGAGCCTGCCCGGCAGCACGCGTATCGGCGGGGTCGACCTGCACCACGCGCACCTGACCCTGTTCGGCAGCCACGACGGCTCCTCGTCCAACTCCCTGCACATCGGCCAGACCCGCCTGGACTGCGGCAACATGCAGCGGCTGATCATCGCGGGTGCCAAGCACAAGGTTTCGGTCCCGCACACCGCCTCGGCCCTCAAGAAGCTCGTCACCCTGGAGCACGAGCTGGCCGTCCTCTTCGACTGGCAGGACGCCTTCGAGCGCGAGGCCGAGCGGATGATCAACACCCCGCTGAGCCTGGGCCAGTTCGAGAAGCTCGTCACCAGCCGCGACCTGTGGCCCATTCCGACCAGCCCCACCACCCGCACCCGCAAGAACTACGAGACGCGCATGGACACCCTGCGCAGCCTCTTCGAGAACGCGGCCACCCAGGAGAGCATCCGGGGCACCGCATGGGCGGGCTGGAACGCGATCGGCGAGTACCTCGACCACTACGCCAAGGCCAAGTCCCTCTCGGCGCGCGCGGCGCGGTCGCTGGCCGACATCGGCGACGTCACCAAGAAGAAGACCGCCGCCCACCGCCAGCTCCTCACCCTGGCCGCCTGACCGGCCCCTCGACCGGCCGCCGGGAGCACACCCACCCGCTCCCGGCGGCCCCCTCCCCGCCACCGAAGCGACTGAAGCGACGGAGATTTCCATGTCCCCCGACGCCGAGCTGGATGCCGCCCTGTACGGGCACGGCGTCAGCGACCACGAGGACGGCCACTACGTCCACATCGCGGCCGGCCCCTGGTCGACCCGGCACTGGGCGGGCAACCCCCAGAGCCTGTGGGCCGAGGAGCGCGCCAGCTACTGGATCTCGTCGGTGTGGTCGCGGTGCGGGCGCGGCCTGACCTGGAAGACCGGTCCGCCGAGCGCGGCCACACCCCGGCCCTGCCCGGCCTGCCCGCTGAGCAACGCCGACATCGCCGCCCGCCACACCCGAATCCGCTGAGCCGACCGAACAGGACCTGTACCGCTGTGACCGCCGCCCTCACGCTCATCAACGACCACGCGACCCGCATCGTGGAGTACACGATCACCCCGTCCGCCGACGTCCCGGTGCCGCATCTGCCCTCCCGGATCGTGCCGCTGGCCGTCACCGGGTTCCGGCTGACGTACACCGGTCGCCGGGGTACCGCGTGGGACCTGGAGATCGTGACGTGCAAGGGCAATCACGCGCCCAACGGCGAGATGGGACGCGCGTTCCGCAGCCAGCAGGATCACTACCCCCATCACGCCAGCACCGGCCGCCCCGCGTGGCTCAACGCTCTGATGGACACCGCGGCCGACCCGGACGCACCGCTCCCCCGCCAACTGGCCGGGTTCACGCGCACCCACGACAGTGCGCGCCGCTCGATCGCCTTCGAGATCAGCGGCGACAGCGAGATCCCGCAGTGGCACCCGCTGAACATGCCGACGCCGAGCCCGCTGCGGCCCGACCACGTCCGGTTCAACTACGTCGCCGAGGACAACGCGTGGCGGCTCGACGCCGCCGAGTTCGAGGGGCCGTGGGTGGCGACCGGGCAGCAGCCCGGCCCGAACCAGAACCGGGGCCAGAAGCCGTACTACCCCACCTCCGGAGGCAGCTCCCTGCGCGGTGCGCCGCCGTGGGTCCTCAGCCTCGTCGGCCGCCACAGCCTGCCGCCCGAGCTGGCCGCCGTGTAGCGGCTCACCGACCGGCCACGGGGCGCCGGTCCCGTCCCCGCCGCCCCGTGGCCTTCTTCCTCAACTTCCCTTCACTCTGCTCACGTTAGGAACTGCACCTGTGGCAACCGCCAACGGAATTCTCAACGGTCTTGAGGTCATCGAGTTCGAGTTCGCCGAGACCCCGCGCAGCACTCCCGAGAACCCCCGCTACTACAAGGAGGTCCTCAAGGTCCTGCTGTCGGACGGGACCGTCGTCTACAACTGCGTCTGGCAGAACTGCGAGTTCACCAGGCCCAAGGCGAGCGGGGTATGGCCGCACGTCAAGGCCCACAAGAACCAGACCAGGGCCCCGAAGGCCACTGCGGAGCCCTCGGAGATCGACGTGGACGGGCTGCCGCTCGCCGAGGTCATCGAGCGGGCCCGGAAGGCCACCTGGTACAGCGTCCAGCTCGATGCCGCGCTGAAGAAGCTCGACAAGGCCACCCACGAGGTCGAGAAGTGGAAGCCGCGCGCCACGGCGGCCGAGAAGCAGCTCGCGACCATCCGCAACGCCTTCGCGGCGGTCGCGTAGCCCGGGGCCGTGCGGGGCGGACCGGTCGCCGGCCCGCCCCGCTCGGCCCCCGGTCCCGCTTCCCGTCACCGCCTTGAAAGGACCCCGCTTCTCCATGCTTCTCACCGACCTTCCGTCGGGCATGTTGGTGCTGACCGGCTCCGTCGTCACCGCCGTCGAGACCCGCGAACTGCACAAAGGCGACCTCCTGCGCGTGAGCGGCACCCAGGTCACCGTGACCGGCACCGACGGCCACGTCCTGTCGGACATGACCCGCGTCTTCGTCAGCTACCGGCCCTACGACGACGACACCATCCGCACCGAGGGATGGACCCTGCCCACGACCGCCCGCTTCCCCGCCGTGCAGCTGCTGCGCCCCGAGACGGTGGAGTGCTCGCTGTGTGATCCCGGCACCAACACCCACGACGTCCTCGTCGACCGCGTCCAGCACGGCTGGGTGCAGCACTGGGTGTGCGACCAGCACTAGCCCGGAGCGCTTCCCGCTCTCCCCGGCCGGGGCCTGGCCACGGCACCCAGGTGCCAGCCCCGCCTATCCCGGCTCGCTGTCCCAGGGCGCTCCCTGCGGAGCGCCCCGTCCCTGTCCCCTTCCGAGAGGAACCCTGCATGACCACTACTTTCGCTGCTCCCCTGGCCGATCCTGCCGCCTACAGCGCCGCGGTCGACTCCGCTCTCGCCGCCTGCCGCGCGTACTACGGGCCGGGGGACACCACCTTCTCCGACACCGACTACGACCAGCTGGCCCGCCAGATCCGGGAGTACGAACTCCTCCACCCCGAGCACCTCCGCGAGGACTCCCCCATCGGGAAGGTCGGCGGCGGCGTGGCGACCGGCAACATCGCCCACACCGTGCCGATGCTGTCGCTCGGCAACGTGTACTCGGCCAAGGAACTCCTGAAGTGGGCGGCGTCGCTGGTGCGCCGCATCGGCGGGCCGGTGCGCGGCGGGTACGCGGTCGAGGGGAAGTTCGACGGGCTGGCCGTGACGGCGCTCTACCGTGACGGCCGCCTGGTGCAGCTCATCAAGCGCGGCGACCACACCAAGGGCGAGGACGTCACACACGCGGTCGGCCTCATCTCCGGTTTGCCCACGCAGCTGTCCGCACCGCTGACCGTCGAGGTCCGCGGCGAGGTCCTGCTGACGCGCGCCCAGCTTGCGGCGGCCAACGAGATCCGGCGCGCGCACAAGGCGAGGCCGTTCAAGAACGCGCGGGCCGGAGCGGCGGGCACCCTGGCCGCCAAGAACCGCTCCTACCGCATCGAGCTGACGTTCTTCGCGTACAGCGCTATCCAGCTCGACGGCGTGCCGCTCAGCCCGGCATCCCCCACGCACCAGGCGCTGCTGTCACTGGTGGCGGAAGCGGGCGTGCAGACGAGCGCCGACTCCGCGACCGGACTTCGGGTGGTCGCCACGCTGGCCGAGGCGCAGCAGCGTGTCGAGGAGATCGCCGAGATGCGGCCGGACCTCCCGTTCGGGATCGATGGCGTGGTCATCAAGGCCAACGCGATCGACGAGCAGGAGGAGGCTGGGACCGCCAGTGACCACCCGCACTGGGCCACCGCCTTCAAGCTGCCCCCGGAGACGGCGGAAACCAAGGTCACCGGAATCGAGTGGAACGTCGGCAAGGCCCGCATCATCGCGCCCCGCGCGGTCCTGGAGCCGGTCGAGCTGGACGGCAGCACGGTGAAGTTCGCGACGCTGAACAACCCGCAGTTCATCCGCAACCTGGGATTGATGATCGGGGACACCGTGGTCATCGCCAAGGCCGGGGACGTGATTCCCCAGGTCCTGTCCGTGGCGGTGGACAAGCGCACCGGCAGCGAGACGCCCGTCGGCTTCCCCGCGTCCTGCCCGCAGTGCGGCGGCGACGTCGACACCTCCGGCGAGCGGTGGGAGTGCGCCGAGGGCATCAACGGCACCTGCGGTGCGCTCGCCGGACTCATCTACGCGGTTGGCCGCGAACAGTTGCACATCGAAGGACTCGGCGAGACCTACATCGAGGCCCTGTTCGACATGGGCGTCCTCAGCGACGTCGCGGACTATTTCACCCTGACCGAGGAGCAGTTGGCCGAGGCCACGGGGTCCGCGAAGCGTGCGAAGACGGTGCTCGGCGAGATCGCCAAGGCCAAGGAGCAGCCGCTGGACCGGGTGCTGTGCAGCCTCGGGATTGTGCGCACCGGCCGGTCCGTGTCCAAGGCGCTCGCCCGCGAGTTCGGCACCATGGACAAGGTCCTGGCCGCCGACGCCGCGGCCCTGGCGCAGGTGAAGGTGCGGGTGAACAAGGTCGGCACCGCCAACGCGGCGAAGATCGCCGCGCACCTTCAGGTGCTGCGCCCGGTCATCGCCAAGCTGAAGGCCGCGGGCGTGAACATGACGCAGCCGGACGGCCCCGTGAAGAACACCACCGGCCCGCTCGTCGGGCAGACCATCGTGGTGACCGGTGGCATGACCGGTGCTCTCGCCGGACGCAACAGGGGCGCGATGAACAAGCTGATCGAGGCTGCTGGCGGTGAACCTGCGGGCAGCGTCAGCAAGAGCACGACGCTGCTGGTCGCGGGCGAGAACGCCGGGTCCAAGCTCGCCAAGGCCCAGCAGCTGGGCATCACGGTCCTGGACGAGGAGAAGTTCGCGGCGCTGGTCGCCGACTACCTCTCCTGACTCATCTCGTCTCCGGTGAGGCGGGGCAGCCGTACGCGGCTGCCCCGCCTCATTGCGTCCGCCCCGTCTCGTTCGGGGTCGGCGCCACCGCTTCGCTCCGCCCGGGATCGCTCGGCCGGGATCGCCGGACTCTGTCCACAGGCCGGGCGATCCAGCCTGCTCCGTGAACGGCCAGGTGACTGGCCCGGAGAAGGGGAGCAGACGTGTGCAGATCACTCGCGCAGGGCGGCCGGCGCTGCCGGGGGAGCAGCCTGGCAGTCCGGCGGGCCCGGTATGCCACGGCTACCTCCGCGGCTGCCAAGAACTACCAGCAGGCTCTTGACGAGGGCGAGGTCGACTACGGCGGGCCCGCGTGGCGTGCCCGCCAGCGGGCTCAGGCGAGTGCCGATCGGGCCCGTGCTGCGGCGGAGGAAGGGGACCACGACGCGGCGGAGCGCGCTGCCCTGGACGCCAAGAACCAGATGAACCACGCCGCTCAGCTGGCCCGGAGTCACACGCAGGGGAGCGTTGCCCGAGCTGCCGCGGCGCGGCGTACGAACAAGCAGGTCGACAAGGCGCTGGACGCCGCCAACCCGAAGTACCAGCCAGGCGTGCAGGCCTACTCGATGAACTGCAGCCACGTGGCGCAGGCCTACGAGCTGCGCCGACGCGGGATGGACGTCCAAGCCGGCCCCGACTCGACGCGCGGGCGCAAGGTGTCCGAGCTCGGGGAGGCATGGGGTGGCAATTTCACCCATTGCGACAGCGGCACCGCGGATGTCGGCCGGTCCGAGATCGAGCGGGCGTTCGGCGAGCCGGGGTCCCGCGGCATGGTTGCCGTGTGGTGGAAGAACGGCGGTGGACACGCCTTCACGGTCGAGAACGTCGGGGGCAAGATCCGGTTCGTCGACGGCCAGCCGACCCCGGCGGTGACCGATGCCGGGCACTACTTCTCGCTGGCCAAGTCCAGTGCGTACATGCGCATGGACGACAAGCCCACGCCGTCGAAGAAGACGTTGGAGCGCTTCATCGCGGGCTAGACGAGAATCCGGCGCCATTTCAATTTGACAGACACCCCCGATCGGGGTACTTTAATGATATCGGATACGAGGATTGGACCCGCCCATGACCATCACATACGAGCAGGCGCGCGACCGGGTACGCACGGAGCTTGAGCCTTCCTGGAGCACCGGCACGTTCACCATCGACGACCGGATGATCGTGGAGAACGACGACATGTACGTCTTCGAGGTCGGCGCGAGCGAGTTCCTCAAGGATCACGACCCCGACTTCCAGATCGTCGGCGGCGTCACCGTGGTCTACAAGAAGGACGGCCGCGTCGCCAGCCTTCCCTCCGTACAGGTGGCGCTCGACCAGTCCATTCAGCGGCGCGCCAACCCCGCGCCGGTCTTCAGCTGACGTAGGCCCGCGCCTTCAAGGCGCCTCCAGTTCTCGACCCTGACCCAGAGAGGCGGGGCGGCCGCATACGGCCGCCCCGCTTCTGTGCGTCCGCATCAGGTACGAGCCGCACCGGAAGCGGCTCCACCCTCCCCGGCGATCGACGGCCTCTGTCCACAGGCCGCCCCTTCCAAGATCGCGTTGCTGCCCGCTCGGGCAGCCCCGCGGATCGCGGGTGAGGAAGGGAGGGCGCTTCCGGTGTGCAGGTCGCAATCCAAGGGCGGGCGCAGGTGCGACTCATCCCACCCGGCCGTTCGGGCCGCGCGCCGCGCAGCCTCGACCGCTCTGCGCAAGGACGTCGCCGTGGCCGGCGCCGGGCATCCCGCGCTCGGCGCGTACGCCACGGCCCAGATGTGGGAGGCCAAGACCCGTCAGGCCGCCGAGAATGGCGAGGACGAGCAGGCCAAGCTGTACGCGGAGAACGCGAAGTTGTCCGCGGCCGCGACGCGCACCATGCTCGGCGACCGTAAGCAGACCCCCCGCTACCCCAACGCCACGGACCCCCGCGTCGCGTGGGCGATGCCCGCGCCTGCGCCCGAGCCGGCCGACGACGAGTGGGGCCCGGCGCAGTTGCCGGAGTACCCCGAGCACGTCCGTGCCGCCGACGCCTTCGCGCGGGCCAGCGGGGCCGGCGGGGCCGCCACGTTCGTGCCGCGCGCCGACGGCGGGCAGACGGTGGCCTGGCGCGGCGAGGACTTCGCCGGCTCGGCAACCGTGTATCCGGCCAACGGGGATGAGCCGCCGCACGCCCGGGTCGTGTTCAACCGGCTCGACCAGGGCCGCTACCAGGCGCTGGCCAACTCGCCCTGGCCCTACCGGATCGAGAACGGGCAGGTCATCTACGACCGCGTCCCCGCCGATCACGCCGAGCAGATCATCGCCGCGGCGCGCAGCCGGCAGGCGGCCCGGCCCTGGGAGCGGCACGGCCTGGGCCGCGCTGCGCAGCGCGATCAGCTGAACGAGCAGCGGGCCGGCCTGCTGGAGCCGGAGTCGGCCGCGTGGGCCTCCCGCCTTAGCTCCGAGCAGCATCACTGGGTCTCGACCTACACCGGCTCGATGTACCGGCAGATCAACGCCCACCTCTACAACGGGCACGACCTGGACCAGCCGGCGGAGAAGATGAACGTGCCGATGCGGGTGGTCACCGAGAACATCAACTCGGCGATCCGCTCGTCCGGCACCTCCGAGGTCCCTCACCGCACTTTCCGCGGGTTCACTCCCCCGCTGGAGGTCCGCAAGGCGAACCGGGTCGCGCAGTGGGCACAGGAGAACTTCCCGGCCGGCAGCCGATACCACAGTCCCTCGTTCCTCTCCTCCTCGCACTGCCCGGAGGTGGCGGGTGACACGTACTTCGCCCGGACCGACTGGGAGGACAACGGGCGGTCCGGCCAGGCCGACCACGCGGTGGTGTTCGAGATGGTCTCCCGGCGCGGGGCCGCGGTCGCGCAGGTGTCGCAGTACGGGAATCTGGAACGGGAGCGGCTGCACGAGAGCGGCTCGAACTGGGTGTCCGTGGGCGTCCAGGAGAACGTGACGATCAAGGGGCGCAAGTGCGTGGTGGTGCAGCTCGTCGACATGAACGAGGTCCGCCGACACTAACCCCTCTACTTTTACATAACTCTTGACAACGTATAGGAATGCGAGTATTCTGTTTGAAGGCGAGGAACACCCAGACTCACCAACAGACTTGGAGGACGACATGACAGGCCAACAGCCCACCCCCCGCGACTCGCGGCTGGCGGACCAGCCCGTACTGCGCCCCGTCGGACCGCTCCCGGAGGTCGGCCCGCGTCCCACCTTCGACCAGCTCATGGCACAGGAGGACGGCCGGGACTACCAGCCGCTCGCCGCGCACCTGGATGACGCCGCGCGCACCGTGCTCGGCCTTCCGGCGGCGCCGCAGGAGGTGAGCGTGGACCGCGAGCTCGCCGGCCGCATCCGCGACTACTTCTTCGACCGGCCCGCCGAGATCGCCCAGCTGCCCGACGCGGTCCGCGACCTGCTCAGCCTCTGAGCCGCGGCCTCACCGGCCCGCCGCGCCAGCACCTCTACCTGAAGGACGGTTCGTCACGATGAGCAGCCCGACCAGTGCGCCTGGCCTTCTGCACGGTCTCCGTCAGACCCTTGAGAAGGCCGGCGTACACCATGTGTCCGACGCGGAAGCATGGGTCAACGCCGGCGGCGAGGTGCTCTGCAAGGTGGCCGTGGCCCCGGACGAGCGCCCGGATGCCTCCGCCGTCCCCGAGCGCCTGCTGCTGGCCCTGCGCGCAGGCGGGTACGCCCTGGCCGCGACCTCCGACAGCGCCGCCCCGGAGTCGGCCTCCCCGGAAGCCGCCCTCCGTGGGGGCCACGCCGTCCGGATCATCCGGAACTGACCAGGTTCGACCGCAGTGGAAACCGCCCCTTCGCGTCGCCGGGCGAGGTATCCGCCCCTGCGCCGAGCACCACATGTTCCAGGCGTCCGCTCGCTGACCTCACCTCCGGCGCGGGACGTTCATCCGCCCGAAGCCCGAAGGGGACACCACGATGCTGACCAGCACGACGATCCGGTGCGCTCAGTGCCGGTGCACCGACCTCGAGCCGCGCCTGGTCCAGCAGGCCGGCACAAGCAAGGACGTGATCGGCTTCGACTGCCGCGGCTGCAACGCCGGCTGGGGTGTGCTGGAGACCCCGCAGTTCTCCGGCCCGGACTACCGCTGCGCCTACGACGGCGCCCCGAGCCCGGACGCCGAGCAGTTCGCCCTGGCCGCCCTGGCCGAACAGGGTGCGGCCGACGTCGGCGAGGTCCGCACCTTCCTGCTGCGCAAGGCCGCGCTGCTGGACCGACTCGCCTACGACAGCGAGCTGGACCGGTTTCGCGGCCTGCACTCGGAAGCGGTCATCGAGCGGATCAACTCTCAGGCCGCCCAGGCCGCGTGCGACCTCATGGGTTTCGACCACGAGGCGATGGATGTGTACGTCGCCGGTCCCACCACCCCCGGCTCCGTCGCCGACGGCACCGGCCTTGACGGCGGCGCCGCCCGCGCCTACGTCCGCCAGGAGTACCGCGCCTGGCTCGACGGCCGCCAGTAGCAGCCGCGCTCCGGCGCCCCCTCAGCAGACCAGCATGCCCCTGCGGCGCCCGGCGCTCCCGGGACGCGCGGTGGCTCCGGCCGCTCTTCGTGCGGCCGCGCATCTTGTTCTCCATCGAGTAGAAGGAACGGTTCACCATGACCAGGGTCACCAACAGCATCACCGGCGGCGTCCACACCGGGACCGTCATCATGGCGGGCACGATCGGCGGTCTGAACATCGACACGGACCGCGGCGTCACCTCCCTGACCGGCGTCACCCACTGCGGCGTGCGGGACAGTGAACTCGCGTCCATGCTCGCTGAGTTCACTGACGAACTTGATCGCCCCGGCCCGCGCCTGGCCGTCCTGACCCGCGGCGAGAGCGCGGTGGTCCACTGCCTGCTCACGCTCGTCGAAGGCACAGCCACCCAGCTCTCCCCACTTGCCGCCGCACTCGCCGCGCGCCTTGCCGAGCGCGTCGCCGAGCACGACCCCGCGCTGCGTGACCTCGCCGTGGACGAAGCGGAGTTCACCGCCGCGCTCGACCGGCCCGGCCCGCGTCTGGCCGTCCTGACCAAGGGCGAGTCCGCCGTCGCCTACGCGCTGCTCGCCGCCGCCGCCGAGGAGCGCTCCGAGCTGGAGGACGTCGCCGAAGCCGTCGCCTCCCGCCTCTCCTCCCGGGCGCGCGAGTACGGCATGTGACCGCTCCCCAGCGCGTGCGCGCGGCGGGCTTGCTCTCTCCCGGCCTGCCGCCGCTACGATGACGGGCAGGCAGACCTGCTGCCGCCCGCCTTGCACTGCGGCCCGGACCCGCGTGCATCCAAGGCGCTAAGGGGGAGATCCTCACAGTGAACTGACTTTCTGCTGCGCCCACCGTCGGCGTGCCGGTCCGGGAGCCACGTCGAGGATCGGGACATCATGGCGAAAGCCGACCGCAATGCCGTCGCCCGCGCCGCCGTCACCGGCGAGAACCACGCCCAGGCGACTTCTTGGATCAAGGCCCACGGACTTCTTCACGGCCTGGCCCCCGACGCCGCCTCCGCCGAGCAGCAACTGCTCGAGGCCTCCCTGTTGTTCGCCCTCGCCCGGACCAGCGGCCCCTTCGGCCCCCTCGCGGCGGCCGGCACCCTGTTCGGCATCGCCAAGGCGAGCCCGGGGCCCGGCGACGAGCTGAGGCTGTGGCCGGCGTCCGGGTACGAGGCCGAGGTCCTGGCCCGCCTGCTGCCCAGCCGCACGAGCGAGACCAGCTCGACCGTCACCGGCGTTGCCGGACTGCGCTGGGTCCGCGACGGCAAGTACCTCGCCCTGACCCGGGTGCGCGCCGCAGGTCAGGTCCTGCTCGCCGCGCAGCCACGCGACGTACGGGAGGCCGGCATCCTGTGCGCGGCGGCGGGTCTGCTGCCGTTGTGGGACCAGGGCGGCACGGCGTTCGAGGACACCCCCCGCCGCGTCATCGACATCTCCCTCGCCGAGTCGGCGCCCGCCTGGAGCCGCGCGTTGCGCCGCCCGCTTCTCGCTCGCGAGGTCGCCTCCGGCTGGGCCTCGCGGGAGCCCACGCTCGCCGAGCTGGCCGGTGACGAGTCCGCGCTGGTGCCGCGCCCGCACGGGCCGGTCTCCCGGCGCCCGCAGATCGTGCACGTCCGCTCGACGCGCGGCGGGACCGGCTGCAGCACTTTGAGCGTCCAGATCGCCTACGGGCTGACCCGCTCCGGGCGCACCGTGGCCCTGGTGGCCGACGACGCGATGCTGCGGCATGTGGCCAAGGACGCGGCCGGCGAAACGGCGGTGTGGCACGAGCCGTTCGCCCCGGCAGGCGGCGGCCGGCTGCTGGCCGCCTCGCACGGCTACTACGGGGAACACCTGGAGGTGCGCGCCGCCGAGGCGACGAGCCGCGGGGAGGTCGTGGTCCTCGATGTGGGGGGTCGCCCGCCGGCCGAGCTCGCCGGTCTCCCGGCCGCCGACCTGACCGTTCTGACGGACAACTACCGCGCCCGGGACTGGGTGCAGGTCGACGTCATCGACCGCAGGCCCGAGCAGATTCGTGTCTTCGCCGCGCTCGACGAGCACTTCGCCCAGTGGCAGCGCCCCTCAGCGGAGCAGATGGACGCCGACCGGCTGCGTACGGCGCTGGACCGGGAGTTCTTCTACTACGCCATGCTCCGGCTTGAGGCCCCTGACGAGGCCGACGTGTACGACGTCGACGACGCCGAGGACGTCGAGGAGTGGTGGGACTTGGGGGCCGACGGAGCGCCCGGACACCCCGACGATGTCCTGCCGCCCGAAGACGGGGCACCTCTGGACCTGTGGCGCCGCCACTTCCTGGACTTCATCACCGCCGAGGGGCAGCGCCGGCACCCGGACAGCTGGGACGCGGTGCGCGACTCCTGGATCGCGCACAACCGGCTGCGTAACCTGCAGCGCCTCAGCGCCGACGGGGATCCCATCGAGGACCTGGCCGTACGGGCCTCCAAATTCCTCGCCACCATCGCTTCCGAGGTCGACCTGCAGCCGCGCGCGGCCACCGTGGAGGAGCGGGAGACCTGGCGCACCGCGAAGCTGATGCGGTGGCTCAACGCCCGGTTCAACGCACACCTGCGCCACGATGCCGCATACCTGCCCCGGTCGGCGCCGGAGACGGTGATGGCGGTCCTGGATGCCCGCTTCCTCGCGTACGGACCGCACCACGCTGAGGGATTCGCGGCGCTGGCTGATGAGGGAAAGGGCGACGACTGGTGGGATGCGGCCGCAGCCGCCCGGTCCCTGGAAGGCGCCTCCTTCCCGTTCCCGCCCGGCCCTGACGAGGACGCGGACGTCCGGGAGCAGGGGTGGGCCGCCTTCCTCGCGGCGGTCGAGGACGAGGGGGCCCGGCGCCATGGCGCAGTGTGGTCCGAGGTCCGCGCGCAATGGGTGGAGCACCGCCGCCGCCTGGAGCAGGACGCGCGTGCACCGTTCGCGCCCGCCGAGGACGAACTTCCAGCACTTCGGCAGCAGTTCGCCGCTGCCCTCGGCCCGATCACAGGCGCGGGGGTGGACTGGGAGTCGGTCATCGGCCGGTGGGTGGCCGGGGTGCGCAGCGACGCCGCGCGGGTCCGTGACTTCGACGACCTCATCGAGCGCCGCCAGAGGCCCGGCACCGGCGAGGAGACCGCCGCCGCCCTCCTGCGCGGCGTGCGTGCCCTGGGTGTTGACCCGCAGATGCCCGTGGTTCTGATCACCAACATGTACCGGCCCATGGGCGGCCCTGAAGCGGTCTCCGAGACGGCTGACGCTCTGCGCGGCCACGGCGTGGTCGCCCTGTGCACCGTGCACCAGCGCCAGGCCTTCGAGGAACTTCTCTTCGCGCCCTCGACCTGGAACGACGACCGGGTCAAGCCGGTCCAGGAGGAACTCGGGTCGGTGCTGAGCAGCGCCTTGAAGGACGCCCGGAAGCCCTCGGCTTCACCCGGTCGGGGATAACGGCGGCCTTTCCCAGCTGCGGGCATCCCGGGACTCTCCCCCCCCGGGGGTGTCCGCCGTGCCCGACATGCGTGCTGGAGGCGCGGCCCGCCGGCCGCCTAGCCTGCGCGAATGGAGATGGCGGCTGCGGGTGGGTTCCTTCTGGCGACGTTCGGTGTGCTGTGCGGCTTTCTGGTGCGGCAGTTGGTGGGACGGCTCCGGTCGCTGTTCGGCGGGCTGGTCGCCGAGGGCGTGTGCGTGCGCCGCTACTCCTCGGAGGGCAGCGAGGGCAATACCTACTGGCACCACGTCTACGGGTTCACCACGGCGGACGGCCGGTACGTGGAGTTCGAGGAGGACGCGCTGCTGATGGCCCAGGGCCAGGCGGTGACGGTCCGCTACCGGCTCGGGAAGAACCCGGCGCGCACCGCCACCGTCATGGGACGGGGCGGTGCGTGGTCGCCGCTGTTCGGGCAGCTCTTCGGGATCGGTGTCAGCGGCTGCTTCACCCTGTTGGGCCTGTTGTTCCTCTGGCTGGGCGTGGGCGAGCTCGGCCGGTAGCCCGCACGTCCGGCAGGCCGGCGGGTGGGACACGGGGCGCGGTCAGGGGCGTGCCCGGGTCGCGAGCAGGTCGGCCACCACCAGGGCCAGGCGGTTGGCGGCCGCGGCGTCCTGGTCCGAGGGCCGTGCCAGGAACTGCAGGTTTTCTCCTCGGGCCGGGTGATCGTGCAGGTCCGGAAGGACGGTGAGGGCCGGGATGCCCTCGGCGCGCAGGGCGTCACGGATGGCGGCGAGGTGGTGCTGCTCGGCGTCGAGGGCGTTGTCGACGTGCGCGATCGCGAGCGCGATGGGGGTGTCGTCCGGCCGGCTCAGGTGGGCGAGCAGGAACCGCGCGGTGGCGGCCGGGTCGGCGGGCTGGATGGTCTCCTCGATCAGGTGCTGCCAGGGGGTGAGGCTGTCCTTGCGGGTGCGGGCGTCGGCCGCGGCCCACCGGGGGTGGTGTTCCTGCCACGTCTGCTCGCCCCAGCGGGCGATGGCGGCCGGGGCGGCCTCGCGCAGGACCTCCTCGACGAGGGCTTCGTCGCCCGTGCTGCCCGGAAGGTCGAGGGTGCGGTTGTGGTCGATCCACACGGCGGCGACGGCGTCCCAGGTATGCGGGTGGCGGATGGCCCCTTCGCGGCCGAGGAAGGCCAGGAAGTCCTGGCGCCAGAGGTCCAGGGTCTCGGCGTCGATGTCTTCCGGCAGCAGCAGCGGCTCGTCGTCTTCAGGGTCGGGGTCGGGGTCGTGGTCGGGCTGGAAGTCGTCCCACCAGGCGTCGGTGTCCGCTGGGTCGTCGGCGTCGTAGACGTCGGCGTTGTTGTCCGAGACCCGGTCCCAGACGTACATCTCGAACGTCTCGTCCAGGAAGCGCAGGAGCTGGGAGTGGGCGTCGCTGGCTCGGGCGCGGGCGGTGAGGTAGCGGGTGTTGAGCCAGTCCCACATCTGTGCCCAGTCGGGGCGCCGGTCGAGGATCTCGGTGGCTCCCCAGACTTCGGGGTCGAGGTCGGTGATGACGAGGGCCGCGTCCGCATGCCCGGCCAGGTGGCGCAGCTGGAAGGCGGCGCCGGCGTCGAGGACCACGGTGTCGTGCCCGCGGGCCGCGTCGGCGAGCAGCACCTCGGCGTTCGGTTCGCCCGGGGAGAGGATCATGCCGCGCAGGGTGCCCGGCCCCGGCAGGTCGGGCAGCAGATCGTGCCATCGTCCCGGCTGCGGCGTCGCCGAACTCAGGATCCGGTGGAGGCCGTTGGGGTCGTCGGCGCCGATCAGGGCGACCTGGGCGCCGGTGCGTGCCAGTGCGCCGGCGAGGGTGAGTGCGGTGGTGGTGCAGCCGAGTCCGGCCTGCCCGCGGGAGCTGGTCACGGCGATGATGCCGCGGGCAGGGCCTCCGGCCGGGCCGACGGGGCGGGCGGCGATGCGCTGGGGCTTGGGGCCGTCGAGTTGTCCGGGCTCCGGCGCGCTCCGGGTCCAGTCCGGAACGTGGCTGGTGTGCAGGCCGGCGCGGCGCAGGGCGCGGCTCCACAGTGCCGTCTCCTGGGGCGGCAGGGCGCCGGCCAGGCGGTCCCATGCCTGGCGCTCGCCGGGCTGTGAGGTGCGCGCCGACCACAGCGGTTCGAGGCCGGCGGCCAGGATGCGGTCCTCGGCCTGCTGGAGGGCGGCCGGTCGGGCGCGCAGGGTGAGGTGGGCGCGGTGGCCGGGGCGGGCCAGGAGCAGCGTGTCGGTGCGGCTGGGGTGGGGGCGGGCCCGCAGTCCCGGGATGCCGGCGATCCCGGTGTCGGTGCGGACCGGCAGGATCCGGCCGAGCAGCTGGGTCAGATGGTCGGGGTGGGGCCACAGCACGAGCGTGTCGATGTCCGGGGAGACCCCGCGCAGCCCGAAGAAGGTGCCCGCGGCGGAGGGCGCGGGGATCTGCGGGTGGGGCCGGGCGAGGGTGCGGACGAGGGCGGCTTCGAGGAGCTGCTGGGCGGGGTCGGTGACGTCGGGTACGAGGCCGAAGTACAGGCCCCGGGCCTGGTAGAAGGCGTGGGCGGCCTGGCGGGGCTCGCCGGTGTACTGCTGGCGCAGCAGGATCGTGTTGCTGTCCCTGGACATGGGGGGATCCGTTTCCGCGGCACGACTGCCCGGACCGGCGCGCCGACAGACGCAAGGGGTGGCGGTGCTACTGACGTGACGATTCGTCTCTTCCCGCCGCTGGCGCACCTGTGGGTCCGGGCCACCGGGTGCGGACGGAGGCAGCAGTCTCTGCCCGGGGGACACCATAGCGCTCGCCTCGAAGCGGCTGTGCCCGTTTCCGGCCACCGCGACCGCCGTGCGCGGACGTGGCTGCCGCGCTGTGTCCTGCCGGATCAGGGGTGGTGTCCGAGGCCGCGTCACGGCCGCATGGTGGCTCCGTCGGGGGTCGCTCCCCACACCCCTAGGGCTAGTTTTTCACAATGCTTGACGTTGTTTAGTGATGTGTGGGATCATATTTCTTGACGGCGTTAAGCGTTAGGGGAGAACATGGCCACCAAGAAGGACCTGAACCAGCTGAAGAAGAAGGCTGAAAAGCAGGGATTTCGGTTCGTAGAGACCAAGAGCAGCCACTACAAGGTGTACCTCGTCCTTTCCGAGGCCACCGACGAGCAGAGCGAGGAGCTGACCTTCGTCACCACGTTGTCCAGCACCCCAAGCGAATACCGCAGCCTGAAGAATGCGGAAGCGAATCTCAAGCGCTTCGGCTTCGTCCACGAGACCGAGCGCAAGGGCAAGCCCAAGCCCCAGCGCACTCGCTGATCGGCCGGGGGCGCCGGGGTCACCCCCGGCGCCCGGCCGACCGCGCCGTCACTGCCCTGCCCCCGAGATGAGGAAGCCATGACCCAGACCAGCTACAACGTGCGCGTGGAGTACGACGTGAGCGAGCTGCCGCCCGACACGATCATCAGCGCTGTCCACGAGGACCTTTCCCGCTACGACGCCTCCGTCGGCTCCTCCCCCGCCGGCGGACTGACCGTGCGCCTGTTCATCGAGGCGGACAGCCCCGTGGACGCCGGCACCCGCGGCGTCGAGTACGTCCAGGGCGCCCTGCTCAAGCACGAGATCTACCCCAACAAGATGAGCGGCTTCGAAGTGCTCACGGAGGACGAGTTCGACCGCCAGCAGGCCCTGCCGCTCGTGCCGGAACTGGCCGGCATGGCCGAGGTCGCGCAGATCACCGGCAACACGAAGCAGCGCGCCAGCCAGCTGCGCCCCGCGCTGGAGCCCTACCTCGTCCAGGAGCTGGCCTCCGGGCCGGTCTACCTCGCCGAGGGTGTGCGCAGGTTCGCGGACAAGGAGTACAACCGCACGCCCGGGGTGCGCCGCACCGAGATCCCCCTGAGCCCGCTCGAGCGCGCCCTGCTGGAGACCCTCGCCGCAACGTCCTACGGCACCGAGGTGCCCTCCCCCGCCGCCGGCCACCAGGTCGCAGCCGGCGCGATCGAAGGCGTCATCGGCAACGGCCACCAGCTGCACCTGCACGCCCAGCCCGACGACTCCGACATCATCGTGGCGCTCGGCGCCCTCGAGGAGCACGGCCTGGTCCGCACCCGTCAGATCTTCAAGAAGGAAACGAAGGACCTGGACGCCGGCCACGAGGAGGACCTGGTCGTCTCCCTCACCGGCAAGGGCGAGCGCCACTCCGGCATCACCGCCCCGTCCGCCGGCGACGCCGGCCCGGAGGGGGCCAAGTGACCGCGGCCGCGGCCGGCGAGGTAGCCGCAGCGCGTCCGGACACGGATCTCCACATCGCCGTTCTCAACGGCCACCGCGAGGCGTTCTTCGACGCCGGCCACGCGCAGCAGCTCGTCGAGCAGTGGAACAGCGTCCACGCCGGCACGATCGACCGCGACCGGGCCGAGGGATACCCCGAATCCGCGGAGCGGCTCACGGGACACGTCGAGTCCTGCACGCAGGAGCACTGGCGCCTTCGCGGACCGGGCGGGATGGCCGCGGTATGGACCCGGGTGCCGGCGTTCCACACGCAGCATGCGCGCAGTGCGAGCTTCACCGGCTTCGCCCGCCGGCGCGAGCTGCAGGCCAGCGGTCCGTACGTTCGCAGCGTCTGGGAGTTCCAGAGCTGGTTCACCTCCCAGGCGGTGCGCCGGGGCATCGAGTTCCGCCCCCGTGGCGTAATCGAGGTCAAGGCCTACGGAGTCGACCAGCAGGCGGTGGAGACGGCGTTCGAGGACACGGTCGCCCACGTGCTCGCCAGCCCGAACTCCGACGACTACCTCGATCCGGCCGGCGTCCTCAAGGTCCTGCTCGGCCTGGCCGACCACGACGTCCGCCGCTACATGACCTTCGAGGCGCCCCTGCACACCGATGTGCGCGCGGCGATCGCCTGCGGCCTCGTCGAGGAGGAGGCCCAGCTGCAGCTCACCGCCGAGGGCCGGGCCTTCGCCGAGCGTCATGCTCTGGCCGCCCTGCCCGACCCGCGGCGCGATGCCTGGGAGGAGCTCCCGGAGCTCACCGCGGCGGTCACCGAGCTCGGTGACCTGCACGCGGCCGCGGCCCAGCTCCCGCGCTAGCCCTCGCCGTCCCCGTCCCCGTCCCATGAAGGAGATCTCGACTTGGCCCACCACCAGGAACCCGACCCCGCACTCGACCAGGCCCTCATGGCGGTCGTCTCCCCCAGTGACGACTTCCTTCAGGACGCCCGCAGCAAGGCCGAACTGGCCCGGACCCTGGCCCACTTCGACGCTCTCGGGCGCGGCGTGGCGGCAGCCTTCAACGCCCGTGGCGTCGAGGGCGGCGGCTGGACGCACACCATGACGCCCGCTCACTGGGGCAACGTGACGGTGGGCCACCGCGACGGGATGCACTTCTCCTTCCGGCACCACGGGCGTTCCCGCAAGGGCGCCGCCGGCCGCCGCCTCACCGTGGAGACCGGATACCCGCACGGCTACAGCGGATGGCGCGCCGATCCGATCACCGTGTCGATGGACCGTGACCCGGATGCCATCGCCGGGGACGTGCTGCGCCGGCTGATGCCCGCCTACCAGGACACCCTCCGCGAGGCGCTGGAAGCCGCCGGCCGCAGGGAAGCGGCGCGGCGTGCGCGGGCCGGGCTGAACGAGCTCATCGAACAGCTCGTGCCTGGCCTTCACGGCATCGGCGGGCTGGACCCGCGCTCCGCTCCGGACCGGGACACCTCATTCTGGTCCGGCCGTGATCATGTGCCCGAGGGCCAGGTCGCGCTGCCCGTCGACGGGCGGGTGACGCTGAACCACGACGCCAGCGAGGTGGAGGTCAAGCTCACCCACGTACCGCCCGCTCTCGCCCTGCATCTCCTCGACTACCTGCGCCGGTGCGGCGTCATCGCCGGCCGGGTCCATGCAGTCGGCCCGGCGCGCGTCATCGCCGGGGAGGTGGAGCCGCGTGAACCCCTCCACGAGCGGGCGCAGCCGGAAGCTCGCCTGCTGCTCACCGGCGCATGACGCCCGAGCCCGCGGCCGCAGCCTCGGCTGCACCGTCCGCACAGCCCTCCCCGTTATCCCGCACCGAAGAAGGGACGCACATGTATAAGGACTTCACCTCCGGCCAGCTTGCCGATGCTCTGGAACGCGTCAAGGACCTGTCGCCCGAGCTGACCGGTCCGCTGTCGATGCTTGACGAGGCGAGCCTGGGCTGGACCTCGCGCTACCCGCAGCTGGCCGAGCCCCAGCAGGCGTTCAGCCAGGCGCGGCACAAACAGTGGCCCCGCACCCGCACCGAGCAGACCTGGCAGGAAGTCGTGACCACGGCGGCCGCTCTCTCCACGGCGCTGCGCGAGCTCGGCGACATCCGGCTGGAGCGGTGCACCGCGCAGACCGGGTGGGGCACCTGCGGTCTGACGCTGCCCGAGCAGGGTCCGTGCCGCGCCGAGAAGGAGCACCTCGCTCCGGCTGGCTCGGAGACGGACCAGTGAGGCCGGGCGCAGGGCAGGTCTGGGCGGGGGACGGCGACGTCCTCGAAGTGGAGTCCTTCGACGGCGCCTACGCGGTGGTCTTCAGCCGCCAGTTCCGCCAGCAGCAGGTCGTCAACGGCGGCCACTTCGGCCGGCGCTTCCATCTGGTGTACGGGCCGGAGGCCTCCACGCAGTGGCATCAGATCTGGGTCGAGCCCGCCGCCGAAGTGGCGGACGAGCAGACGTGGATCTCCGAGATCGACGCCGCGCTGCTGCGCGGCGGCAAGGGATTCGTCGTACGGCAGGGCCCGGCCCACGAGGCCAGGTTCGCGCGGGGTGTCCAGGGATTCGAGCTGAAGGTCTTCGGCGAGCAGGTCGTCTACGACGAGGTGTTGCGCGCGCTGGCCTCGTTCGCTCCGCCCGCCGTCGTCGTAGCCGACGCGCACCACGAGGGCTGAGGACCGGCCACACCTGCGAGGAGGGGAGTCACCGAGGTGACGGAATGGTGGAAGCCCGCGGGCGTGCAGCCGGCGGACGGAGAGAAGACCGGCATGGTGGTGCCGCGGCTGACGCTGGACCCGGAACTGCCGGCGCCTGTCCAAGAGCTCCTGCGGCAGGCCGAGCCCGCGCAGCTGCGCGCAGCGCTGAGCTCTGACCTCACCAGCGAGTGGTGGGGGCTGGCCGACCCGCTCGGCGGGCGTCGCGCCTCCTGGTGGTTCGGATGGATGTTGCTCAGTGCGTTCGCCCGCAGCGTGCCCATGGCCGAAGCTGGAATCTGCGCCTACGGGCTGGCCGCCGCGATCGCGGTGTCGAAGCGCCGACGGCGCCTGTCGGCACTGCGCCGGATAGCCGCTGTGCACGCCCATTTCGTCCTCAACCAGGAACTCGACTCCGACGCGGGCGAGCTGCTTGCCCGTGCCGCACGGGCCGTCTCCCATGTACAGCGCTCCTCGGTGCAGCGGCTGGACCCGGCTGACAAGCAGCACAACGACCGTCGGCTGGACAGCCAGGTGTGGGAGATCGCCGACTCGCTGCGCACCTACAGCCGCGTGGCCGGACAAGGCCCCACGCAGGCGGTGAGCGAGGTGGTGGCGCAGGCCCTGGAACCCCGCAACAAGGTCCTGCGGATCAGCCTGGCCAGTATCGGGCGCCGCGTCGAGGCCTTGGAGCACTACGCCGCACAGATCGCCGAGGCCGAACGGCGGCGTCACGAGCTCAGGCAGCTGCGGCAACTGGCCACGGGGACCGAGGAACTCCTCGACCTCCTCGCGTCCACCGCCCGCGATGAGCTCGCGGTCGCCGAGATCGAGGGGATGAGCGACGAGGTCGCCAAAGCCCTCGACCTCTTCAACGAAGCGCTGCAGTCGGCACAGGATGCCGCCGCCGTGGCGCTGCCCTCACCGGTGGCGACGAGCACGCACCCCGCGGCTCCGTCCGGCGGGACGGAAACACCGTGAGGAACAACCCGCCCGGCGCTTACGCCCAGGGCGCCCACCTCCGCGCGACGGCATTCCCAGCCCCAGGAAGTCAGGAGATCACCGGATGGGCGATCAGGACCAGGACCTCAGCGACGCAGAGGTCGAACTTCGGATGGCCAACGCCGCGCAGGCCGAAGAGCAGGGCCGGTTCCGTGATGCTGCCCGCCTCTACGACCAGCTCGGCAAGGACATCCAGACCCATCACGGACGCTTCGACGCCCGCGCGCTCGACGCCTTCGAGGGAGTGGCCCGCGCGATCCGCAAAGGTGCCGAAGGCGCCAAGGACCCGACGGCAGGATGACCACCTGGACCGAAACTGAGCGCCCCGTGCCCGGCTCCCCGCCTCCGCCGCCCGCCTCGTACTCGGACCATCGGCGTGCGCCGTCCGCTCGCCTCTGCGCCGCTGTGAGGGGCGTCACGCCCCGTCTGGTCTTCGGGAGCGGAGCGACAGGCAAGGCGCAAGCACAGTGAGTCAGCGCACCCCAAAGCGCGCAACTCACGTGGCTATGGAGGCACTTCCCCTTGTTCGCCACCGTGTTCGTTCTGCTGTACGCCGCGCATCTGCTCTCCGACTACGCCCTGCAGAGCGATCACCAGGCCGAGCACAAGGCCGAGCCCGGCATCACCGGATGGTGCGCCAACCTGTCCCACGCCGCGACACACGTACTCGTCTCGGCGGTGCTGCTGGCCCTGGGCACAGCGGTGCTGAACCTGCCGTTGAGCGGTCCGATCACGGCCGTCTCCCTGGCGTGGGTCGGCGCCTCGCACGCTCTTCTGGACCGCCGGTGGCCTGTCCTGTGGTGGATGGAGCACGTCGGCCGGGCGCCGAAGTACGCGGCCAACGGCGGCGCCGCCTTCGTCGACCAGGCCGGTCACGTCACCGCGCTCGTCCTGGCTGCCCTTGCGGCCGCCGCCTGATCCGCATCGCTGCCGTACTCCGTGCCCGGCGCCGCTCGGCGTAGGGCAGGGTGTTTTCCAACCAACCAGGCCGTGTGACGGTCGAGATCGAAGCCGGGTGCCGCCCGGTGAAGGAGCAATCATGTTGTCCGTCAGCGAGGTCGACCTTCTGGCCGAGGGCGCGCATGCCGGCCAGGTCGACAAGATCGGCGTCCCCTACATCGAGCATGTCCGCGCGGTGGCCGCCGGGCTCGCGCCGTTCGGCGACGAGCTCGTCATGGCGGGCCTCCTGCACGACGTCGTGCAGGACACCGACTGGACCGCCGAGAAGCTGGCGGGCGCCGGGATTCCCGAGCGGGTCGTCAGGATCGTCGAGGCGGTGACCAACGAGGCGGGCATGACGTACGAGGAGAAAATCCGGCGCATCACCGCCGACCGGTCGGCGACGCTCCTGAAGATCTCCGACAACGCCCACAACAGCCGCCCCGACCGAGCCGCCCAGCTCCCGGCGGAGAAGCGGGAGCGCCTGACGGCGAAGTACCGCACGGCGCGCGCCGCATTGTGGCCGGCAGCGAGCCGCGCCGACGTCGAGGCGATCGTGCGGATCGTCAATCCTGCGCTGCTCGCCGAGCTGGATGAAGTCTTCGGCTCGTCCTCGGCTCCTGTGGGAGGGCCCGCGTGACCCAGCCCGGTGACCGCAACGATCCGGTCGAGGAAGTCACCCGGCTCCTGAAGTCGGCCGCCGGCCCCGTGAACCCCATGGTGCTGCTGGTCGGTCCTCCCCTGTCGGGCATCACGCGGTCGATGTACGAGGCGGTCCAGAGCTGCCTCCCGCACGGGCGGCTGTACCGGCTCACCGCTGCCGACCTTGCGGCCCGGCCAGACCTTCCAAGCCTGTTCAGCGGGGACGGCCCGTACGTCCTGTGGCTCGACGGCCTGACGCCGGCCGACCTCGTCCTGCTCGGCCGCGGAATCCTCGATCAGGTCCTCCCCCGCGCCCTGGTGCTGGCCAGCATCGACACCTTCTGGGCCGACCGCGTACTGCGGGACAGCTCGGCAGCCACCGCCCCTGCCCGGACGGTCCTCCTGGAATACGCGAACCGCATCACGGTGCCGTTCACGCTGACCCCGCGCGAGCGGTCCTGGCTCAGGGAAATGGGCTACCCCGTCAGCAAAGGGATCGCCGAGTCGCTCGTCGGCGGCGAGAACCTGATCAAGCACTACCGGCGCGGAGCGCGGAGTAACCCCGACGGGCATCGGCTGGTCCAGGCCGTCGTCGACGTACGTCGCTGCGGTGTCCATCGCCCGCTCCACGAGGACGAGTTGCAGAGCCTGTGGGAGGCACAGGGTCGCTGCGACGACTCCTTGCACGCGTTCCGGCGCGCGTTGGACTGGGCCAGCTCCATCCCCGAGGGCGCCACGACGGGACTTCTCTTCCGTGCACGCGGCGGCGAGTCGGACGCCTGGCGGGTGCTCGGCTACGCGGCCGGCGCCGACAACGGAGATCACGGGCATAAGGCCCGTCCCCTCGACGATGGCGCGTGGAAGCGGACGCGGGAGGTGTTCGCGGACGTCGACGATCAGTACGCGCTGGGCATCGCCGCGCACCTGCACGGCCGTGCCGACACCGCACGCCTCGCCCTCACACACACCGTTCAGGTTTCGGCCCCGGAGCATCCCCTCGCAGCTGCGGCGGACGACGCACTCCGGTCTCTGGAGGCCGAGGGCTCGGTGTAGCGCCCACCGGTGACGCCTGATCGAGCGCTGCGGCTGGCGGACTCCAGGGCGGCAGTGCGCAGGAAGTTGGTGGCTTTGTCCGGCAGGCGGAGGCTTCGTAGTGTTCTGGGGGGGGGGCGGGAAACTCGGTACGCGGCAGGTCAGGCGGGGTGAAGAATCCCGGGTATGCGGCATCTCCTTCCCTCGCGCCCCGTGCCGGAGCACCGGTACATCGAGCGCGTTCTGCGCCACTCGCCGGACTCGCTGGTCCGGCTGATCGCGGCCACCAGCCCTGGGCTTCCGGCCGTCCGTGACCTCGGGAAGCGGGCTCTCGGCCCGTACGGTCCGTGGGCCCTGCAGGATGCGGCGTGGGTGTCCCTGGCTCTGGGAAGCGACGCCAGGCCGGCGGCAACGAGCGACGACCTCGCGGAGATCGTCGGCCTCTACCTGGCCCTGGACGACCCGGTCACCCACGACCCCGACGACGGATTCCGGCTGGAGCGCTTCCTCCAGCGCGTCACCCACCAGCAGGGCGGCTGGCAGGAGAGCGACTACGCGCAGCTCAGCCGGTCCGTCGCCCTGCTCCAGCAGACGCCTCAGCCCGACGGTCTGGAAGTCGTCCGCCCCGGATGGGATCACGAGTTGCTCGGCTGCTCGCTGACCGACTACGTCGGCCTCGCCGAACTCGTCTGGGCCTGCGCCACCCACCACCCGGACCCGCGCCGCCGGGGCCGGTTCGCCGTGGAGTGGTACCCGGCCCGGGACTACGTCGAGTTCGACCATCTGCGCTCTCCTGCCCAGGTCAAGGCTGTGCTGCGGCGGCACTTCGCCACCACCAAGCTCAGGCTCCGTACGAGCTTCCCCGCTGGTGCCGACCCTCTCGTGAGGCGCTACACCCACAACCCCCTGCGGTCCCGCCCCCTGGTCAGCGGGATGCCCGGCGGGTACCTCGTGCCGGTCCCGGCCGCGGTGCTCGCCAAGGCCACACCGCTCGGCTTGTACTACACCGGGGGCGACAACAACTCGGAGCGGGGCAAGGCCTTCACCCGCGACCTGGGCCACCTGTTCGAACGGTACGTGGGCCGCCAGCTCGCCCTGCTCGCCGACGCCGAGGTGCACGCCGAGGTGGAGTACAAGCTGCCCAAGAAGCAGAAGGGGAAGTCGGTCGACTGGATCGTGGTCTTCCCGGACCTGGTGCTCCTGGTCGAGGTCAAGTCGACCAGGCCGGGCGAGGCGCTGCGCCTGGGCGCGGAGAACTTCACCACGATCCTGGACAGCCAGTTCCGCAAGGCCTTCAAACAGGTCGACAACTCGGCGGACCGCATCCGCTCCGGGGCGCACCCCGAGTTCGACCACATCCCGCGGGATCGTCCGATGGTCGGCATGGTGGTCACCGCCGAGCAGTTCCACCAGATCAACACGCCCGAACACCGGAGCGAGCTGCCGTCGACCAGCGTGCCAGTGACCGTGACCGCCATCCAGGAACTGGAGGACGCGGTCACCATCACCGGCACAAGCCTGGCCGACGTGCTGCGCGCGAGCGCCGCCGGCGGTGGCGCGGCGCTGCGGCCGCTGTTCCAGGGATACAAGTTCCTGGATCACAACGCGGTTCTGGAGCAGGGCTGGTCGGCCATTCCGTTCGCGCGGCCCCGAGGCCCCGGCAGGGGGCCAGCCCGGTGACACCGTGCGCGAATGGGGCGCCCTGTCCGGGGGGACACCACGTCCGGCGCCCTCGCCGTCGAACGTGCCGACCACTCGATTCCCGCGGTCAGGCCGCCCCCTCGTCGACGGCCTGACCGTGTGAGCAGGCATGATGCTCTTCATGAAGGACGAGGAAGCACCTGCCCCGGCGCTGACCCCGGCCGCAGTGCGACGGCGGTTCGCCGCTGCGGCGTGGGGGTCGGCCATCGCCTGGCCGATACTCACCGCCGCCGTCTCCCCCCTGCTCATGTGGTGGATGGACATCAGCTGGGACGAGATGCTGACCGCCGACTTCGCCGCGTCGGCCCTCCTCCCGCTCGTCCCGGTGACCCTCTACTTCGCCGTCGACGCGGCGCGCACCGTACGCAGGGAGCAGCAGGAGGTCGCCGAGAACGCGCTCGTCCTGGTCGCCGCTGCCCGGTCCGGCGACCCGTCGGACCTACGGAACAGCGCACGCCATTTCGGCAACTCCCTGTTGCAGGCCAGGAGCGCGTTCAACACGCGTGTTCTTCCACGGCAGGCCACTCTGCACTTCGCTCGCGGTGTCCTCGGCGAGGCAGAGGCCGCTCAGCTCAGTACCGCGTCCCTGGAGGCCGTCGGGGAGCTGGCCCAGATGAAGGCATAGCCGGCGCTGCCCCGCCTCGCGAGGCGTACGCGCGCCGGCATCCGTTGCCGCCGGCCAGGCGGATTTCGCGAACGCGACCGGCCGTGCAGCGTGGGTGCCTCAGCGCTGTGCGGTCAGTTGCTGGTCGAGGGGTTGACGGCGTTGCGGATGGCCATGTCCACGGCCCGTTCGCCCGCGAGTTCGTAGTAGTAGCGGGCGCTGCCGGGATGCTCGTGCAGCACCCCGGCGAGGATCCGGGCTGCCTGGCCGTGCAGACGGCGCAGCCAGTCCCGCGTCGCGATCTGCTGGTCGAACTCGTTGGACGCCTCGTCCCAGGTGCACATGCCGCGGGCGGCCTCCTCCAGGAGGTCCCACTGCTCCTCCTCGGCAGCGTGGCGGGCGACGCCGCGCAGCCAGGCGATGGCCCGCTTGGACTCGTTCCAGTGCGGCCAGCCGGTGCCGTCGCCCCGGACGTGTGCGGTCATCGCCTCCACCAGGGTGCGGGTCTGCTCGGGGTGGTCCAGCAGGAGCGGCGCGGCCGTGTCCATGTCCAGGCCGGGCAGGACGTCCAGGTAGAGCTCGTAGTCGTCGCCGTGGTCGGCGGCCAGAGCCAGCAGCCGACGGGCGGCGTCGGTGTCTCCCTGCTGGGCTGCCGCCAGGACCTGGTGGGCCCGCGCAACGGGGAGGTCGATCTCCGGTGCCATCTCCTGCTCGACCAGGTCGAGGAAGTCGGCGATCGTCTGCGGGCGCTGGAGCGGATCGCGGTAGGTGCACCGCCGTACGACGCCGCGCCAGGGCCCGGCCGGCAGCAGCGGCACGTTCACCTCCGGGGGAAGGCCGGTGAGCAGCCAGCCGATGACCTTGCCCAGGCTGTAGATGTCGCTGGCCGGGGTGGCGTTGTGCGGATCGACGGACAGTTCGGGGGCGCCGAACTCGGCGGTCCCGATCGTGGTGCCGGTGCGCTTGGGGTTGGTCGTCTGCCCGCGGGGACGGCGCACGATGCCCCAGTCGCCGAGGACCCAACGGCCGTCGAGGAGGAGGATGTTGGCGGGTTTGATGTCGCGGTGCAGGTAGTCCAGGCGGTGGGCGTCGGTCAGCGCGGAGGCGACCGCGTCGACCAGGGCGCGCAGTTGCGCCTCGTCGCGCTGCAGCTCGGGCTGGAGGCCTTCGGCGGTGTTCTGGGCCATCGGCATGACGAACCACTCGGCCCGGGGGCTGGAGTCGAGGACGGGCATCACGTGGCGGTTGGCGCCGAGCTTCTGCGCCACCTCGATCTCGCGCAGCATCCTCGCGGTCAGGTTCTCGCGCAGCGAGCGCGGCTTCTTGAACGCGACGACGGTGCCGGTCTCCTTGTGCACGGCCTCGTGGACGATGCCCATGCCGCCCTGGCCGTCCGGCAGCGGGAACTTCTCAAGCGCGTAGTCCTTCTTCACTCCGCGGGCCTGGCGGCGCACCGCGTCGTACGGGTCGTCGGCCGGCGGTGGCGCGAGGTCCCCGGCCGTGGGTGCGTCGGCGGGGACGTGGCCGGTGATCTTCATCAGGACGGGGTGGACGGCGTTGACGTCGTTGGTCGGCAGGGATCCCAGCAGGTACGCGGGGCCGCCCGCCGGGCTCTGGAGGAGCCCGAGTACGTCGCCGAGCTGCACCTCGGCGACCGCGTCGCTGGTGCGGCCGGCCGCGTCGAGGGCGTGCACTTCCACGCCGACCCCCGAGCCGGAGCGTCCGGCCACCAGGACGGTGTTCCCGCCGCGGTACGCCAGATGTCCCGGGTAGGACACCGGGGTCGGCATCCAGTCCTCGCGTCCCCGGGCGCTGGTGCTGACGGCGAGGTCGACGACGGCGCTGTGTCCGCCGGCGGCGAGGAGGAAGCGCCGCTCGCCGAGCCAGGCGGCCGAGCGGACCGCCGCGTCGAAGTCGAGGGAGAAGCGCTGCTGGTCGCCCACCTGCTCGGCGAGCCGGGTGAGCGCCAGGGTCGAGCCGGTGCCGGCGCCGAGGGTCGCTCCGGATCCGGACAGGACCCACACGCTCGCGTCGGGGCCCAGCAGCAGGTTGGCGTTCGCCTCGAATCCGCCGCCGGCCGCCTGCAGTACGCCGTCGCGCCACCTCACCGCAGCCGGCCCGCACAGCACCCACACCGTGCCGTCGGGCAGCACCTGCGCATCACCGTGGACGCCGGGGAGCGGCAGCCGCCACCTGGTCCCTCCCCGCTGCAGGTCCACCTCGGCCAGACCGGTGTCGGTGGTGAGCAGCGCACGGTCGGCGGACTCCCAGGCCATCCCGGTCGGCCGCAGCGGCCAGGACTCGCCCGCCATGACGACACAGAGGTCGACGCCCGCCGCCGGCCGGGACGGCACGCTCGCCGCGCCGGCCGGGCGGGCCGCCAGGGCCAGTGCCGGGGCCGGCTCCGGAGGCTGTTCCAGCAGAAGGTCGTGCAGCAGGGTGTGCGGCGGCCGCGGCGGGCGGAAGGCCGCGCGGATCAGGGACGCGAGGGAGGCGAGGTCGCAGACGGCGGCCTCGAGATGGTCACGGTCCAGGAGAACGCCCTGCGCCGACAGGACGCTGCTCACGGCGTCGTCGATCTCGTGGCCCTCGACCCTCGCGCAGAGCAGGATCCATCGCACCCCTTGCCCGAGGTCTCGTTCGCGGGCGCGCACCGCGGCGCGGGCCGCCTCGGGTGCGTCGTCGCCGGCCGCGGCCGACACGGTGATCGCGTAGTCGCGTCCGGCGAGTTCGAAGAAGACGGCCGGCTCGTCGGGTGAGCGGTGGGCGCTTGTCGCGTCGGGGTCGGCGCGCCGGATCAGGGTTGTCACCACCTCGACCAGGAGCCGGTGGCGGTCCTGCGCCGGTAGTTCGTCGCTGTGGACCTGGCCGTATTCGGCCAGCAGCTCCCGTACGTCCTGCATCGCCCCGCCCGTGCATCGTGCCGGCCCCGGGCGCCGTGCCCGCCGCGGCGATTGTCCCGCACGGCAGGGCGCGACATGCGCGATCACCGGAATCCCGCCGGACGGGCGATCCTGCGGACCGCTCCGGGCCCTGCTCGCCGTCGGCGTCCCGCTCCCCTGGCGCTGTGGCCGGGCGGGGAGGGCGAGCGTGACGGCATCAGGGCGCCGGGGGTGTGCTGCGCCTGTCGGGATATCCCGGCGGTGCGGGGTCGATGATGCCGAGTGCGCACCCCTGCGCGACGGCCTCGTAGAGGGTGCGCGCGTGGAGATGGATCTGCACGCGATATAGCAGCCGGCCCGCGGTCTCCGGGCGCACGCTGAGCTCCTTGGCGACCTCCAGATGGTGCCAGCCGCGCGCGAGGAGCCGGAGCGCGGCCAGTTCGTGCTCAGTGAGCAGCGGATGCCACCGCAGGATCGGCCGGGTGATGTGCGGGTGTTCGGTCTCCACGCCGTAGCCGGCGGCGCGCAGGCGCTCGGCCACCTCTTCGGCGACTGCGACCGACCGGTGGCGGCCGCCCCCGCAGACCACGTGCAGGTCGACGCGCCGGCCGGCCCTCGCCTGCCCAAGGAGCGCGAGCGCGCGCCGGGTGCTGCGGTCGATGAGGCGCTCGGCTCCGGGCGAGCTGAGGACGTAGGCGCGCACCTCGGGATCCAGGCCGGTGGAATGGAGCATCCGGTCGCGCATGGCCGGGTCCTCGGGCGGGTTGCGCAGCGGGCGGGTATCCACGCGCAGTGCGTCGCCCCGGGGTGCGTCGTGGTGGCCGTCGCCGTAGCTCGTGATCACGGTCTGGATGAGGGCATGCGGGGACTGGGAGCCCATGAGGTCGCTGGTCATGCGGTCAGTCTCGGATCAACTCGGTTGGTCGGGAAGGCTGTTGGATGTGTTGCACGTTGCCTCTTTCTGCGGCGCAGCGAATCGTGCTCATGTCGCCAGCGCGGGCAGGCGGCCGAGCCCTACGCGGCGGGTGGGGTCGGCGGTGTCCCAGCCGCGCCCTCGGACTTCGAGGAGGTCGCGCACGTTGCCCTCTGGATGGTCGTGGCCGGACCGTCGGGCAGAGGGCCGCCCCGCGCGTGCTCTGAGTCGGCCGGGTTCTCCCGGCCGGACCATTCGGGGGCGACGGCTTCCAGGGGTGCGTCGACGGTGTTCGGGGAGGGACGGTCTTCGATGCGTCGGTCGGCAGCAGCCAGAAGATGCGCCGGTCGTAGCGGCCGGTGTCCCTGCTTCGGTCCCTCGGGCATCGTTGCAGGTCAGTGGGCTTGTGGCGCGGTTCTCAGGGACAGAAAGGGACTGAGTTCCACAATTGAGGGGCGCTGGAGTGGGTACGGCGTTCGGGGTGCCCGGCACGAGCGGCAAGACCGGCCACTGCTGGGCCGCGCACCAGCGGGCCACCCGCTCCGGATCGGGACGCGGTGCGGGCCGGACTCCGATCGGGGAACCAAATGTCCTGCTCATGCGGCTCGCTCCGCTTCCTGGCCGTCGGCAGGATCCGGTCCGTTCCAGATCGGCCGGTAGCGGTCCCGTACGTCCCAGCCGCGCCAGCGTTGGTCGAGGAGTTCGCCGGTGTCGGGGTCGATGACGCCTTCGGGAACCAGCACGGGACGCGGCCGCTGGGGCCGGGCCCGGGTGCTCCGTTCGGCGATGTACCGCTGGTAGTTGGCGCGCTCTCGGGCGTGCCGCGCTCTGCGGCGCTCGCCGAATCCCGCGGTGCCCTGCTGTTCGGCGGCCTCGGCAAGGACCTGGTCGTCGGGGTGGAGGCGGGCGGGGCCGGCAAGGTCGGGGGCCAGGTAGTACAGGCCCTCGCACTCGCGGGCGAGGCCGTCGGCGACGAGTTTGTCCAGTCGGCGGGCGACGGTGGTGCGGTGCAGGCTGGTCGCCCGCTGCAGCTGGGCGGGCGCGAGTCCTTCCGTGACGTCGAGGCAGGCCAGGATGCGGGCGCCGCTGGTGCCGTGGGCGAAGTGGTGGAAGGCGTCGTGGGCCATCACCGAGGCGAGTGCGGCGGTGTCGGTGAAGGTGTGCGGATCCGGGACAGTTGCCATCTCCCCGGGAGTGGGGGGCAGAAACTGTCCCGGCGCTGCACGAGCGAGGAGCTCGGTGACGTGGTCGGGGATCTTCAGCCGCCACCGTGAGCCGTGGTTCTTGCCGGTGCCGGCCTCCAGCAACTGAAGCCACCCGGCTTCGACGAGCCGCTTGTCGCTGGCCTCGGCGGTCGACTTCGCGCAGCCCATCCGCTCGGCGTGCGGGCGCAGCGCGGTGGTGTGCTCCAGGCCGCCGGCCCGCTCGCACAGCGTGAGGCGTGCGGCGATGTTCTTCTGGTCGACCGCTCCCCCGCCGCGGGACGGCCAGGCGAGGTGTTCCACGGCATGGCGGACCTCGTTGATCCGTTCCAGGGCGTCCGGGCGGCCGGTGATCGCGGTGTTGCGGGCGGCGAACTCGCGGGCCTTGTCCAGCATCGCGGTGAGCTTGTTCTCCGCATACTGGGTGCCCTTGCGCTCGCGGAGCCTGCGCGCCCACCAGCCGCCCCGGGTCGGCGTGTAGATGAGGGCCTGGTGGAAGTCGGCGGGCGTCCATTCGCGGCCGGGCTGCGAGCAGGCGAGCGCGAGCGCCATGGTGAGCCGGTAGCCGGAGTCAGGATCGTCCCGGCCGGCGTAGCGCCCCTCGACGTCGCCCTCCAGCAACAGCCGACGGGAGCGTCGGGTGAGCGGGCGCCGCTCCCACACCGGCACCACCGGGGTACGGCGGGCCCGGGGAAGAGTCCTGGTGGTCATGGCATCTCCCCTGCTGGCAGGGGGGACACCACATCCCGGAGCACCCGCACCTGCCGGCAGCATCCCGGTGGTGAGGAAGAGGACGAACGTGGGCTGCCGTACGGCGCCGAGACCGTGGCGGTGGTGATGCCGAGGGTGGTCATGCCGCGCTCACCGCCTCCAGGGCCCGTGCCCCGGCATGCTGGGCCCGGTCGTCGGGAAGCTGCTGGTCGGCGAGTTCGGCACAGCGGCTCGCCCAGTCCGTCACCCTGGGCCGAGCCGGCTGCTCGCCCCGGGCGGTCCGCAGGCGCCGGGCCCGGTCGGCGAACAAGACCTCCACCGTTCGCCCCAGGGCCTCCTCCGCTGCCCGTTCGGCGGCCGCCTGGGCCATCGCCCGGGTCGGGTACCGGTGCGCCGAGCGCATCTTGGCGTCGTACGCCTTGTCCGCCTCGCACTCGGCCTCGGCCGTCCGCATCAGCCGACCGTTCAGGCTCTCGCGTCGCTGGTCGCAGAGCTTCTCGACGACCTCCCGGGCAGCGAACAGCAGGCCGACGTCCTCGATGCCGTCACCGCGCAGCCGGTCCAGGTGCTGCTCCAGCAGCAACCGGGTGTCCGCCGTGCACCGCGCGGTGGCCTCCGCGACCGCCGACGGGTCGGTGAGGTCGGCGCGGGCCATCACCGCAAGGTCCACGGACTCGGCCAACAACCGCTCCACGGCCCGGCGTTCGGTGCACAGCAGGCACCGGCCAGCCGCGTCCGGGATCCCGCAGTCCTCGCAGGGCCGGGCCAGGCGCTCCTGCTCGGCCGCCGCGTTCTGCGCGCGGCGCTGCTCGACGACCTTCGCGCGGGCCTGCTGCTCGACGCGTGCCTGCTCCCGCCGTACGGCCTGGGCCGCTGCCTCGGACGTCACCGCGGCGTTCAGCCGCTTCTCGGTCTCGGCCTGCAGCACCGCCGACGCCGCCCCGACCAGCTCCCGGGCGGTCTCCGCGGCGATCCGCGCACGCAGTCCCCGCCGGTCACCGATCAGGACCTGGCAGCTGGGGCAGTCAGCGCCGGAGTCCATCCGCCGGCCCTCGTCGCACAGCTGCGACCAACACCACGCCCGCTGCGCCAGGCCACGGCCCAGGAGCCACCCCACCGGATCCGTAACGGGCCGGCCCATCTGCTGATCAAGGCGCCGCTCCAGTCGCTCAGCGAGGACCTGTTCGGCCTCGGCCAGGCCGACGATCCCGCGCAGCACACCGAGCTGGACCCGCACCGCAGCAGCGACATGGCGGCGGGCGCCCGGCCGCAGGATCTGCTCCCACACCGGCCGTACCGGCGCGAGCACCGACTCCAAGCCCACCGGCAAGGCCGCAGGCCGTACGAACACCAGCGTCCCCGCCTGCTTCGCCGATGCCTTCACCGAGCCAAGCTCGACCGACCTGCCCGACTCACCAACTGCCGCTTCCTGCAGCTGTTCCCCGCGGAGCGGGCCGCCCAGCCCGCCACCGGCCGCAGCCGCGGCGACCTCGGTGCGATCCGGCCCGCCCTCGCGGGCGCCCGCGCACTCCGGCAGATCACCGCACCCCGGATCGGCTTCGCCGGAAAACCCACCAGCAAGCGAGAGAGAACCAGAGAGAGAAACTCCCAGCGCGTGGTCAGCGTGGAGGGGTGCACCAGCAGGGCGCTCCACCACACCGGTCTCCGGCGCGGGCTCAAGAGCCTCTTCCCTGCTGGTGACAGGGCCTTCCTCCTCCGGCCCGGCTTCAAGATCCCCGGGTGCAGCAACGGGGCGCTGGAAAACCACGGGCTCGACATCGTCGAACGACTCCTGCTGCCAGCCCTCCCCCGAGACCACCAAGGCCTCACCGGCCGCCTCGTCCTCACCCTGAGCCGAACCGTGCGCGCACGACGGGCACTGTTCGGGCTGCTCCTCCAGTTCCTCGGCGCCGCCCTCGACAACAACCTGCGGTGCCGCGTCCCGACCGAACGCGGACGCGATCGCGGGCAGGACCAGCCGGCCCTTGCCGTACTGGCCCGTCTCCGTCGTCCCACGCACCACCTCGACGACCTGGAGCCGCTCCAGGCGGTCGACGACCTTGCCTCCACCGGACACCGAACAGCCGAGCGCCTTCGCGACCGTGGCGTCCGCGCGCCCGCGGCCCTCCTTCACCGACCCGCCGACCAGACGCACCCGCCCGTCCGGCCGCGTCTGCAGCGCGAGCAGCAGCAGAGCGAGCCGGTCCGTCGCAGCGCCCCTCCCCCGCCGAGTCCCCAGCAGCCCCGGCAGCGTCACCGGACCGTCGATCGGCGCCCAGCCCGGCGCGAACAGCGCCTCGCAGAACCGAAGAAGCGTCGCCAGGTCCTTGCGGGCCAAGGCGAGCGGGTGCATCGGATCGCCGCTCTCCCGCGCGGCGAGCAACGGCAGGAACTTCCACTCCAGGCCCGTTACCCGGCCGGCCTCATCCGTCAGCGCTTTGGTCTCCACCACACCGGCCGCGCGCATCATGGGCAGCACCTTGTGGTCGACGTACGACTCGGAGAACCCGAGCCACCGCCCCATCTCCCCCGCCCGAAGACGCAGAACAGCACTACGCGCCGGCGCCTTCGCCAACAGGACCACCGCAGCCAGACGCACCGAATCCGGGACACCCTCAAGGGACTTGTCCGCCAAGAGGCACCGCACCGCGGCATGCAGCCGGGCACGCATCGCCCGGTTCAACACCAGAGGATCACCAGGCCCCGACTCCGGGACCGGACCAGCCAACTCAACAACCTCGCCCACGCGCGCACTACGACGCCAGGACGAACCAGAACGCTTGGATCGAGCCGCTCCATCAGCCGATTTCGGCATGACTGAGCCAGCCCTCGTACGGACAGCGATGATCTGCTCCATAATCGAGGTAGGCAGGGGACACCGTCACCGCGGCTCGATCTGGCTAGGGAAAGCACGAGAGACGAACCCGGCGACACCGGCACTCAGCTGGCTATCTGGCTGACCAACACCCCCTCCACGCAGTGCGAACGGCCCGGGACCGCAGATCCCGGGCTCTTCGCGTTCTGGGCCACCCTGCACGGCATGACCTGTGGATAAGTCCCAGCGGGCGCGACCGTGGCGCACAGGGCGATGCCGGGCGCCGACCGATGAGGTTCTGGGTGCTTAGTCACCCCGGGCGATCGCATGCCCCCACGCAGCACGGAGGAAGAAGGCACGGCATTCCTCCTCTACGGATGGGTTGAGCTGGGCTTTGCGTCGCTTTCGGATCTGGCAAGCGAACCGCTTATCCGAGTTGAATAACGAGGTCCCCCTTAGCGGGTTCTTCCGCGATTCTCGGAATTCAAGATCCTCAGTATTCGATTAAGCGCTCGTCACCCTACACCCTCTCTGACCTGCGGCACTGCCGTTTCGAGATTGGCGTGGCGATGTGGAGTCGTCCCCCAAGGAGCGATATTTTGCGCGTCAGAATCTCTCATTAGAGAGCGAAAGTGGCGTTTGGATTTAGTGACCGAAATTGCGACACCAAGGCAAGGAACCAGCGCAGAACTGGACCGCGTTTTGTGTATGCCAACTGAACTTCTGAGAGTCAAAGTGCGGCCCATATTGTGCTTCCTCGCGTTCGAGGAGACGCACAGTTTGGGGCGACTTCTGTCCCGGTCGTAGGGGCGAGTACCCCGGGTACCCGAGCAGTGCCGTGCGCCGCGAGCTGAGCGGCGCGGTGAGATCATCACTCAGTCCCTCCCTCGGCACGGCGCCTGCACCCACGGTGCGACGAGGGCGCAGGGAGACTTGGTAGAACAACGACCCGCCAGTTTGCTGGCTTCCACCCCGATTCGGCGCCGCAAGAGAGACCCCAACACGCCGTACACAGCATCCCGTTTGCCCCACTTTCGTGGTCAGGGGTCGCCCATCCGGAGCAGCCACCACGCCTGAAACATGATCATCTCGGGCAACACGCCGTACCTTAGCTCACTGACATGTCGGTGACTGATAAGTTGCCCACCATGTCCACCCCGAACAGTGATTCCGGCACTGAAAAGCTCATCGCGAACGTCATGCCAGAGATGCGCCGCGATCTCAAGATCAGAGCGGCTGAACACGGCCTGAACGTCTCAGACGCGATCGTCCATGCACTCCACTCCTGGTACGACACCCCGTCCGCGGAGAAGGTAGAGGTGAAGGGCGCCAAGTCCTGGGCCTCGTACGTTCCTGCCGGAGGAGTCGCCCGCTTCGAGGACGAGTGCGAAGCCCGCAAGGTGACGAAGGTGCAGGGCATCGCCCAGGCCATCACCCTGTGGCTACTCCGCCACCCCTCCCCCGTCGAGCGCGTGGTCCGCCAGCCGGTCAAGCGAATCCTCGTAGGCAATCAGAAGGGGGGTGTTGGGAAGACCTTCATCGCCGCCGCACTTGCCCAGGCCCTCGCAGAGCTGGGCCTCAAGGTACTGCTCGTCGACTACGACCCCCAGGGGCACCTCTCAGCACGCTTGCAGGTTGCTGAGCTCCCCACCGGAGGTGACAGCCTCCTGACGCACATGCTCGGCAAGGCCACGCAGCACCTACGCCGGTCCATCATCGCGCTCGAGGAAGTGCCGATGGAGGGACGCGAGATCAACCCGGGCCCGATGTTCGACGGCAGGCTGCACATACTGCCGGCGTTTGAGGACGCGTTCCTGATGGACGCCTCCCTCGCGACGATGTCCGCGGGTCGAGACACTTGCCTGCGCCGTGCCCTTGAGCCGGTCGAAGCCGACTATGACGTGGTTGTCCTGGATGGCCCTCCCAACCTGGGGCTCGGCATGGAGCTGGCGATCGACTACGTACACCGGCGCCCCGGTGAGCTGACGGACCACTCGGGCATTCTGATCCCGGTCTGGTCCGACAAGTCGTCCTTCCGTGCCTACAACCTGCTCAAGGGGCAGATCGAGACGACGTGCAAGAACCTGCGGATTGAGGTGGACCAACTCGGCTTCATCATCAACGCGTACGACTCGCGCAAGGGCACAGTGACGCGCGGGTTCTATGACGAGTGGAACACCTTGCACTCCCCCATCGTCCTGGCAGAGCTCAAGGACAGCATCGAGGGGCGCGAGTCATCTGACTACGAGATCCCGCTGTTCCAGTTCGCCCCAGACTGCCCACAGGCTGACTCCATGAGGAAGCTGGCCAAGGAGTTGGCGGCATGAGTAAGTACCGTCCCAAGAGCCTGCCGAAGGGTAGTGATTCCGGGCAGCCCGAAGGAGGCGCGGTGCCGCCCGTCCGTACTCGTGAGGAGATCCGCGCCGAGTGGGAGGCCGGCCGGAAGGCCGCTGAGGCAAAGGCCGCTGAGGCTGAGGCCGCGGCGGAAGCCGCTAGCCAGGAGTCCGAGACAGCCGCTGAACCCGAGACGTCGGAAGTCGACGACGGATCTGGGGATGCGCCTGCAGCGTCAAGCGACGCACCGCCGGCCGCCGACGAGAACGTCGTCGAGGAGAGCGGGCCGAGCGCCGAGGTGCTGTTGCATGGAGATGACGACGACGGCCTGGTCCACCTGCCTGTCAACCGTGACCGGAATGGGTATGTGGAGATCCAGCCCTTCAGTAGGCCGGAGAGCGAAGACCCGAAGGAGCGGTTCAACCACTACGCCAGGAGTATCGCGCAGGCCGAGATGGCTGCGCGCGCGAATGAGCAGCGTGTACAGCAGCAGAAGATCATCGTTCAGGGTCAGAACTTCGTCGCTATCAAGGAGGAGGAACTCTGGGAGACGATGGGGTTCCCGAACTTTGACGCGCTGATGAAGGCTCGCTTCGGCTTCGGCAAGAACTACGCGAACAAGATCATCCGAGCTGTTCCGGTTGTGATGGCACTCGAGTCCGTGACGTCGATGGAGCTCGTCGAGAAGCACCTACGACCCCTCTGTCCGGTCTTTGAGACGTTCGGCGATGAGGCCGTGCGGCAGGTGTGGTCGGAGGCATCTCGCAAGAAGATCACGGAGAAGACCCTCCAGGAGGCTGCCGCATTCCTCGGGTTCGCTGAACCTGTCGACCAGAAGGCAAAGGTTGTTTCGCAGCCGTCTGCCCGAGCAGGCAGCCAGACGGGCAGTGATCGCCTGTCCCAAGCTAAGGAGGAGATTCGCTCTCTGCGAGCGACCGACGAGGGGAAGGCGCGGGAGGCTGCCATAGAGTTCATGAAGGCAGCTCAAGAACTGTGCGCTGAGCTCGGCATCGATATGGCCGAAGCGACGGTAGCTTGAGAATCTGAAGAATCCGGCGGAGGCCCGACGCTGCTTTTGAGCGTCGGGCCTCCGCCGTGTTTTGACGCCTGTCGCGTTCCGTCGAGTCGCCACGAGAAGCGAAGGTAGCCGCAGCCCGCGCCGGATCGCCGGGGTGGGTACCCCGGGTACCCGCCCCGGCTCGAGTGAACCTGTTCTCGGCGTACTGCCCGCCCTTGCGCTCGCGCTGCTTGCGCGTCAACCAGCCGCCCTGCATCGGCGTGTAGATGAGGGCGTGGTGGAAGTCGGTCGGCATGCACTCCCGGCCCGGCTGCGAACACGTCAGCGCCAAGGCCGCAGTGAGGCGGAAGCCGGACTCGGAGTGTCCAGGATGGCGGCCCTCGGCGTCACCGTCGAGGAGCGTGGCTTCGATCGGCGCTGATGGTTGGGCGCGTGTTCTCCAGGTTCGCCTCCACGGGCGGGTACCCCGGGTACCCACCCCGGTGGCAGGTCCGCGGGTGGGTACCCCGGGTACCCGCCCCGCCGGCTCCGCCTGCAGGGAGGGACCCCGGGTACCCGCCCCGCCGGCTCCGCCTGCAGGGAGGGGAGGTGGGTACCCCGGGTACCCACCTCGGCGTCAGGTCCGCGGGGAGGGGAGGGGGTGGGTACCCCGGGTACCCGCCCTTGAGGTCCGCGGAGAGGTGGAGGGGGTGGGTACCCCGGGTACCCGCCTCGGCATCGGGTCCACGTGGGGCGCGGGGGAGGCGGGGCGGTGGGTACCCCGGGTACCGGCCTCAGCGTCAGGTCCGCGGGTGGGTACCCCGGGTACCCGCCCTTGAGGTCCGCGGAGAGGTGGAGGGGGTGGGTACCCCGGGTACCCGCCTCGGCATCGGGTCCACGTGGGGCGCGGGGGAGGCGGGGCGGTGGGTACCCCGGGTACCGGCCTCAGCGTCAGGTCCGCGGGTGGGTACCCCGGGTACCCGCCCTTGAGGTCCGCGGAGAGGTGGAGGGGGTGGGTACCCCGGGTACCCACCTCGGCGTCAGGTCCGCGGGGAGGGGAGGGGGTGGGTACCCCGGGTACCCGCCCTTGAGGTCCGCGGAGAGGTGGAGGGGGTGGGTACCCCGGGTACCCGCCTCGGCATCGGGTCCACGTGGGGCGCGGGGGAGGCGGGGCGGTGGGTACCCCGGGTACCCGCCTCGGCATCGGGTCCGCGGGTGGGTACCCCGGGTACCCGCCTCAGCGTCAGGTCCGCGGGTGGGTACCCGGGTACCCACCCTTGAGGTCCGCGGAGAGGTGGAGGGGGTGGGTACCCCGGGTACCCGCCCCTCGCGTTCCGTGCGGGTCTCCGGGTCTCCGGGTCCGCGGGTGGGTACCCGGGGTACCCACCTCGGCGTCAGGTCCACGGGGAGGGGAGGGGGTGGGTACCCCGGGTACCCACCTCGGCATCGGGTCCGCGGAGAGGTGGAGGGGGTGGGTACCCCGGGTACCCGCCCCTCGCGTTCCGTGCGGGTCTCCGGGTCTCCGGGTCCGCGGGTGGGTACCCCGGGTACCCGCCTCAGCGTCAGAGCCACCTTGAAGAGCTACGGCTGCGCCTTCATCCATTCCCCCTCGGTGGCCGCTCGCATCAGCCATCTGGTCGATTCACTCGCTTGGACCCATCGGGCTGCTGCGGCAGAAGCGGGACTCTATCCACAGGCGGCTCGCCGCACACTTCCCGGAATCGGATCAAGGGAGTGGGAAGTGGAGCGCAGCGCAAAGCGCATCAGCCTGAGCCGAACCCAGCGTGGCCTGATAGCCGTGGTGGTGTCGGGAGCGGTGGTGATCGCGGCGATCGGATTCGCAGGTTCGTACACGGCCGTGCGGGATCTCGCGGTCCGCAAGGGTTTTGGGTCCTTCGCCACGGTCTTCCCGATCGGGGTCGATGCCGGCATCGCCGTGCTCCTGGCCCTCGATCTTCTACTGACCTGGCTTCGCATTCCGTTCCCAATGCTCCGTCAGGCGGCCTGGCTCCTGACCGCTGCGACGATTGGGTTCAACGCTGTGGCTGCCTGGCCGGACCCAGTAGGTGTCGGCATGCACGGCGTGATCCCCATCCTCTTCGTGGTGACGGTCGAGGCGGCCCGGCATGCGGTCGGTCGGCTGGCGGCGATCACAGCGGACCGGCACATGGAAGGGGTCCGGCTCTGGCGGTGGCTGCTCGCCCCGCTGCCTACTTTCCGGCTCTGGCGCCGGATGATGCTCTGGGAGATCCGGAAGTACGACGACGTAATCCAGGCCGAGCAACAGCGACTCGTGTACCAGGCCCGGCTGCGAGGTCGCTACGGGCGAGGTTGGCGCTGGAAGGCCCCGGTGGAGGAACTCCTTCCCTTGCGCATCGCGCGCTTTGGAGTGCCGCTTGAGGCGGCGAGCCACCCCCGGGCACGTGACCCGGAAGTGGGGACGAGTCGCCCGCAGGAACTGGAGAGGCACACCGTGCCAGGCCCCGGCGACCAGAATGATCACGCAATAGGACCCGAGCACGGGGGAGGCCTCGAGCTGTCAGATGCGGGGTCGTCTGAGCCAGACGCCAGCCGGGACGAGCAAGACACCATCGGAGGAGGCGCTGCCGAAGCCCCGCCAGAGCCAGGTCCGTCGGCGTCCGTCGCTCCCACCTCACGGCAGGGGGACAGCGAGGCGGAGCCTGGATGGAGCACGCCAGGCCCTGGAGACCCGGCGAGTGATGAGGAACCTGGCGACGAACCGACCGACGTCCCGATCGCAGGGAGGACGGAGGAAGGGCTCACTGTCCCGACCTCGGGGGAGGGCGGAGTCCCAAAAGCTGCAGACCCCGTACCTGAGATAGAGGGTGGCGGCGCGGTGGGGAATCTCGAGCGCGCCGAACACGAGTCCGCTGTCGCGGGGTTGAAGTCGAATGCGGCTGCAGTCCGCTATGCGATGAGGGTCCTCGACTCCACGCACACACCGACCGTGGTGGACTGGCTTGCTGCTCACGGTCGTGAGGTGAACCGCGGACAAGCGCACCGGATCACACGGGACGAGGAGGAGCGACTGCAGGGGGCTCAGCGGCTCGCCGTGGTGAAGGGTGCCTCGTAGCCGGTGGTGTTCGCCCCATGGATGGAGGGGTGGCGCCATCTTCCACCCGAACGGAGAAGGCGGCCTCCGGGGTCGGGTCTCTCGTAGGGTGGCGATCTGATCTTTACGGGGGAACAAGCATGATGGACAACAATGCGCCGGCGACAGCACGGCGAGGCGGCTCAGTCCGCAACACTCCGGCACGGGTCAGTATTTGGTCAGCGGCTCTGGGCGTCGCTCTCATAGTGGCGATCTTCGCCACGCCCATGTTCTGGCTCATGTATGGGCAGTACTACACCTTCGCCATGTTCATGTTCGGCGTGGTCGCCGTCCCGGCCGGCCATCTCGGCCGACGCCGCGGCAAGCGCCTTGACGGTCGGGATCGCGGGTTGGCGCTTGTCGGCATTCTGACTGGCTGGCTGCTGCTCGTCGTCGTGGCCCTGCTGGTGCTGGCCTACGGTGGGCTGATCATCGGACTGGCGCTCCTGTTCGGCTCCGCCCGCTGAGCGCAGGGCACCCGATCCCAGACGGCCTGCGGCTCCGCCAGCTATTCGGCCGCTCCTCGCAGAGCGCTCCGTTCGACCTCGTTCGATTCTTCGCCAGGAGCGATCCTAAGCGTCGGCCGTCAGGGCCCGGCAATGGCGGCGAACGCCAGAATCGCCGCCTCCTGAAGCGCCCACATGTGCGCGAACACTGACTGCGTGGCTCGCAGAGCCGGTGAGCCAGGGCCGCTTGGAGGCTGTGTATCGCGGTCAGGGTGCGGTGCGGCACCGGAGCGGGGAGTGGCGTGCGGCGGCTCAGCCTGCGGTGTGAGCGGTGCGGTGGCCGATGGTCTCCATGATCTCGCTGAGGATTCCGAAGATCGCCGATGCTTCCCGGGCACCCTCGCCGCGGTCAGTCAGGGCTCGGCGTACGTTGCGTCGGGCCTTGGGGTGCCCGGCCCGAGTCTGAAGGGCTGTCGCCACTGCCGTCTCGAGGTCGTTGATGCGCTCGATCTGCTGCTCGGTGTCGGCGAGGTCGTTGGCGGTCTCGGGCCCGCGGTTCAGGCGCGCGTTCGCGGATGCAGTCGCGTCGATCGTCGTGAGGGCGTCGGACTGGCCGTGGATCAGGTTCGAGAGGGCTGGCCGGCCTTGGCCGTCGCGGAGCTCGACGGGGCAGCGGTCGATGGCGTGCAGGACCAGCAGCGTGGACAGGTCGAGCAGACCGGATGTGCCGTACGGCTTCAGGCGCATCATGAGATCTTGCGCGTCAGCCCAGTCGCCGGGTGCGCTTGATGCACGGCTTCGGGAGTAGCTGTCGGCCTGACGCTCCAGCATCGACCAGTAGGCGGGGGTCCCGGCTACCGGGCCGGCGGGTGAAGTGGGGTGCATGCTCCGACGCTATCGGCTCGGGGGATACGGCACCCGTGCCGGACCAGAACTCCGGCGCAGCCAGCCGTGGTTGAGCGGCACTCCGTGCTGCCTGCGACCTCGATCGCGGCTGTCATCGGCGGCGGCGCTCCCTGAGCTCGACGGTCGGCGCCCTGCCGAGGGCAGGCCCGTGGGGGGCCCGGGTGAACAGCGCGGCTGCTCCGCGTAGTTCGCCGCGGTGCGGTGGTCCGCTTTCGCGGACTCTGTCCACAGGCCGATCTTTCTACGTTCGCTCTTGATCGTTCTTCCGCGTGCTGCGGGAGCCGGGAGGGAGCTGAGCGTGGAAGGGGAAGTGGCCCGTGGCGCAGACGAAGTTTGACAAGCAGGTCGAGGACGGCCTGGAGCAAGGGGTCATGGTCTTCGGCCGGTTCATCAGCGGGGCCCCGCTGGACGGTGAGCCACGACCACCGGGCAGTCTGCCGCGCTGGGGGGTCGCCCTGCTGAGAGTGGTCCTCCTCGCGTGGGCGGGCTGGGCTGCGTGGATGTGGTGGGGGATCAAGGACCACGACCGTGTGATCCGTGTGTCGATCGTCGCCGCAGCCGTGGCCGTCCCGATCGTGGTGATCGCCGCGATACGCGGGCGCGGCCGGCGAAACCACATGCGGGCCCTGGTGATTCCGATGTCCATGGCGCTCAAGGACCTGCTGTCCGAGTGGGACGACCATCAACGGCTGCGTGCCCTGAACATCCCCATCGACCGGTCGTTCGTCGCGGTGCGGCTGCCGGACGGCTGGCACGATCCGGGTGGCTTCAAGGACCAGATGCGTGAGCTGATCCAGGACCGGATGGGCGGGCAGTGGGCGGGGGAGTGGAACCTCAAGAACCATCCTTTCAACGTGGTGTTCACCCCGCAGAAGCCGAAGCCGAAGCTCGAACCGCCGGAGAAGGTGGACTTCTTCAGCGACATCGTGCAGAAGGCGATCGCCGCATGTGAGCCCGGCCAGCTCGTGCTGGGTATCGACGAACGCCAGCGCCCGGTAATCAAGGAAATGACCGGCGAAACCGCGATGTGGGCGCTTTCGGTCGGTTCGGGTGGCGGCAAGTCCTCGTTCCTCCAGATGATCATCACGCAGTTGGTACGGCAGCGAGCGACCGTCATCGGCATCGACGTGAAGATGGCGAGCATCAACTGCTTCGAGGGAGTGGAGGGAGTTCACCTCTACACCGACCCGGGAAATATCGGGGACATGCGGTCCGCGATTTCCTGGGCCGCCCGTGAGGTGGAGGCTCGGAACTATGTGAAGAAGGGCAACCCGAGGAAGAACTTCGACCGCCTTACCCTCATTCTCGAAGAAGGCAACGAATTCGGCGACGCGTCGAAAGAGTGGTGGAACGAGAACAAGGAAAAGGGCGACCCGGCCAGCGACCCCATCTGGGGCGATATCGCGTCCATCATGCGCATGGGCCGGCACGTCAACGTGACGATCATCGGCGTCTTCCAGGACCTGCGCGAGGCTGCGGTCGGCTCCCGGGGGCTGCGGAACATGTTCCGAATGATCCTTATGGGCAATTACAACGCCAACCAGTGGAAGATGATCGTCAACACCACTCCCGTGCCGGAGAGCGTCGACCGTGCGGGCCGCATGATGATCATCGAGGGCAACCGGCGGGTGTGGATCCAGGTCCCGTACGCGGACCCGGAGGACTTCCGCACGCACAGCATGGAACTGCGCGCCCAGCGCGGATACAGCACGGAGGACCTGTACGGGGCCCCGCCGGCGCGCAGTCCTCAGCGGCTGCCGTCCCTGCTGCAGGAGTCCAGGCCGCTGTTCACCAAGGAGGTCAACTCGCCTGACCAGCAGACCATATCGGCAGCTGACGAGGGTGGTGGAGAACGGCCGGCGGTGAGCATGGTCAAGGACGATCCGCTGGCGCTGGAGGGCGACGCGGCGTCGCCGGCCGTCGTGGACGAGCCGGAGGAGGACGTCGAGCTGCTGCCGCTGGCGGAGATTTCCCGCCGGCTGGCCGAGGAGGGGATCGAGGTCAGCGCCGAGCTGATGCGCCAGCACAAGCGGCGCCGCAACAACTTCCCCGGCGGACGTCTCGTCGACGGCAAGGAGCTGTTCGCGCTGGCCGACCTCGCCGACTACTACCGGCCCGACGAGGACGAGAAGGAGGCCGTGGAGTCCGACGATCCCGCCGACTCCGACCAGGACGAGCAGGACGCTGAGGACGGCGCCGTCGACGACGACGAGGAAGGCGACGAGGAGGACGAGGACCGCCACGGCTGACCTGCCGGGCACAGAGGCACCGATGGGGGCCACGGGTTTTCCCGTGGCCCCCATTTTTTGTGCTCTCCCCCTCCGCTGAACCGTGGGGCGCCGAATCGCCGGAACTTATCCACAGGCCAACGATTCTACGTTTTCCGTGTGAGCTTTCCGCGAAATGCGTGAGGCCGCATGGCACCCCGCCATGCCCTTATGCGCGGAGGTCGGTTATTGGGAATTGGCCGAGGAGTACGGGATGAGTGCGCTGCGGAAGATGCTGAATCTTCCACCGAAAGAGCCCAAGGGCGGTGATGAGGGAATCACCGCTGTCGCGGACGCCTCGGTGGAGGCGCCTTCGCCAGAGGCGGGGGAGGGGAGGGGGACGCGAGCGCCGGCCGCGCTGGGCTGGGCGGAGGAGGAGGAGTCCTCGGGACGCTCGGCCGCCCGCAAGGCGGGACGGGTCGCGATCTGGCTGGTCATCGGCCTGGCCGCGTTCACCGGCGTGCGCACGTGGGTCTTCCCCACGAAGCCGCCGACGCCCGTCGAGCAGGCGGACCCGCAGGCCGAGGCCAAGAAGAACAACGTGCCCGAAGCCGAGGCGCAGCAGGTCGCGGCCCGGTTCGCTCGCAGCTACATGAACTGGAACGCGCAGGAACCCGATGCCCGCGCCAAGGAGCTCGAGGCGGACCTGGCCAAGGGCATCGACCCGAAGCTCGGGTGGAACGGCTCCGGCGTCCAGCTGGTCGCGCAGACCATCCCGGGCACCGTGACCCAGGTCGGCGGCAAGCGGGCCCGGGTGCGGGTCGACGTGCGGGTGAGCACGGTGACCGGCAGCGGCAAGAACCAGCGGACCGCGACGAGTTGGCGCGGACTGGAGGTGCCGGTCGCCCAGGGCGAGGGCCGGGTGGTGGTCACCGGGCAGCCCGCGCTGGTCGGCATGCCGACCGCCGCCGGCTACAAGGCGCCGGAGGGCCCCGAGGCCGACACCCAGCTCGCGGGCATGACCCGCGAGACGGTCAAGGACTTCCTCAAGTCGTGGGCCCAGGGCAGCGAGGACCAGGCGGCCGCGCCCGGCGCGGACATCGAGCCGCTCGGCTCCGGACTCGCGCTCGACACCCTCGACTCCTGGGTCGTGGACGCCGGCACCGGCGACAAGAGGTCCGGCACGGCAACGGTGCGCTGGAAGCTCGGCGGCGCCCAGGTCCAGCAGACCTACCAGATCACCCTCACCAAGGTCTCGGCGTCCAGCGCGAGTCGCTGGCAGGTCGAGGCGGTCACCGCCAAGACCGCGTAGCGGCCCTCCCCCTTTCACGCGGCGGCTGCCGCGGGCCCGCCGTACGGCCGGCCCTTCAACACCCTTCCCATCAAACCCAAGGAGTGGATTCCCCATGGGCGGAGACAACGCGCTCGTTTCCTGGATTCTCGCGGTCGTCGGCTCCCTGTTCGTCGCCGTGCTCGCCGTTCGCGGCTTCGGGCACTGGGCGAAAAAGGAGTGGGGCGCGCTGATCACCCACATGGTCGGCGGCGCCGTCGTCGCCGTGATGGTGTTCACGCCGACCCAGGCCGTCACGATCCTCAAGTTCATCGGCGCCAAGATCGCCACCGTCTTCACGGGCTGAGGCGGCGACGATGCGAACCTCCAGCACCTACACCCGGCACTGGGATCTCGAAACCAGGCAGCACGAATTGCTTGGCCTCGACCTGGGCGAAGGCCTGCCGCGTACCACCTTGAAGTACGGCGCGGTGATGTTCCCCATCTGGTGGGGCACCTGGCTGCTGCTCTTCGGGATGCCCCTGAAGCCGCTGATCCCGGTCTTCCTTCTGCCCCCGCTGTTCTTCACCTACTACGGGGCGAAACGTTCCACCACCTACTGGCGGCGCACCAACCTCCTGATCTGGGGGGTGCGGCTGAATTTCCTCAACCACGGGGTGCGCCCGGTCATCGGCCGCGGCCGCATCCCCGCGCCGAAGGTCGGCCTGCGGCTGCGCACCCAGCGCCTGGCCGAACGCGCCCCGCAGCTGGCCGAGATGCCGGCCTTCTCCACCTACTTCACCACCGACGGCGACCACCCGGACGCCGCCGAGTCCTGCGGCAAGCCCGCCCACCTGCGGCCCCGCCTGCGCATGTACGGCCCCGACGCCGTTGCCAAGGCCCGCACCAAGACCGCCAAGCGGCGCCGCGGCACCGCACGGCCCGCACCGAAGGGCAGCAGCTGATGAGCACCCAGACCTCCATCCCGATCCAGGCCCTGCGCAACTCGCTGCGCCTCACGGACCCCCACACCCTGACCGCCCTGAACTCCGCCCACACTCCGCTCCTCGGTCTCGCCGACCGCGACCGCCCCGTCCACCTGCCGCCCGGCGCCGAGCACGCCCTGGTCGCCACCGGCGCCGGCGGCGGCACCACCACCCTGCTGCGCTCCCTGACCGCGCAGGCCCTGGCGCTGGGCGCGAGCGTCGACCTCATCGACCCGGGCGGCGCCGGCCACCAGTGGGCCCGCGACCTGCCCGGGGTGCGCTACCTGTCGCGGATCCCGGAGATCCACGACCACCTCCTGATCAACGTGGCCGCCCTGCAGGACGGTACCGCTGCCTGGGACGGCAGTTGGCGCGGACGCCGGGTCATGGTCATCGAGCACCTGGGCACCGTCGCGTACGGGCTGCGCGAGTACTGGTCCCAGACCCGCCCGGAGACCCAGCTGGAGGAGGCCCCGGGCGTCGAGGCCCTCGGCGTCCTGCTCGCCGCGGGCCCTGGCTTCGGCATCCAGATCTTCGCCGGCAATCCGCGCGTGGGCCTGCCGGGCCTGGGCGCTGTCCCCGTCAAGGACGTCTTCCCCACCCGGGTCCTCGCCTACGGCGGCGCCGCGCTGTGGCAGCGCGTCGCCCCCGAGGTGTGGTCCATCCCGCCGTACTCCCTCATCCCGGGCCGCATGCATGTCGTCGCCGAGCAGAAGGCGACCGCGTTCCAGGCGCTGTTCCTCAGCGACGTCGAAGCCCGCGCCCTGGCCCGCGGCGTCATCGAGACGGGTGAGGCGGCATGAAGCTCTTCTCCCGGCGCCGGCCCGCCCCGCCGAGCCCACCGCGTCTGCCCTCACGCGACGTTGACCTGACCCATGGGGTGGGAAGGGCGGCGGCCCGGCTGAGCGAGCACCCGCTGATCGGTGTCGACGCCGAGGGCGCCGCCGTCCGCCTCACCCCGCGCGACGGGCACGTCCTGGCGGTGGCCCCGCCCGGCATGGGCACCACTGAACTGCTGCGCAGTCTCGGCGCGCAGGCCCTGGCGGCCGGCCAGCAGGTGGACATCCTCGACGTCCACCACCACGCACACACCTGGGCCCGCGGCCTGGAGCACGTGACGTACGTGGACGAGCCCGACCAGCTGCACCGGCACCTGATCGGTCTGGCCCACCAGGCCCGCGGCCGCGCCGAGAAGGGCCAGTTGGGGCCACGGCGGCTGCTGTTGGTGGAGAACGACGGAACCACCCAGGTGCTGCTGGACCACCAGGCGGACCCGCGGCCCAACGGCGTGGCGCTGGACGCGCTCACCGCGGTCCTGGCCCACGGCCGGCTGGCCGGCATCCAGGTCGTCCTCGCCTGCCGGGAGCTCCCCGGCCCGCTCTCCGGCCTGGCCCGGGACCTGTTCTCCACCCGCCTGCTGATCGAGCCGAGCGAGCGGACCTGGCTCAGGGCCGGGCTCTCCGGCCGGATCCGCCCGCGCAGCACCGGGTTCCACCCCGGGCTGTGGCACCACCTCACCCGCGACGGCAGCCACCGCCTCGTCCAGGCCGCCCGGATCAGTGACGACGCCACCGCCGCCGACTTCGCCCGCCGTACCCCCGACCAGCGCGCCGCCGCCCGTTCCACGAAGGAGTCCCACCGATGAGCACCAGCAGCAAGGCGGCGAAGAAGTCCGCGTCCAAGTTCGGCCGGCTCCTCGGCCTGGGTGCCGAACGCCTCATGAAAGAACCGCAGTTGGTCGCCATCGCCGACGGCCTGGTCGTCACCGACGTCGGCGCCGAGGCGTGGTTCACCCTGTCCGCCTCCAACACGGACCTCATGCCGGAGGACCGCCAGGACATGGAGCAGGACGCGGCTGCGCTCGCGCTCGCCAAGACGTTGCCCGGCTACGACTGCCACCTCAAGGTGATCTGGGCGCGCCTGGACGGCGAGGACTACCGCGAGGAAGCCCGCAAGATCTTCTCCGCCGGGGACGTCGAGGCGGTCGCCGACATGTGGGCCCGCCGCCTGGACACCCTGGACCTGCCGCAGCGCCACCTCCTGCTCGGCATACGCCTCGTCGAGCGGGACTCCGCGGCCAACGCCGTCGTCAAGAACGGTGTGACCGGCGCGCTCGGCGTGGGCCACACCGGCCTGGACGAGACCGAACTCGCCCACCTCGACGGCCTCGCCCGCCGCATGGAGCGCCGCCTGGAAGCCACCCCCTGGCGCGCGCGGATCGCCCCGGCCGAGCTGCTGGCCTGGGCCGTTTCCCGAGAGAGCTTCCGCCCGCAGCCCGCCCCACCGCACCTGCCCACCATCAGCGGCGCCTCCCTGGTCCGCCTGACCCAGTCCAAGGCCATTCCGCACGCCGACCACGTACGCATGATGGACGCCCGCGGCGAGACCGCAGCCTGGGTCAGCGTCCTGGCCATGCCGGCCTTCCCGGAGGAGCTGATCACCCCCGGCGAGCAGGAGTGGCTGCGCTGCCTCTCGGAGATCAGCTACACCCACCCGGAAACCGGCGACGACGCGCTGGTGTGCCCCGAGGCGTCGGTGCGCTTCTCGGTGTGGCAGAAGGGCCAGGCGATCAAGGCCGTGGACAAGCAGCGCCAGTTGGCCAAGGAGCAGCGCCGCAGCGCGGCCGAAGGGTCGGCCGGCGAGACGTTCGCGGAGACCGAAGAGACCGAGCGGGTGATGGAGGACCTGCGCCGGCAGATGTCCCGCGACGGCATGACCATCCTGGAGGATCACCCCCGCATCATCGTCTCCAGCACGGAGTCCCTGGAGGACCTGCGCGCCCGCACCGACGCGGTCACCTCGCACTACGCGGGCCTGTCCATCGACGTCACGGTCGCCTCCGAGGAGCAGCGCGAGCTGTGGCTGGAGGCGCAGATCGGCGACATGCTGCGGGTGCTGGACCTCGGGCACATCCGCACCACCGACGCGCTCGCCGCCTCCATGTTCTGGGGCGGCAGCGAGGCCGGCGACGACGAGGGCCCGATCGCCGGGCTGCTCACCGGCACCACGCCGGGCGTCTGCCGTATCGACATCACCGCAGGCAGCGCGCGCGGTGACGCCACGACGACGGCGTTCGTCGGACGGTCAGGGCGAGGCAAGACGACCAGCATGATGCTCGCGACGCTGATCGCCGGCCTCAAGGGTGCCTTCAGTTTGATGTTGGGCTTCAAGGGCGATGAAGGCGGCCTGGTGAAGGCCGGCGAGTACCTGGGCCTGGACTCCCACCACGTCACCTGCGGCGTCGAAACCCCGGCCGTCGCCGATGTCTTCCGGCTCCTGCCCAAGGGCGATGCCGCGCTCCAGGTCGTCTCCCAGCTGCTGATCATCCTGCCGGAGCGGATGCGGGACGCCGGCGTCGAGACGCACCTGCTGCGGGCCTGCAACGCCATCGCCCAGCACGACGACGCCGCGACCTGGCGGGTGATCGAGTACCTGCAGGCCAGCAGCGACCCGCTCGCCATCGAAGCCGGCGACGCGCTGTCGGAGCTCTCCCAGACCCAGCTCGGCGCGCCGCTGCTCGGCAACCCGCACGACGGTGCCTCGCCGCTGCGCCCGGAGCCGGGCCTGTGGCTGGTCCAGGTGCCCGGTCTGACGATGCCGCAAGCCGGTACCCGGCCGGGGGAGATGACCATGACCGAGCGGGTCTCCCTGGCGTTGATGCGCGGCCTGATCGCCTACGCGTTGAACACCTCGGCCCGCGCTGACCTGCGAAATCTCCCCAAAGTGGTGGCGATTCCCGAGGTGCACGTCCTCACCGGGACAGACGACGGCCGGAGGTTCATCGACTACATCGCCCGTACCGGACGAGCCCTGGACACCTCTCTGGCGATCGACACCCAGGACCCCAAGTCGCTGCTGGGCATGGACGGTGTTCTGGAGGCGATTACGACCGTTTGTGCGTTCGAGCAGAGCACCCGCTCCCAGCAGGACGCGATGGCCGAACTGCTGCGCCTGCCCGTCTCGGACAGCACCCGCGCACTGATCCACGGCGTCGGCAAGGACGCCCACGGCGACATCCGCCACGGCCACTGCATCGTCCGCGACCGCCGTGACCGGGTCGCCACCATGCAGTGGGACGCCCCCTCCTACGAACTGCTGCGCGCCCTGTCCACCAACCCCAAGGACCAGGCCGAGGACCGTGAGAGCGCCCTCCAGGACGCCATGCCCCAGGACGAGTTCACCGGCACGGAATCCGCGGACTCTGTCCACAACCCGCCGCAGGAAGGGTCGGAAGCCGCATGACCCCCACCCGCAGCGGGCCGGCCGACGCCGCCTGCCAACCCATGGAGGCAGCCGTGACCTCACGACAGCGCACCCAGACCGGCCCGGTCGCGGACTGCGCGGCGCCCGGCGCACCCAGCGCCGGCGCCCAGCGGCGGCGGCCGACGTCCGGGAGTCGATGACATGAAGGACTTGCTGAAACGATTCCGCTACGCGGCCATCCGCCTCTGGGTCGCCCTGCCGCGGCTGCGCACCCTGCTGATCCCCACGGCCGGCATCCTGGCCACCCTCGGTGTCCTCGCGCCGGCCGCGGCCGCCGACGACACCGACGACTACAAGCCCGGCGGCATCGGCGACATGATGCCCAGCCCCTTCAAACCCCCGGGTCAGGGAACCCTGTTCGAGACGTACAGCCCCGAGGTGTACCAACTCGACAAGCAGTTGAGCGACGACCTGACCGGCGGCGACCTGATCGACGGCTGGCTGCACGGTTTCGGGAACATGCTCATGCAGGTCCTGACCCTGGTCGGACGGGCCGCGGTGGTGGTGGTCGGCTGGTGCTTCAACGTCGTCTCCATCCCGGAAATCGAAGGCGCCATCTCCAAGGCGATCGGCGCCGCCGCCGGCCCGATGATGACGACGTTCCTGCCGACTGCCGTCGCCGTCGGCGGCTTCGTCGCCTGGGCCAAGAAGTCGGAGTCCTCGCCGCTGGGGCAGCTTGCCTGGGTCGCCGCGTCCGCGGCGATCGCCACCACCTTCCTCGTCGCCCCGGCCACCTGGGTCAAGGGCGTCGATAACGGGCGCCAGTTGGGCGCCTCGGTCGCCATGACGACGATCGGCGCGGGCCTGTCCGGCAGCGACAACGCCGCGATGCCGTTCAAGACACCCGAGCCGAAGTGGTCCGACAACGAGAAGGACAACACGGTCAGGCGAGCCGCCGATGCGGTGTGGCGCACCTATGTGGCAACACCGTGGTGCATTGCGGATCTTGGGTCCGTCAAGGCGTGCCAGCGGTGGGGTAACGAGGTCGTCAAGCGCGGCACGGACATGGACGAGCGCGAGGACTACCTCTCTTCCACCCTGAACACCGACACCGTCGGAGGCGAGGCCGTCGAATGGCGCCAGGGCCACACCCCCGGCGGCCGGATCGGTGTCCTCATCGCCGGCATCGTCAGCTGTGTCATCTTCAGCGCCCTCGCCCTGACCTTGGCGTTCACCACATTGGCCAGTCTCATCGGCGCGCTGATGCTGCTGGTGTGCGGTGTGGCCTTCGCGACCCTCTGGTGCATTCCAGGAAAGCCACGCCAGTGGGGGGTGCAGTGGTTCGAGATGCTGATCGGCCTGGTCATGGTCTCGTTCACCGCGACCATGCTCCTGGGCTCGGTCATGGTGGTCTGCGTCGCGATGATGTCGCTGCTGCCGACATACGGCTGGCTCATGGTCTCCTGCCTCAACATCTGCGCCGCCGCGATGGCCTTCAAGGTCAAGGGCCGCCTGGACGGCATCGTGAGCGCCGGCGGCGCGCAGATGGCGGGCCGTGGCGTGCTCTCCACCCTGGGCCGGATGGGCTCCGCGCGCCGACTGCGCAGCGCGATCCAAGGCCGCGGCCGGGGCCGATTCGGTGACATGGACCGGCACCCCGCCCCCGACTCCCGCGGCGGGCGCGGCGGCAACCGTGACGACGACTCGGGAAGCGCTTCGTCCAACACCGGCGACGTGCGCAGCCGCCCCAGCCGCACCATTCCGCCGCCGCCGAGCTACCCGCCCACCGCGCACCGGCCCGCAGGAGGACCGGGCACCCCGGGCCTGCCCGGGGCGCCGACGGGACCCACCGGCCCCGCCGGCAGCGGACCCGGCTCACCCGGCGGACGCCGCACCCGGCCCGGCACCGGGCCGCGCCCCGGACCGCGGCGGCCGACCGGCCCCGGCCGTACCGGAGCGGGAGGGACCACCGCGGGCGGCTACACCGTGCGGCCCGGCGCGCCCCGGCGCACCGGCGTCCCGCCGGCCAACCCCTCCCACCGGCCCACCACCATCCAGGGCACCGTCATCAACCGGCCGGCGGCCAACCCGACCGGGGCCAGGTTCCGTACGTATCCGCCGCCGCCCAGCCCGCGGCCGCAGCGGCCGCCGCGTACGCCCGGCCGTCCGCCCGGTGGCGGGGCCCTGCCGGCCAGCGGCACCCGCAACGGGCCGCCCCGACCGCGCGGGAGTTCCTGAGCCCGCCTGACCAAGGGCCCCAGGCCCGCCACCCCTTCACCCGCACGAGATGCCCAGCGGTCCGGCCGCAGCAGCGGCCGGACCGCCCCGGGGCCATCTCGCCATGCCCGCATACCCCCGCGCCGCCCGTACGGAGCCCCCTGTGACGCACGAGAAAGACCCCAGCACCTCCGAGTCCCCCTCCGCCTCTCCCGGCCGGAAGTCCGGGCGGGCGCCGGTGCCGCAGACCCCCGCCGAATGGCGCGAGCTGCTGCGCAGGGAAGAACTCCCGCCCGAGATCACCGAGTTGCGCGGCCGTAAGCGCCGCAAGGCCAAGCGGCGGTGGCACTCGGCCCGCCGCGACGAGCGCGCCGAGTGGATCCGCGAAGAGCGCAAGAAGACCCCAACCCCCGCCGTTGTCCCGGTCGTCGCCCTGGTGGTGGCCGCGGCCGTGGCCGGAGCCGCCTGGCTGTGGCCCCACGACGGCGGGGATGGCGCCAAGCCGAAGGCGAGCCCGACCGTGGTGGCCCCCGAGGAGCCGGCCAGCACCTCGCCCACCCCGGCCGCCAGCGCGCCCGCCGTGGCCGACAAGCCCGAGGCCGTCGCCAAGGCGTTCGTCACCGCCTACACCGCCCGCCGCCCGGTCCAGGACGGCAGCCACAAGGCGGCCGTCGAACGGGCCGCGCCGTACGCCTCCGCCCCACTGGTGCAGAACCTCAAGGCACACGACGACCGCGACTTCAACGAGCTGGTCGCCGCGCAGGCCACCGAGGCCAAGCCCACCAAGGTCGACATCGGGCAGCCCAGCGCGAAGGACCGGCCCGCCCCGGACACCTCGGTCCGCGTGTACCTGCAGGCCGACGTCGACCTCACCGTCACCGCGACCGAGCCCTACAGCTACACCCGCCACCTGACCATCGAGGTCGCGCGCGCCGACGCCTCCTCGCACTGGATGGTCACCCGCGTCCTCGGGCTGAAGGAGTAGCCGTGGACCAGCGGGATGTGATGCGCGGCGCCCTCAAGGCCTCCGGCGTCGTCAAGAAGGGCGCGCAGCTCAAGTTCGGGGCCATCGCCCTCGTCGTCTTCTTCGTCGGGCTGATCCTGCTCGGCATGTTCTTCCCCGCCGGGCAGGCGACCGCCTCCGACTGCGAGGACACCGGCCCCGGCACCGCGGACGCCTCCGCCTCCTCCGACGCGGGCGGCTCCGGCACGGCCTCCGGCACGCTCCACGAGCAGCAGGTCTCGTACGCCAAGACCATCGACAAGGAGGTCCAGAAGGCCAAGCTCCCCGGCCGCGCCACCCTCATCGCGCTCATGACCGCGATGCAGGAGAGCACGATGCAGAACCTTGATCACGGGGACCGAGACTCGGTGGGGCTGTTCCAGCAGCGGCCCTCCATGAACTGGGGCACCCGGCAGCAGATCATGACGCCGAGCTTCGCAGCCGACAGCTTCCTGCTCGGCCGCGGCGGCAACGAGGGCCTCGTCGACATCAAGGGCTGGGAGAAGCTGCCGCTCGGCACGGCCGCGCAGAAGGTCCAGAAGTCCGCCCACCCCGAGCTGTACGCCGGACACGAGACGGCGATGCGCAAGCTCGCCAAGGACGCGGGCATCGACCTCGAGCGAGGCGGCTCCAGCACCGGATCCGGCTCGGCGACCGCAGCGGACGACGGCAAGCCCGTCACCAGCGAGAACAACGGCTGCGGCGTGGCGAAGCCGGGCGCCGGTGGGACCGGCGGCAGCGCGGGCGGCAAGTTCACCGACGGCAAGCAGACCTGGGACCTGAAGAACCCGCGCTCGGTGGACGAGGCGATCGCCTGGGCCAAGAAGCACTCCGGTTCAGGCTCCTCCGCCGACTGGTATCAGCGCTGCCTGGCCTTCACCGCGATCGTCTACGGCTGGCAGTTCAGCGGGGTCAACTACGCCATCGACCACTACAGCGTCGTGCCGAAGTCCATGCAGCACGACGGCGACCGGCATCCCCCCGCGGGCGCCCTCATGTACTGGGACACCGGCCACAGGGCGGGGCACATCGCCGTCTATCTGGGCAACGGCAAGGTCGCGAGCAACGACATCCTCCGGCCGGGCTACATCGACGTCGTCGACGCCGAGCTCTTCGAGACCAAGTGGGGCGCCAAGTACATCGGTTGGACCCCGCCCGTCTTCCCCAGGGCCGGATAGGCACCTCCTGCGATCACCGAGCGCCGCCCGCCCGCGAGCAGTCCTCCAGCGGCGTCGTCCCGTCCCACCCGGGCGGGACGACGCCCCTCCTCCCGCGCGGTCGCCGCGCACCCCGACGGCGTACGACACCAAGGACCGCTCTCCCATGACCATCAGCCCCCTCCTGCACCGCCCGCGCAGACGGCCCGCCCCCGCGCCGTCGCGCTACCGCGACGTCCTGGCCCTCCCGAACGTCACCCGCCTCCTGGCCGGCGCGGTCATCGGCCACCTCCCCGTCGCCATGGCACCACTGGCGATCCTGATCGCCGTACGGGCGGACGGCGGCAGCCTGCGCCTGGCCGGAATCCTCGCGGCCGTGTACGGACTGGCGGCCGCGATCGGGCAGCCGCTGTGGGGACGCCTCCTGGACCGGCACGGCCACCGCGTCGCGATCGGCGTCACCGCCCTCGCCTCGACCACGGCCTTCCTCGCGCTCGCCTTCCTCAGCCCGGCCGGCCATCCCGCGCCGGCGGCGGTCATCGCCGCGGCCGCGGGCCTGTGCACCCCGCCCCTGGAGGCGGCCCTGCGCGTCCTGTGGCCGCACGTCGTGGAGAGCCCGCAGCACCGCCGGGCCGCCCTCGCACTTGACGCCTGCGCCCAGGAACTCGTTTTCATCGGCGGCCCGCTCCTGGTCCTGGGCCTCGACGCCGTGACCGGCACCGTCCTCGTGCTCACCGCCACCGCCGCGATCGGCCTCGGCGGAGCCGCACTGTTCCTGTCCGCGCCGCCCACCCGCACCTGGCAGCCGGCCCCCACCCGCACCCGCTGGCTCGGACCGATCCGGGTCCCCGGCCTGCGCGCCCTGGCCGCCGCGCTGTTCGGCGCGGGCATCACCCTGGGCGCACTGAACGTGGTGGCGCTCGCGGCGGGGGAGCGCCACCATGCCGGCTACCTGTCGACGATGATCCCCGCCGCGCTCGCCGTCGGCAGCCTGACGGGCGGGCTGCTCTTCGGCCGCCGCACCTGGCCCGGCTCCCCGGCCCGCCAACTCCTGCTCATCGGCGCCGGGTTCCTGCTCGGCTCGCTGCCGATGCTCGCCGATCCCGCTCCGACGCTGGCCATCGCGGCCGCCGTCCTGCCCGGCCTGTTCCTCGCGCCGCTCCTGGTCACCGGCTTCCACGCACTCGACGTCCTCGTCCCGCGCAGCACCCTCGCCGAGGCGTCGGCCTGGCTGATCGCCTGTCTCGGCCTGGGGCAGGCCGCCGGCACCGCGCTCGCCGGCCTCGTCCCCTCTACCGCCCCCGCAGGGACCGCCGCCGTCGCGGCCGCCGGCGCCGCGCTCGGCCTGTTCCTGCTGCTGGTCACCCGCCGCCATCTCACCCTGCAGACACCGAAGGGCGTGGGGTGCGAATCAGCCGAGCCGCTGACCGGATCGAGATGAACCCGGGCATTCAGCCCCGCCCGCGCCCGGTCCGCGGCTACCGTGGCACCAAGAGCCCGGCGCGCATCCCCCCGTGTGTGCGCCGGGCCTTGCACTGCCCGCACCAACTCACCGCGCGCCCCGCTTGGCCGCCCACCCGGGATCGTGCTGCGGCGGCTCCACCCGCTGGTCCTCCTGCCAGGAGCGGATATTGCGCACGCTCTGGCGGGGGTGCGAGACGAGCCGTACCGCCAACGCGACGGCGAGCACCGGCTGCGCCGCCCACCATGCCGCCGTGCCCATTTCCTGACGCTGCGCCCAGTGCGCCGCCCGCCGGGCCGGCCGCCAGCACCTGATCAGGTAGCCCAGCACCGAGCCGGCCACGAGCGCGATCACGAGGGTCATCCGCCCATGCTCGCAGGCCCCGATGGTGCGCGCGGACCAGTCCCGCACCGTCGGCGCCGACGGTGCCAACCGCCGCGGCCGGGCGCGCAGTTCTTTATCCACAGGAACCGCTGAGCGAGGCGCGCAAGGTCCGGAAATCGCCGGACTCTGTCCACAGGCCACCAAATCCAAGATCAGTTCACCAGCAGGTACTTCGCCCCGGCGCAGCGTGCGCTGACCGGCCGAGCCTGCCGTGTACCAGTGGAGGCTGATCTCACCCATGCGTAAGACCCGACCGCGCCTGCTGCGCCGCGTCGTGGCGACTGCCGCGCTCGTCGCCGCCGCGGGGGCCGTGGCCACCCCGGCAGCCCTCGCCGCCAGTTCCCCCTCGCCGAAGCCGTCCGCCTCGGCGGCGGACGAGGCGTCGCTGGCGCTGAAGGTCGAGGTGTCGGCGAAGGCCGGCTCCCCGAGCCCGGGGCCGACCGGGGAGCCGGGCACCGACCCGACGACCCCGCCGACGACGGACCCCACCGGCCCGCCGACCACCGATCCGACGGAGCCGGGGACCGACCCGACCACTCCGCCGACGACCGACCCGACCACTCCTCCGACCACGGACCCCACGACCCCGCCGACGACCGACCCGACGGACCCGCCGACGACGGATCCCACGACCCCGCCGACGACGGACCCCACGGATCCTCCGACGACCGACCCGACCGATCCGCCGACGACCGACCCGACCGATCCGCCGACGACCGACCCGACGGACCCGCCGACCACGGACCCGACCACTCCGCCGACGACCGACCCGGGCACCGACCCGACCACCAAGCCGTCCCCGGATCCGACCACGGGTAGCGGCGGCTCCGACAAGGGCGACTCGGGCAAGGGCGGCTCCGACAAGGGCAGCTCGCACGACTCGCCCAAGGGCGGCGCCACCGAGCAGATCAGCGCCAGCGACACCGTCACGCCGGCCGGGAGCCTCGCGCACACCGGCGCCGACGGGAACACGGCGCTGGCCCTCACCGCCGGCGGCCTGCTCGCCGCGGGCCTGGCGACCGTGGGCGCCATCGGCTACGGCAAGCGCCGCACCGAGCGCCGCACCGCCGACCAGGCCTGACGGCACCACGCCGGGGCGCCCTCCGCGCCCCGGCCCCGGTGGCCCGCGCACTGGCGGGCCGCCGGGCCAACCCACCACTCCTGAAAGGACCGTGAAGGCCATGGCCGCACTCAAGCGCTTCGCCACCGTCGCCCTGTCCGTCTCCCTGCTCGCCGGCGGCGCCGCAGCCCTCGCACCGACCGCATCGGCCGCCAGCAGCGACTGCTCCACCTACGACCAGAGCGCGGAAGTCGACGGGAACGGCATCAACTTCCGCTCCGGCCCGTCGACGTCGTACAAGTCCAAGGGCCTGGTCTACAACGCGGACCAGCTGGCCCTCTACTGCAAGAGCGGCTCCTGGTACAAGGCCAAGCTCAAGAAGCGGTCCAAGGGCGGACTGCCGGCCGGCACGTACGGCTGGATCCGCCAGGACATGATCAAGTTCCACCTCGCCGGATAGTCCCGGCTCCTCCCCGGCCGCCGCGCACCGCGGCGGCCGGGGGCAGCCCCTGTGGACCCCGCGCGCACCCCCCTTCGCTGCGGGATCGCGGGCCCCCTCACCCCCACGCCCTGCGAAAGGCGCCCCCGTCATGACCACGCTGACCCCTGCCGCCAACGGGCTCACCGCACTGCTCGCTCACCGGCAGCGACCGGCCCTCGGCGCGTTCCTGCCCGCCGGCTTCCCCAACTGGACGGCCGGGATCGAGACCCTGCGCGCCTTCACCCGCCACGGCGCCGGCTTCCTCGAAGTCGGCGTCCCCCACCACACCCCCAGCCTCGACGGCCCGGACATCGCCGCCGCCTACGCCCAGGCCCTGGGCCAGGGCGCACGCATGGCCCACGTCTTCTCCACCATCCGCCTCGCCGCCTCCAGCACCGCCGTCCCCGTGGTCGCCATGAGCTACTGGGCCCCCGTCCTCGACTTCGGCCCCACCCGCTTCGCCCAGGACCTCGCCCAGGCCGGGGCCGCCGGCGCGATGATCCCCGACCTTCCCGTCGCCGAGGCCGGCGAGTGGATCGACGCCGCCCGCCAAGCAGGACTGCACACACCGCAGTTCGCACCGCGCGGCGCCAGCGACGACCAGCTGGCCGCCATCACCGCGGCCGCCTCCGGCTGGATCTACGCCCCGGCAGCCTCCGCCCCCACCGGCTACCAGGGAGACCTGGATCTGCCCGCGATCGACGCCTTCACCACCCGGCTGCGGTCCTACACCTCCCTGCCCGTGGTCGGCGGCATCGGCATCTCCACCCCCCAACGCGCCGCGATCGTCGCCCCGTACGTCGACGGTGTCGTGATCGGCTCCCCGCTGGTCCGGCCCCTGCTCGAGGGCCCCGCGGGTCTCGACGGCGCCGTGGAACAGGTCCGGGCCTTCGCCCACGCCCTGCACACGCCTGCCCGTCCCCACCCGCTCTCTGCGTGATCATCAAGGGGCGCCGCTGCCGCGGCTCCCACCCGCATCAAGAAGAGGTACCGCCGCGTTGAACCTCACCACCCGCCGCACCGCGCTGGCCGGCCTCGTCCTGGCCGCCACGCTCACCGGCTGCTCCGCCCTCGCCGACCAGAGCGCCGGCGACAACGCCAAGGCGCCCGCCGCAGGTCCGGCGGCGGCCGGCACCGCCCAGCACGCCCTGGCGCAACTCATGGTCAAAGGCCCGGCCCCGATGACCGGATACGACCGCGAGGCCAAGTTCGGACCGGCCTGGTCGGACTCCACGACCGCACCCGGGGCACAGAATTCGTGCGATACCCGAAACGACGTTCTCCGCCGCGACCTGCAGCACATCACCTTCAAGGGGACCTCCCGGTGTGTGGTCGCCACCGGCACCCTCGCCGACCCCTACACCGGCAAGACCATCCACTTCGTGCGCGGCCCGCAGAGCGCTCAGGTCCAGATCGACCACGTCGTCGCGCTCGGCGCCAGCTGGCGGGTGGGGGCGGCCCAACTCACCCAGCAGCAACGGGCGGCCCTGGGGAACGACCCGGAAAATCTGATTGCGGCCGCGGGGCCGGCGAACGCCGCGAAGTCCGACGGTGACGCCGCCACCTGGCTGCCGGCCAACAAGAGCTTCCGCTGCACGTACGTCGCCCGGCAGATCGCCGTCAAGGCCAAGTACCGGCTGTGGGTCACCCCGCCGGAGAAGGCGGCCATGACCCGCATCCTGGCTGGCTGCCCCGACCAGCCGCTGCCCACCGATTCCAGCAGCGGCGTCGTCCTGCCGGACCTGAAGTAACAAGGAGAGCTGTGCCCATGCACACCCAGCACCGCATCCCGCCGCGCCGGACCGAGGGAGCCGTACGCCGGCCCCGGCCCGCGCCGCTGTCCCCGCCGCCCGAGTGGCGGGCCCAGCGCCTGTTCGTGGAGCCGCACTACCTCAGCCCGCCGGACGCCGACACCGACGACGCCTACGACGTCGATGTCCCGGCCCCCACCCAGCCGCCGTCGTTCCGCCCGCGCCGCCCCTACCGGCCCTGACCGCCCCGCTGAAGTCGCCGATCGTGGAGCCGCGCCACCCGGGCCCGGCTCCCTGGCCCCCCACGACGTCTGGAGCCTGACCGCGCCGCACCGACCTGGAGGTTGCATGTCCCTCGACGTCCCGCCCAGACCCTCCCCGTCCGCGTACTGGTCCCCGCCCGCCGTCCCGCCGGTCCTCGCCGCCGTGAGCGAGGGGCGCCAGCCGCCACAGTCCGCCGGCCGCGGCTTCCGGCTCCTGCGCGCCCTGCTGCGCCTGGGCGCCGAGGAGGAACACCAGCTCGCCGACATCGCCCGCGCCGCAGGTCTGCAGCCCTCGCACGCCTCCAAGCTCCTCAAGGCCGCCGGCCTGGAGAACCTCGTCGAGCCGGGCACCCGCCGCGGTGCCTACCGGCTCACCCGCGACGCCCGCGCGCTCGCCCCGGTGAGTACCGGAACGGGCCGGACCACCCCGGCCGTCCGACGCATCATCGAGGACCTCCAGCAGGAGACCGGGCTCGCCGTGTCCTGGCACGAGCCGCACTTCCGCCCCGGCCTCGGCTTCCACCTCACCCTCATCGACCTGGCCTGCCCGCTCCCGCAGCTGCGCGCCGCGGCAGCCCAGCACGAGGGCGACGCACGGACGAGCGCCGCCGGCCGCGCCGCGCTCGCCTATGCTCCCGCCGAACTCGCCGTCAGCGCGGATGACCGCCCGCTCACGCTGGCGCCCGCCGTGCGGGACACCATCCGCTCCACCCGCATCGCGCTGCGCCGATGTCCCGGCGTCTGCACCCTGGCCACGCCCGTCCTGCGCGGGCAGCACCTGATCGCCGTCCTCAGCCTCACCGGAGCCGAGCCGCTCTTCCACGATCCGCTCAGGGCGCAGGAGTTCGCCGTCCTGTTGCGCCGGGCGGCCGGCCGCGCCGCCGGCTCCTGGCCCGGGGCCGCCCCAGCCCGCCGCATCGCCTGACCGCCCCCTTCTTTTACCGAACCCGCCCGAAGGACACCCTGCCCATGGCCTCCCACCGCCTCCTCGCGAACGGAGCCGGCACCGATCACCCCGTCCCCGGCCTGCCGTTCGCCGACGACACCCACTTCCCCGCAGGGCCCACCGGTTCGGTGCCGGCCCGGATCACCGACCCGGACCGCCCCGACCTGGTGTGGATCGTCCACGCCCACCCGCACCTCGGCCGCACCGTGCTGCTGTACGAAGCCGGCCCCGACGGTGCCGGACCGTGGCACGGACACACCGGCCACCCGCTGGTGACCCGGAGTGGCGGCTACTGGTGGGACGGCACCAACTGGTTCCGGCCGCCGCAGCTGTGGGACGCGGCCACCGGCGATGTCGAGCGGCAGGCGGTGCCCGCCGCGGTCACCGTCACCGCCGCCGACCTCCTCCAGGACCCGCGGGCGGATGCCGGCGCAGGCCGGCTGCACCAGGTGAACGCCCTCGGCGCACCGAGCGGCGCATCGCAGGGCGCGTCATGGCTGCATGACCTGGCGCGCTGGGCGGCCCACCGCGCCACAAGTCCCGACCGGCCGCCGCTGGACCGCTGCGTGCTCACGCTCACCGCGCCCGAGCTCGCCGGTGACCAACTCATCGGCACCCCCGCCCTGGCCGCGGCCGCCGCCATCAGCCCCTCGGCGCTGCGCGCCTACATCAGCCGCGGGCAGGGCGCCGTCCCCGTGCCCCAGGCGTTCGTCGGCAACCGGCCCAAGTGGTCGCGGCCCGTCGCGGAGAACTGGGCCGCCCACCGGCGTCGCCCCGCTGCCGACCGCTGGCCGGCTCAGCGCGAGCGCCCGGTCCTGGCGGCGGGCGCCGAACTCATCCGCCAGCAGCTCACTCCGGTGCTGTACGCCGCCCTGTGGGAAGACCCCGAGCGCCGCGCACGGTGGGTGCTGCGCCACCGCACTGCGGACGCCGTCCGGCAGGTGGCTGAGGATCTCGCGCACCTCGCGGCGGACCAGTTGCAGGAGACCGTGCCCGCCCAGGCGCTCGCCGAGGTCCTCACCCAGGCCGCCCTCGCCAACATTCGCGCAGGGCAGGCGCGTTCGGACAGTGTCGAGAAGGTCCTGGGCTGGCTCACCCGGCATCACCCGCAGTTGGCCGAGCAGACGGCCGCCGCCGTCGCGGACCATGCCGCGCTGCAGTTCGGCATCCCGCACCGCGACGCCGACCGGCTCCCGACCGCAGCCGAGGAGGCCCGCCGCGCAGCGGCGTGATGCTGAGCTCCCCGGGGCAGCGGTGCACCCCGGACATGATCCGCTTTTCAACCATGTCCGGGGTGCACCGGACCGGCCAACGCACCGCCGGCCTGCCCATACGTTCACCTCATCCCCGGACCTCGGGGAGTCGGCACCACCGAAGAGGAGAAGCTCATGCGCCCTTGCCGTAAGAGTTCCGTCCGTTCCGTTCGTTCCGTCCGCTTCGTGCGCCCGTAAGGCCCACGAGCAGCACCCCGAAGGCGGCCGCACCTCTGGTTCGGCCGCCTTCGGGCTGTCCGCCCCCTTCGTGACGACCGCAGGCCGGGCCTGCAGGGAGAGCTGCATGGCCACTCACACCTCCGCCACCACGGCCGTGCCGCCCGCCCGCACGGCGCACTCCGTCGTCTGGATTTTGATCACCAGCTCGCTCGTCGTGAAGGCCGGCGGGTTCAGCTGGGACTTCCTCGGCTACTACGTGGCCGACGGGACCGGACATGGGACCACCGCAGCCGGAGCCGCGCTCACCGCATTCGGGGTCGGCTGGTGTCTGGGCCAGGCATCGGCCGGCGCGCTGACCGACCGGCTCGGCCAGCGCACTGCCCTGGTCACCCTGATGATCCTGTCCGCGCTCGCGTGCCTCGCGCTCGCCGTCGCCACCTCCCTGCCCGCGCTGCTCGGCGTCGCCGTCTGCCTGGGACTGACCATGGAGGCCCACCGGCCGGCCGTGTCGGCCTCCATCAACGAGGCGATCCCCAGCGAGGCCGGCCGCACACGCGCACAGACCTGGACGTACTTCGCGAGCAATGTGGGCATCGCGATCTGCGGTGGCGCGGGCGGATATCTCGCCCACACCTACGGCTACCGCATCCTGTTCGTCGTCAACGCCTTCGTGTGCCTGGCCTTCGCGCTCGTCGCCCGCCGGACCCTGGCCCCCAGGCCACCCACCGCGGACACGCCGTCGGCCGGCTACCGACAGGTCCTGGCGGACCCCACCCTGCGCTGGATCACCGTGGTCGCCGTCTGCTCGATGGTCTGCGCCTGGGGGCTCGTCTCGGTCCTGCCGCTGCTCATGACCAACGACGCCCTCCCGGCGACGAGTTTCGGCCTGGCGATGGTCGCCAACACCGTGGGCGTCCTCGCCCTGACCCCGCCCCTGATGCGCCTGCTCGTCGGCCGCGGCGAGGCCGTCCGGTTTCCGTTCGTGCCCGTCCTCGCGGCCGGCTCGGCCATCCTCGGCCTCGGCATCACCATCGCGGCGTTCCAGCACACGGTCCTGGGCTACGCGATCGCCGCCGTCGTCCTGGTCCCGGGCGAGGTCTGCTACAGCGTCGCCGTCGGCGCCTACATCTCCACCGCCGCCCCGCCCGGCGCCACCGGCCGCTACCAGGCCGTCATCAGCGGCGCGACCGCGCTCGCCTCCCTGCCGCCCCTCGGCATCGCGCTCGCCCTGGAGGCCGGCGGCCGCCCCCTGGTCGCCGGCCTCCTCGCCGCCAGCGCCGCCCTCGCCGTCACCGCCTGCTACCCCCTCGCCCGCTCCCTGCGCAGCCGCGCCACCCCCCGCCCCGACGACAGGAGTTGACCATGACCGCGAAGTTCACCAACCTGCCCTGGCCCGTCCCCGTGCCGCCCACGGTGCACCCGCGCGAGGAGACACCGGAGTCCGAGGGGCCCGTGCCGGCCGCCGCGGAGCCTGCACCGGTCGGACCGGACACCACGGCGCCCTCTACGGCATCCGGCTGAGCACGATGAGGACCTCGCGGACCAACGCCGGCGGCCCCGACCACATCTGTGGCCGGGGCCGCCGTCATGAACCGCCCCTTGGCCCCTCGTCGAGCCACCCGCAGCCGAACCCACCCGCACGGCGAAAGGCGCACCGATGCCCGACCACCTGGTGATCCACTGCCCCCGCTGCCCGAGCGACGAAGTCGAGGCCCAGCTCGGTTCGCCAGAAGACCCGACGGCCGTCGCGGCCCTTGCCTGCCTGCTGTGCGGCCACCGCTGGCACCCCACCGAGCTCCCGACGCTCCTCGCGCCCGACTACGACCAGGCGTACGGCACCGCCCCCGCCCTGGCCGAAGAGGAACTCACCCTCGCCCTGTGGGCCGAAGGCATCAACGTGCGCGCCCAGGCGGCCGCGAGCGGCAACGGTCCCGGCGTCGACCGCGGCGGCTACCGGCTCTTCTACCTGCGCCAGGCCGCCTACCTCGACCGGGCCGCCCACGCGATGGCCGTCGCCGCCCGCGGGCGGCTCATCACCCAGCAGCCGGCCGACGACGCTGCGGACGCCGCCGTGATGGCCGCCGACCTGCTGCTGCACCTCGACCTCGAGCTCGACCAGGTCCACGTCGAAGGCGTGCTGGGGGCCGACTCGCCGCAGTGGCAGTCACCCGACGGGCTGCGCGGCTACGTACGCCAGGAGTACACCGCCTGGCAGGAGTGGGAGAGCGCCGCCCGCCGAAGCCGCAGAGACCCGTAGCCGAACCGGACGCGATGCGGAGCCCCAGACCCGGAGCAGCCCGCTCCATTCGGCCGGGGATCCCACAACCTCCTGCCCGGCGCGGCGCGGACCGGTCCTCACCGGGGCAGGTAGCAGCGGCAGGGAGCGCCGGGCGGATGCGAATGGAACATCTCGCGCTTCGCCTCCGAGTCCATCGGCTGTGCCCCGGACTCCTGACGGAGACCGCACCGGCAGTAACTGCGGTCCAGCAAGGGGTTGTAGGTGACGTACGGGTGATCGCGGCTCGTGCACCACTCCACCGTCTCCGGCGTCACGCTCATGATGGTGATCTCCTCTGTTCTCAGGCCGCCGCAAGGGCCGGCACGTGCGCGACGCCCGAGGGCCGGATGACCGGGACGGTGCGGCTGCCGCGGGTGCGCCGGTGGCTGACGAGCGGCCGGATGGGCTCCCACCGGGGGCCGATGAGTCCGGTGAATTCGGTCCAGCGGCGCTCGAAGGACTCCCTGTTCTTGTCGTCGGCGCCGCTCGGTGCTGCCACCAGGTACGCCTCCGCCGCGGGGTAGCCCTCGCCGCGGTCGAGGTAGTGCAGCCGCTTGATCATCGAGCGCTCGCCCTGGCGCAGCTGTACGCCGTCCTCGCGTCCCCAGCGCATCAGGGTGAACTCCGCTTCCAGGCGCGGGCCTTCCCACACCGTGCGCACCGACCGCCACGCCGGGCCCTTGACCGGGTTGCCGTGGCAGCCGTCGTCGAGGCCCGCGCACTGTGGGGGCAGTTCGGTGCGCGTGCCGTCGGCGCCGGTCTCGAACACTGCGTGTTCGCGCCGGCAGGCCGCCGTCCGTTCGGTGCGGCACCACCAGCGCGGACGGGCGCACCGGTCCCCGTGATGGTGGCGGCAGTCCTTCGTCCGGCCGGGCAGGTACAGGCGGCGCACCTCGTACAGGGAGAACGGGGACGCATCCAGGCGCTCCTCGAAGGCGGTGAGCACCGCGTCGTTGCGCTCGTCTTCGGTGAGCTGCTCGTACAGCGAGCGCGTCCCGTACAGCGACATCGGCTCATTGAGCGCCATCGAGGCGTACTCCATCGCCAGCGCCTCGGCGGCGAGGTCCGGGTGCTCGCGCAGGCGTGCCTCGTGCCGGTCCCGCGATGCGCAAACACCACTGAACGGGCAAAAGGTGCAGTAGCTCTTCTGGATGGGCTCACCGAGCCGCTGCAGGACGTACGCCTCCACCGCGGCCCGGTCCATCCCGGCCTCGATCAGCGGGTAGGAGGGCTCGCAGATCACCCGGCCGGCCCGCTCGTTGAGCCGGTTCTGGATCTTGGTGTCCTTCTCCATCCGTTTCCGCTCCCCGGCGTGGTAGCCGATCACCCGGCGGAACGCCCTCTGGCCGAACTCGGCGACCGCCCAGTGGTCAAGGCACCAGCCCTTAAAGCGAATTGAGCAGGTCCTGCGCCCCGAAGCCATCTGGGGCACGGTGCCGCCGGTCACCAGCCAGTCCGACAGCCGCCACGGACCGGCCTGATGGATGTGGCGGGTGGCGCGGGAGTCTTCGAGGACCAGGACCCCGTCAGAATCGCTGAAGCCCATCCTCGCCACCTGCACCACGCGCACCCGGCGCTCGGCGAGCAGCGGGAGCACGAGCCGATCCACGTACGACAGAGAGGTCGGCCACTCGTTGCCGGTGACGGCATGCAAAACGATCAAGTCGGAGAGGTCCGGCTCGAGCCCGTAGCGCACCGGGTCCTCGAGGTACATCAGCAAGATCGCGGTCGAGTCGGCGCCGAGCCCGTACGACAGCACTGTCATGGGCTTGACCGGCCGGGACGCGGGACTACGGGGCGCGGGCAGGGTGAACAGGGCGGGCGGAGCGGAAGACACGGTGTTCCTTTGAGGCGGTGAGGGCGGTGGGAAGGGGGGCGCGGTGCGGGCTACAGGCCCAGGGAGCGCAGGGCGGTACGCAGCAGCTCGGCCTGCTCGCTGTCGAGCCGTGGCCGAGGGGCGCGTCGCAGTGGCCGGATGCGCAGCACGGGGATGTCCAGGTCCACTCCGAGGAGCCGCTCGGGGCGCTGCGGATCCTTCTTGATCCGGTAGTTCTCGGCGCGGATCATCCAGGAGTCGAAGTCGTCGGCGGGCCGCCCCGAGCGGATCTCGTGCTGCTCATCGGGGGCGATCCGCGGGCACGGGCAGTCCGGATCGCCGCACGGCCTGCCCGCGGGATGGCGGATGCTCGCGGCACTCGTGCGGTAGTGCGTCGCGGTGCCGCTCAGCATGGGACACGCCTTGGCCGTGTAGGCCAGGCACTCGGGGTGGAGGCCGGGCTCGGGGGCGATGCCGGCGCGGACGTCCATGGGGCGGACGATCAGGCAGACGCGTTCGTCGAGACGCTGACCGCAGATCTGGCAGAGCCGCCGCAGCAGTGCCGCGGCGTGGCGCCGCGGATCGACGCTGCCGAACAGCGCAGCCCCGGCGTGCTCGTAGGAGATGAACGGCACCACGAGGCCGCCGACGCGAGGGCGCCCGAGCAGCCGCACGGGAAGGGGAAGACCAGTCACGCGCGGCACCTCGAGAAGGCGAGGTTCTGGCGGTGCGGCGCGTCGGGGCGCACAGGGTCGGCGGGGTGGTTGTCCATGACTCCTCAGAAGGGGCAAGCGGGGGCGCAGCCGACGTGCGGAGAGGGGCGGCCGGTCAGTGCGGGCGGGGCAGTTGGCGGTCAAGGTGGGCGGCCCAGGCGGTGAAGGCGCCCGGCGGGCAGAAGCCGGCGGCCGCCATCACCGCGTCCAGCTCGGCGGTGGTCACCAGGACCTGCGGGACGTCGGATCCCGGTGTCAGCGGCGGCCGGAACCCCAGGGCCCCGGCGACGTCGCGGACGAACCACAGGAGGTGGCCATCGCGTAGCCGCACCCGCAGGTGAGCGGAGTCGTAGACGAGGGTCGTGGTGCGGGTGCGCCCGACGTGCCGCCGTCCGCTGGACGCCGGGCGCGGGCCGGGCGCCGCGACCGTGCAACTGGTCACGAGAACGTGACGTCGCCGGTGCGCAGGTCGACGCGGAGGCGTTCGCCGCCGCACAGGCGCTCGGTGCCGGACAGGTCGGCCAGGAGTCCGCTCACATCGTCGAAGTCGAGGTCGACGACGCTGCGCGTGCCGTCGAGGTGACGGACCTGACCGGTGGTCTCCCAGAACCACCCGTTGTCCCACTCGCAGGTGCCGAAGACGACGCCGACCACCGGCCAGCGCGAGTCGGTCTCCCGGTCCGCGACCGCCTCACGGGTGCGGTGGCGCAGCGCGTCGACCAACCGGCGGCCGTAGTGCGCGCGCTGCCGCTCCACGCATGCGGTCTCGATGTCGTACAGCTGCGCGGCGGTGAGGGTGTCCAGGAGCCGGCCGAGCTCGGCGTCGAAGTCGGTGGTGCCGACGAGCGGGGCAAGAGCGGCGGGAGAGGGGGACATGAGCAAGGGGCTGCCTTTCGGAAGGGGGCAGGGGGACGGCTGGTCAGCCGCGTGCGGAGCGGGCACGCATGCGGGCCTTGATCTGCTGCGTGGTGGGCGGGGTCCACTGGTGCCATCCGGCGCTGGTGGTCCACCGCTGCATGTGCTCGCGGCGGGTGATGCCGCAGTGCTGGCAGGCACTCGGCTCGGTGATCGTCATGGGGCTCGGGTTTCGCGTCGGTGCCGGGTCACGCGGCGAGGGCCAGGCGCTGCAGGTAGGCGGTCGCCGCCTCTTCGCCGAGGTGGTGGCGAATCGCATCACCCCGGCGCCAGGTGATCGGGCCCTCGGCGGCCTCCAGGCGGGAGGCCTCGGCGACGACCTCGGCAAGGCTGAACTTGTTCTTGAAGCGGTGCCCGATCCGGTCCTCGAGGTCGGTGTATGTCTTCGGGGTCTCAAGGCCCAGCACCCAGCACAGCCGGACGGCGCGCACGAGGACGTCGAACGACGCCAGGATGCAGAAGATGCAGCTCAGGCGGGGGATGAGGGTGTCGTACACCGGGTGGTAGTCGAGGGTGTTGTCGACGATTTCCTGCCAGATGTCCTGCTCGGAGAGGTGGAACACCGGGTGCCATGTCAGTACGAGGCGGCGGCCGTTGCTGGCCCGGTGGTCGATGGCGAGCTCGTGCTTCTTGCGGCGGGAGGGCGACTCGTCGGCCCGGATTCCCAGGCAGTTGACGATCAGTGCCTGCTCGTCGAGGCCGAGCTCGTCGACGATCTGCGTGAACAGCTTGGCGGCCTCGTCGCGCTTCAACGTCGAGGTGCACAGCCTGTTCTGGGCGTCGGGCCACATGCCGCGCTTCTCGACCATGCCGAGGAATCCGACGGGCGCCTTGACCACCACGAACCGCAGCCCGTACCGATCGGCCTGCTGCCGGGCAAGATCACGAACTCCGGGCCATTCCGCGTCCTGGCCGATATCGGCGTGGACGACCACGACCTTGTCCAGGCAGCCGGCGGCCTTCGCCCACCGCACCACCCGGTCGAGCGCCACGACGCTGTCCTTGCCGGCCGAAGACTGCACGAGAAGCGCCGAGGCGGCACGGATCAATTCCTCGGGCATCGCGGCGAGTTCCGACAGCAGTGCGATCTCGGCCGTGAGCCGGGCGCCCTTGCGGCGGGGCTGGCTCGCGCTGGTCAGCTTCCGGGTACGGGCGAGTTCCTCCCCCAGGCGTGCGTCGGCCCGCTCGCTCGCGGTGAAGGCGCGCCGCCACCGGGCGCCGGTGGCAACGACCTGCGCGGCGCGCGCCTCGTACGTGCTCTCGGCGTCGGCCAGGGCCTTCACCGCGTCGTCGAGTTCACGGCCGGGGGCGGTGCGCACAGCACTGCGGCACCGGCGCCGTGTGGCGGCCGCCTCCTTGCGGTGCAGCCGGGCCCGGTGCTCGGCGCGCTCGGCGGCGCGACAGGTGCTCTCGGCGCTGGCCGAGAGGCGGATGAGGTCGAGCAGATGCAGACGGGTGGTCAGGTCCATGGCGGCAGGTCCCCGAAGTGGAAGTGGGCGGTGGACGTCAGGCGGCGGCGAAGGCCGCGTCGTCCCGGTCGGTGAGCCAGGCAGTGAAGGCGGCCGCCATGCGGGCGCTCTCCTCCTCGACACCGAGGCCGTTGGGCAGGTGCTTCTCGACGGCCGCGTCGGCGCCGTAGGTGATCAGGGCGGTCCACGGCTTGTTGTGCATCCAGGCCGGGTGCCGGGCGCTGTAGGTGTAGTGGCCGGGGTTCCAGACCTCACGGAAGAAGCGCGCCTCGACGTCGCCGAGCCGGTAGACGACGCGGGTGTCGCCGGCGCTGTCGCTCTCCGCGTCGACGGTGATCCCCTTCGCGGCGAACGCGGCGACCAGGTAGTCACCGGCCGGGGTGTCGTCGACCTCGGGCAGAGCCACCAGGCGGCGTCCGAGGTTGGTGATGTAGGTGAACTGCTCCTGGTCGTCGTCCTGTTCACCGCGCCGGGTGAGGCGGCACGCCAGGCCCTCGCGGATGAGCGAGTTGAGGATCTGCTGCTGCACCGGCTTTTCGATGCGGCCGGGCTCGATGGAGACGAGGACGCTGAGCAGGGCGTCGGCCTTGCCGACGCTCAGCAGCGCGAAGCGGCCTGCCGGGGTGAGCGCGTGGCGGGCCTGCAGAGGGTCGGTATCGGTAGCGGGGGCTCTCTTGAGCCAGCCGCGCTCGCGCATCAGGTTCAGTGAGCGCAAGGGGACGCCCGGCGGCATCAGCCCGTCATCGGCGCGCAGCGCCGCGAAGAGCCAGGTGCGCTGACGGGAGGTCGGCGCCGGGGCGTTGGGGTCAGCGGCCAGGAACGTGGACATCTCGATCTCCAGTGGTCAGCGGTACAGGGCGACGCGCAGGTGCTCGCCGGGCTCGGCGCGACCGAGCGCGTCGAGGGCCTCTTCCACGGATTCGTCGAAGTCGTGGGGCTCGGTGCGCGGGCCGTAGTGGAGGGTCGCGCCGTCGCTGCGCCAGTCGTTGGCGAAGTCCTTCGTGAACGTCACCGCGTCCGGCAGCTGCTCGCCCTGGTCGGCGAAGTACGTCTTCAGCAGAGGGCGCAGGCCAGCGAAGTCGTCCGGGTGCGCAGACGGTGGGATGCGGTCGGTGACGCGGCGGCCATCGCGCTGACGGCCGCACCCCTCGCACAGTGCCTGTGCGGCGGTGTTGTCGAAGCGGCAGTCGCCGCCCTTGCACTGCCAGAGCAGGCCGGCCGCGCGGAAGACCTCGCGGACGGTCTCCTCCTGCTGCTCGTTCGCTGCCCGGAGTGCCTTCTCAATCACGGTGTCGGAAATGGGTGTCCTCCTGGGGTCGCGTACGAGCAGCAGCCGGAGCCACTCCCTGTTGACGCTTCTAAGTTTACTCATGCATTGGCTATAGATCAAGTTAAAAGGGTCGTCAGGGGTGTGTGGAATGACCGGGGGAGGCCGGTATGCGGGAGCTGACCGCGCGGTGCGGACGCCGGCGCGGTCCGCAGCAGCCGGTCAGCTGGCGTCGATGGTCTCGCCGGGCCGGAGGAAGCGGCCCGTGTCGATGAAGTGCTGGCGGGACACGGAGGATTCGGTGTCGTAGTCGCCGAACCGTCCGAACGCGGTGTCGCACCCGCAGGTGCACGCCGGCATGGTCTCGCCCAGCCCGCTGCGGGTGAGATGACAGCCGCCGCACTGCTCCTCGGCGCCTGAGTTCTCGAACGCGCAGGCACAGAGCCAGGTACCGCACGCGTTGCACAGGCCATCGTCCTCGGCCTGGTCCGTGGTGAGTGCGGTGTTGCAGTTGTTGCACCATCCGGCGGGCCAGGTGAAGCCGAGGTTCGCCAGCCCCGAGGTGATCTCCATGTGCACGTCGGCGCCGGACTTGTTCTGGTCGGCGACGTGGACGAGCACGATCCGGATCGCGGCCACCGGGTTGGGGACGCGGGAGCGGCGGGCGGCCCGGTCGGCCAGGAAGATCAGAGCGCGCGCGGTGCGGTCGTGCAGCGCGGCGGTGGCGCGGGGGACGAGCAGGGTGAGAGGCAAGGGAGCTCCAGAGGTCGGGGTCGCGGTGGTTCGCGGCCTAGGCGGGCCGCTAGCGAGGTGGAGCGCACGGGTCCTCCAGAGGTGAAGTGGACGGTGGGGAGCGGTGGTTGGGGCCGGACGCCGTGGCGGCCGCGACTGCGGCCGCCACGCTGGCGTCACGAGGCGTGGGTGTCCTGCGGGGCGGTGGCCTGCAGGGAGCGGCCGCGACGGGTGATGTAGTCGTCCATGCGGACGAGGGTCACGCCGTCGTCGTCGGCCAGCAGGACGTCCTCAAGGAAGCGCCCACGCACGGTGTCCCGCAGCAGGCCGAGTCCGGCATAGGTCGCCTCGGGGTGGCGTGCCTGCGCGATGAGTTCGGTCACCGGCACCGGCACGGCGGACGGCTCGCCGTCCTCCAGCCAGTCCCGCACCCGGGCGGCGAACTCGGCCCCGGGCTTGGTGACGACCGCTCCGGACAGGTCCGCGGAGAGCGCCTTGAGCACGACGAGCGTGTTGTCGGAGTCCATCGCGCCGACGAAGTTGAACTCGTACTCCGCGCCGTCGCGATGCTCCGGCTTGCCACCGAACCGGCGCATCGCGTGGCGGCCCTGCTCGTCTGCCTCCAGGTGGTACTCCGTCTTCGACCGCAAGGTGGCGATGACGTGGCCGGGATAGGCGCACAGGGCGTCCCACATCCGGCGTTCGCGCGGCCGCACCTCGCTCCAGCCGGACTTGTTGCCTCCGGCGCCGCGCTTGGTCGCGTCGTCGACCTGTTCGAGGACGCCGCCGTTGCCGGACCAGAACAGCGTGTACGGGTCGACGACCACGGTCGCGTAGCCCCGGGCCGCGCATTCGGCCAGGACGGCGATGAGGGCCTCCGGCGAGCAGTACGTCAGGGGCGGGCAGAGGTCGAAGTCGAACCGGTCGGCGTACTTGGAGGCGTGTCCGTGGACCGCCTCGATGACCGCGGTGGTGGGGCCGAGCGCGGAGGCCAGCTCCAGCGCGGTGTACGTCTTGCCCGATCCGCTCGGCCCCGTCAGCGCGATACGTCCCGGGAGCCGGGTCTTGACCGCGGGGCCGAACGGGAACTGCGGGTGGAGCGGGCGAGCCGTGGGGTTGGGGGTTTCCTGTGGGTGCGTCATGGTGTCCGTCAAGAGCCCTCCGGGAACACCTCGGTGGATTCAGGGGCCGGCTCGACAGGGTCCAGGACGGGGCGCAAAGACGCCCCGAGGGCTGGAGCCGACACCCTCTGACGCTATTAATTTTACCACAGGTACATTAGGAAACGGGCAGGTCAGGCCACATTTCACTCCTCTCTGGAGGGCTGATCCTGGCCGCTTTGGCCAGCTTGCTTCGCCGCTTGCCGGGCGTAGTAGTTGGTGCCGGGCAGGACTCGGTAGGGCTGGCCTGTGGGCGTGTAGCCGTCCGGCGCGACGGTGCGGCTGGCGTACCGGTCGGCCTTTCGCTCTTCGGCGCCGGCTTTCCACGCTTCCAGGGTCTCCGCGAACCAGTACGGGCGCTCGAGCTCGTCGATCCCGTCGGGTTCGGGCGCGCGGCCGTGGGTCTTGGAGGAGGTGAAGCTGTTCTCGGACCCGAAGCCGGCCATCTCCCAGGCGTGGGGCACGTAGTACCGGTAGCGGCCCCCGGTCTGCCGATCCACCTTGAAGGGCTTCTCCCCGGAGTCCGGATCCGGCTGCTTGGCACGGCGGGGGTCGATGGTCGGACGGGCCGGCGCCCACTTCCCCTTCCCCGCTCGCCGCTCCATCGGGCTCTCGTCCGCATTCATGTAGCCGACGGCCTTGAGGAAGGCGACGACCACTTCGCGCGGGTAGAGCGGCGGCGTGTCGCCGCTTCCTTCCGGAGCCTCGCCCTCCAGTGCCTCAGTCTCCGGCGCCTCCCCTTCCAGGGCCTCGCCCTCCAGGTCCTCGGCCTCTCTGGCGTTGTCCTCCAGTGCCTTGGCGACTAGGCGCAGCGGCGGCAGCCCGCCGCTCTTTCGCGGCACCGCGTGCCATTTCTGCGCGGCTGTCCGGCCCACGCCGGCTAGCCTCGCGATCTCGCTCAGGTTGAGCAGTTCGTCCTTGCGGGCCATTGCGGGCTCCTTGTCGCTTAAAAGTAAACTCACGGCCGATGGTACGGCAAATTTCCAGGGTCAGATACTGGGCGGTGCGGCGCGGCGCTGTCCAGCCGGCGGGGACGCCGAAGGCCCCGGGACGAGATCCCAGGGCCAAGGACAGACGAGGCGGGGGCATCCGGGACGGAGGACCGAGTCCTCCGGCGCCGATCCGGTGTCAGCTGAAGGCGAGGTCGCCGCATCCGCAGCCGGTGTGCCGGCAGGGCAGCCGGGCGCCGTTGACCAGGCGGGAGGCGTGGGTGGCGGCCGAGTGTCCACACGCGCACGTGGCGCCCAGCGCGACCCCGGCGGCCTCGCGCCGCCGGCATCGCTCGGCGAGCGCCGCGGTGATGTCGCGCTCGGCTCGTGCCTCCGCGAGCGCGGCCTGCAGTCCGGCCGCATCCAGCACGCCCTTCATCTGCGTGATGTCGACCTGGGCCAGCGCCAGCGCCAGATCCCGGTCCGCCCCGGTGCGGGCAAGAAGCAGCTGCAGGGCCGCGGCTTGCGCGCCCGCCGCCCGGGAGGCGCCGGCGTAGGTCGCGTGGAGCGTCGAGTTGCTCATTGTCTATCCCGTTCGTCGCTCGGGCGTGGAGGGCGGCCGCGCGCCCGGATGAGGAGGAAGGCCCGGCGGGCCGGCCGCGCAACGGCGGTCGGCGTCCCCGGTGCGGATCAGTGCCGGACCGGCTGGCGGGCGACGAGCCAGGGGACGAACTCGTGGGTGATGCCGTCGTAGAGCTCCTCGTCGGTGATGTGCTCGGGCTCGTCTGCCTGGAACAGCGAGACGTGGTCGTCCTTGAGCCCCAGGACGTCGAGGGTGCGCAGGAAGTCGACCTTCTTGCCGAAGGCGACGAAGGCGATGAACGCCTCGATGGCCTCGAACTCGCCCTCGCCGACGATCTCGCGCAGGACGGCGATCACCGCGGACCGGTCGTCCGGGTTGCCGTCGGTCTGGAAGACGATCAGCGCGGGCACGGTCGCCCCGGACTCCTGGTGCTGCTGCAGGACGGCCCGGATGGCCGTCGCGTAGTAGGTGCGGCCCATGTGCCCGAGCCGGTTGTGGGCCTCCTCGATCCGGCCGGCGTAGTCGTCCACGCTCACCGTGAACGTGGCGTCGATGCCGGTGGAGAAGAACGTCACCGGCACCGAGCCGTCGTCGTCCAAGTTCCGTGCCAGGCCCAGGATCCGCTCGGCGAGGTACTGGACGGTGCCATCGCTGTAGTACGGGCGCATGGACCCCGAGCGGTCCAGGACGAGGTAGACCGCCGCCCGCTGCCCGGCCAGACCGAACTTCCGCAGACTGTGCGAGGCCTTCTGGGTCAGACCCTCCATCGTCGAGCGGACCGGCGCAGGGGCCGGCGAGGCAGTGGCGGAGGGCGAACCAGCGAAGAGCTTTTTGAACATGGAGATTCCTGTCATCGGGCCGTGCGGCCGTGGAGTTGATCTAGGTACGGTGCGCGGAGCGGCCTGTGGACAGAGTCCGGGCGGCCGGCGGCGCCTAGGGCCGCGGGATGCCGCTGCGGCGCGAGGGCCGGTACAGGTCGGCGAAGAAGGCCAGCTGCTGGCCGATCCCCAGGCCCTTGAGGGGGTGCTCGAGCGTGGGCCAGGTCGTGGCGGCGAGGTCCGCGTAGGACCGGCTGGCGAAGACCGTCACCTGCGCGGCGCTCACGCCGAGGAAGTGGGCCTGGCGGGCCAGCACATGCGGGGACACCGTGCCGCTCTGGCCGGCGCGCAGGTCGTAGTGCAGGATCCGGTCCTCATCGCGCAGCAGCCCGAACTTGGCCGACAGCGTCAGGACCTGCACGGAGCCGTCCGCAGCCGCGGCGGCCGCGGCCTTGCGGGCCGCGACGTGGTACGGGCCCACATACATCTCGGCGGCTGGGGCGGCAGGCACCGCGGCCTTGCCCATCGAGCAGGGCACCAGCAGGACCCGCGGCAGCGGCTCCCGCCTGGCCCGGCTGCGGCCGGCCCCGGTGATGCCGTACCGCGGCGCCCGCGTCAGGGGACCCAGCCGGGCGTCGACGCCCGTAGCGATCGCCTCGACCAGGCCCAGCTCGGCGAGCTGGCGGACCTCGGGAACGGGCACGCACGGAGGAACATGGCCCTCGCCATGCACGGCGGCGGCATGAAGGCCCGAGCGCTGGTGCACGCTGAGCGGCATCTCGCGGGCCGCTGCCCGCTGCGAGGGGGACGCGGGTGCGGGGCGGTTCATGTGCGGCGTCCCTCGTCGATCACGGTGAGCGGCATGGGCAGGCCGTAGTGGTGGGCCAGCGACTCGATCGCGTGCCGGTGGCTGTCGTAGCCGCGCCCCACCTCGGTGCCCGAGGCGTCGGTCAGGATCAGAGTCGACGTGGGAGAAGCGCCGTGCGAGGCGAGGACCACCGTGCCCGACGCGGTCCGGGCCCCGTACCCGTCGAACGCCACCTCGCTGCGGAACGCATCCAGCGGGCCTACGCGGCGCAGCCGTGCGGTGCTCTGCGGCTCCTCGGGAACCACCGCGGCCGCGGACACGCAGTACCGGTTACGGCGCAGGGCGGTGAACTCCGCCGAGGCCAGGGCGCATTCGATGTGGTCCAGGGCCGCGTCCCACTGGCGGCGCGCGGCGGTGCCGGCCCTCGGCAGGGTGAGGCTGTTGTTCTGGATCCAGACGGCCTGGACTCGCCAGCCGTCGGCGCCGAGGAAGTAGCCGGTCCCGGAGGCATCATCGGCATCCAGGTCGCGCAGCTCACCGCGGTCGGCCAGGAGCGTGCGGGCGAGGCGGATGTCCCACCGTTCCGCGTGGGCGACGGGCGTGTACGCAGGTACGGCGGGCCGGCAGGGGGCAGGCGGCAGCAGGGTCATCTCCAGGGAGTCAGGGGGCCGGGGCGGCAGGACCAGCAGCCAGCTGGGAAGTGTCCTGCCGCCCCGGAATCAGGGGGCCGTGAGGCGCAGTTGGCGGCTCCCGGTGGCCGTGAGGTGTCGCCCGGGGGTGGGGCAACCCACCGGGCGACCCATATAACGTAAGCCACGAGTCGAGCGTGCGTCAAATTTTAAGGGTCATTCGGGGTGTGGGGGGAGCGCGCCTTCCGTCGTCGGGCGCGCGAAGTCGACCACCGTGATCTCCCGCAGGACGACGACCGCGCTCCCGGCCCCGGCGCCCCCGGGCAGCCGCGCCGAGCCCGCAGCCGTCTCGCGCAGCCAGTGCAGCCGGCAGCGGACGTCGTCGGCGCTCAGCGGCCTGGCGGCCGCCAGGCCCTCCATCTCGTAGAAGTGCGCGACCAGGCGCCCGCCCGCGGGGGCCGCCACCCGCCGGGGCGGCCGACCGCGGTCCGGCAGTTCGTCCTCGCCGATGGCGCGCCGGGAGGTCTCGCGGACGAGCTCGGTCAGGGCGATCCGCGACACCCAGGGCCGCTCCCGCGCGAGCCGCATGTGCTCCCGGGTCTGTTCGGGGGAGTCGAGGCGGTGGCTGGTGTACTCGTGGACCTCGGTGTCGCCGGACCGGCGATAGACCGACACCGTCCACGTCACCCGCCGGTCCGCGCGCGCGAGGCCCTCCGGCTTCGCCCGCATGCTGAACCAGCCGATGGGTGAGCACCTCCTCGTGCGGTGCGCGACGGCGGAGCTGGCCGAGGTCGCGGCCATCAGGCCGGCACCCGGCGGGCCGACGCGGTGGGCCACCGCATCCCGCCGGCCCCGGATTCCCCGGAGGGCGGCGCCTGTTCGGGGGCGGCGCACCAGGAGCACCGCACCCGCCGCCATGAAGCGGAGGACTGCTCGATGACCGGGTCGCGGGTCAGCCGGGTGCAGCTTCCGCAGGTGAACCAGCCCGGCGTTAGGAATAGTTCGGGTGTCTCAGTGGGCTTGGTGTCTCAGCTGTCGCAGGATGCTCCGTCCTTCAACTGGGCGGATCGAGGGCTGCTTGTGTCTCACCAAGCGCTCGTGACTGTTATCCATCTGTGATCGTGGAATGCGGAAGGGACCGGCCCGTCAGGGCCGGTCCCTTCCGCATGGGGGTGTTGATCAGGGGCGGCCGAGGGTGCGGGTGGTCCAGCCGGCTTCGCGCCACTGGTCGGTGTTGAGGGTGCCGCGGGCGTCGATGACCTTGGGGGTAGTGGTGCGGGTGGCGAGCCTCTTGGGGTCGATGGTCGTGAACTGGTGCCACTCGGTGAGGTGCAGCAGCAGGTCCGCGTCATCGACTGCGGCGATGGGGTCTTCGACGTAGTCGAGTTCGGGGTGGAGCTTGCGGGCGTTGTCGAGGGCCTTGGGGTCGGTGATGGTGACGGTCGCGCCGAGGTCGTGGAGGGCCTGAGCAACGGCGAGCGCGGGCGAGTCGCGGATGTCGTCGGTCTCGGGCTTGAAGGCGGCGCCCCAGACGGTGATCCGCTTGCCGCTCAGGTCATCTCCGAGTTCCTCGCAGGCGAGGTCGATGACGCGCTGGCGGCGGCGGCCGTTGACCGCGCTGGCTTCGCGGAGCATGCCGACGGCCTGGCCGGCGTCGAGTTCGTCGGCGCGGGTGATGAATCCGGCGAGGTCCTTGGGAAGGCAGCCGCCGCCGAAGCCGAGGCCGGGCCGCATGCCGTGGCGGCCGATGCGGTGGTCGTGGCCCAGGATGTCGGCGAGCTCGGCAACATCAGCGCCGGAGGCTTCGCAGACCTCGGCCATCGCGTTGACGAAGGAGATCTTCGTGGCGAGGAAGGAGTTCGCGGCGCCCTTGGCGAGCTCGGCGGTCGCCCAGTCGGTCACGATCGTCGGTGTCCCCGACTCGATGATCTTCGCGAACGCCTGCCTCAGCAGGGTCTCGGCCCAGGAGTGGTCGCGGTTGAAGCCGAGGACGAGGCGGTCGGGGCGGAGGGTGTCGTCGACTGCGAAGGATTCGCGGAGGAACTCGGGGTTCCAGGCGACCTCGATGAGGTCTCCGGCGGGGGCGTACTCGCGCAGGATCTCTGCGACCTGGGGTGCGGTGCCGACCGGGACGGTGGACTTGACCGCGATCACGGCCGGGCGGGTCAGGCCGGGGGCCAGGCGTCGGGCGGCGTCGAAGAGGTGGGTGAGGTCGTAGGCGTCGGTGCCGGGCTGCGGCGGGGTGCCGACCCCGATGAAGTGCAGGTCGGCGAAGTCGGCGGCCTCGCCGTAGGAGGCGGTGAAACGCAGTCGGCCGGTCGCGGTGTGCTTGGCGAGGAGGTCGTCCAGGTCGCGCTCGAAGAACGGGGCCTTCCCGGAGTTCAGGGTGTGGACCTTGTCGATGTCACTGTCCATGCCGAGGACTTCGTGGCCGAGCTCGGCCATGCAGGCGGCGTGGGTGGCGCCGAGGTAGCCGCATCCGATGACGGTCATCTTCATGAGCGGGGTGTCCCTTCGGGTGGGGCCGCCAGCGGCGGCCCCACCCTTGCCCCGTCCGGAAGGGCGGGGTGTCAGGAGGGCCGGGCGGCCAGATAGCGGTGGATCCCGGCCCGGATGAACGGGGGGATCGTGAGGATGTCGAGGTGCTCGGGGGCGAAGAACTGGAGCTTGATGCCCTCGGAGAGCGGGAGGCGGGTCTCGTCGCCGTCCCAGCTGGCCGCGAAGAAGGTGATGATCTGCCCGGAGCCGTGCTCGTCGCGGATCTCGAACAGCTCGGTCAGGTTCTCGGCGGTGAGTCCGGCTTCTTCGTCGAGTTCGCGGACGATCGCGGTGGCCGGGCTCTCGCCGGGGTCGCAGCCGCCGCCGAGGACGGACCAGTGGTTGGCCCAGGCGATGTTCGGCAGGTCGTCGCGGAGGTGGAGGAGGAGTTCGCCGCGGCGGTTGGTGATGATCGCGACGGCTCCGCGGGCGGCGGCCGGCTCATCGGTGGCGGTGGTCTCGGAGTGCATCCCCTCACCGTAGTAACGGAGTTGGGGATCATGCGGCAGCCCTCACCGTCTGGTCCGAAAACCAGGCGGCTGCCATGAGGGCCTGCATGCGGGTGCGGTCGAAGCGTCCGCCGGGCTTCAAACCCCCCTCGAGGAGGGGTCGGAATGCGGGCGGGGCGTCGGTGAGGGCCATGCGGATCTGGGTATCGGCCCAGGTGGCGAGGTTGCCGTTGAGCCAGGAGGGGACCGGGGAGGCGAAGCCGAGCTTGTCCCGGCTGGCCCAGACCTCCTTCGGCAGGCCCAGGGCCTTGGCGGCGTCCCGCAGGATCCGCTTGCCCTGGGCCGGGTCGGTGATCTTGTAGTCGACCGGCAGCCGGTAGGAGAACTCGACCAGGTCGCGGGCGAGGTAGGGCGACCGGCGTTCGAGCGCGTAGGCGGAGGCGAGCTTGTCGCTGGTCATCACCAGCGGCCTCCAGGCCGTCGCCAGGTCCGCGAGGGTCAGGCCGCGGGCCAGGTCCCCGCCCGCGCGGGCCATCGCGTCCGCGACCAGGTCGCGGAGCCGGCCGTCCGGGTCCGGGCCCCGCAGGATCAGCCGGGTGACGGCCTCCGCCGGGTCGAGGGGTTCGCCGGCGGCGTGCATGAGCTTGGCGGCCAGCGGCCGGTAAGCCTCCAGGCCGGCGCCGAGGACAGCGTCGGGGCCGAAGAGGACCAGGGCTTGGCGGACGTAGCCCATCAGGAACTCGTCCGGCCCCAGCCCACCGATCGCGACCCGCAGGCCGAGGTCGGAGATCTTCCGGTAGGCCATGTGCTCCGAGAACGTGGAAGCGTTGCCCATCGGGTAGTCCAGGGCCCGCATCATGTGCGGCAAAGCGGTGGTGAAGTCGACGTGGTCCGGCTCGACCACCACCAGCTCGGCCTTGATGTCCCGGGCGATGATCGCGGCCGTGGAGGACTCGTCGAGCCGGTCCTGGCCCGGGTAGCGAACGGTGACGCAGACCGGCGGCCGCATCAGGTAGGCCAGGACCGCCGAGTCCAGCCCGCCCGAGAGAAGGAGGGCGAAGTCGCAGGCCGGAGACCTGAGCGGGATCTGCTCGGCCAGGATCGTGGAGAACTTGGCCAGGGCCTCGTCGTAGGTGCCGGTGAACGGTGCCCGGTCCTCCAGGTGCCACCAGGTCATCTGGTCGATCGAGCCGGTGGTGACGTCGAAGGACAGCAGCGTGGCCGGGGCCAGCAGCTGGATGCCCTGGAACGGGGTGTCGACGCCGGTCGGGGTCTCGATCGCGGTGACCTCCGGCCGTAAGACCAGCGGGGCCGACCCGTAGCCGGTCAGTGTGGTCACCTCGGAGGCGAACGCGAGCCGGCCGCCGTCCAGGCGCCAGTAGAGCGGCTTCTCCCCGAGGCGGTCGCGGGCCAGGAACAGCTTCGCGACCCGCGGGTCATAGACGGCCAGGGCGAACATGCCGTCCAGGCCGTCCAGGCAGGACGGACCGATCTTGGCCCAGGCCCGCAGCAGGAAGTGGGCGTCCGACTCCCGGTCGCGGACCTCGATGCCCCAGGCGGCGGCCTGGGACCGCCAGTTGTAGATCTCTCCGTTGAAGGCCAGCAGCAGGCCGGTGGCCCGGTCGAGGTAGGGGCCGGGCATGGCCTGCGGGTCGACGATCAGCAGCGTGTTCATGGCCAGCACCGCCCGCCGGTCGCTGCTGGCGGCGTGCATGGTGCCGTCCGGGCCGCGGTAGTGCTGCGAGGCACCCATCGCGGCCACCGTCTTCTCGTGCCGGACGGCGTCGCCTCCGGCCAGTCCTGCAATTCCGCACATCTGGTTCACCCCCGAGCGTGAAGTCGTGGTGCCTTGGCGGCGGCCACCACCGGGAGCCCTTCCTGGCGTCCCGGCGGTGGCCTGCCCCGTCATCACACCGCTGGGCGGCCCCTGCCGGTCAGGGCTCGCAGGGGGGCTCACAACTCGCAAAGCAGGTTCACCCAGGGTCCGCAGGGCAATACCCTCAGTGCCTCACGGTGCGGGAAGCCGTACGACTTTCCGTGCCCAGCCGGAATGCGCCGACTGAAAATGCCCTGTCGACGCAGCCGGCCCCGTGGCGTTTCCTCGTCAGCGGCCCTGTTGCTGACCTGGTGGAAAAGGGGATTCGGGTGGCGTCGACCAGCCGCCGGAAGCGTCCGCCCAACGCGGACCTGGACCGGCTCATCGAGACCTCCGGCGCGAGCCACAAGTCTCTGGCCCTGCGGGTCAACCAGCTCGCCCAGCAGGCCGGGGTGGAGACGGACTACTCGCATACCTCCATCGTGAACTGGTGCAAGCGGGGCATGATCCCCAAGTGGCCGGTGCCGACGTTCCTCGCGCAGGCGATCGGCGAACGGCTCGGCCGTCCGGTGGCGCTTGGCGAAATCGGTATGGGCGATGCGGAGACACCGGACGCGGATGTGGGGTTGGATTTCCCGCGGGACCGTGCTGATGCGGTCCGAGTGGCCACGTCGTTCTGGAGTTTCGTGAACCGCCGCGATTTCCTGACCGGATCCGGCTTCGCCGTGTCCGCGTTCACCACCCCCGTGACCCGCTGGCTGGTCACCCCCGCCGACGAGGCCGCCGACCTCGCCGGCGGCAAGCAGGTCGGCCGGGCCGACCTGGAAGAACTCCGCGATGCGGCCGATGAGGCCCGCCGCTGGGACTCCAAATACGGCGGCGGGAACTGGAAAGCGAACTCCGTCACCGTCTGCCTCCAGGAACGGGCCGCCCCGCTCCTGCGGGGCTCCTTCGCCGACGACGTGGGCCGCGATCTGTTCTCCGTCACCTCCGAGCTCTCCCGCCTAGCCGGCTGGACTGCCTTCGACGTCGGGCAGCACGATGTTGCCCAGCGGCACTTCATCCAGGCCCTCCGGCTGGCCCGCGCGGGCGGGGACGTCCAGCTCGGCTGCTATGTCCTGACCACGATGGCCATGCAGTCCCTGCTGCGGGGGTTCCCCTCCGAGGCCGTCGATATGGCTCAGGGAGCCTTCGAACGGGCGAAGGGCCAGGCCGCCCCGCGTGTCCTGGCATTCACCAAGCTCATCGAAGCCCGTGCCCATGCCCGCGAGAACAACGCCAGGGCCGCCTCCAGGGCTCTCGCGGCCTCGGAGGACCTCTTGGTCCAGGCGGATGCCACCAGCGGCTCAGAACCCGCTTGGATCGACTTCTATCACCATGCCCGCCTGTCGGCGGATGCCGCCGAAGTCTTCCGCGACCTGAAGAACCCCAAGGCGGCCCTCGCCTGGAATCAGCGGGCCGCCGCGATGCCGTCCGGGGTGTTCACCCGCTCCGTCGGGATGCGGCTCGCGATCGTGGGAACCGCCCACCTCCAGGCCCGCGACCTCGACCACGGCCTCGAGCTGGGCCACCGCTCCGTCGACATCCTTGCCCGCGTCCAGTCCTCCCGGGCCAAGGACTACGTCCGCGAGTTCAACACCGCTCTCGGCCCCTGGCGCCGCGAGCCGGCCGTCCGCGAGTTCATCCACCGCACCCGCACCGAACTCTCCATCGCCGCCTGAGCACGTTTCCCTGTACTTCCCCCCTCCTCGAGGGGGGAAGTACAGCCGAACGTCCCCAGTCGCGTACGGATTCGTCGCGGGCGTCCGTCGTTACTTCTGGACCGGGATGGAGGCCAGCCGCCGGCTGCTGCCGAGCTTCTTCTTCAGGGCGATGTTCTCGTGGTAGAGGTTCGCGGCCACCGTCGCGAGTGCGTCGAGCTTGCCGTGAACCTCGGTGACCTGGCCCTTTGTCTCCCGCAGCTGGCGGCGGAGCTCGGCGATCGTCTCGTCCCGGGCGACCTCGCCGGGAGTCCGCAGGACCGGCCGGGCAACCTTGGCGTCCCACTCGGCGAGGATGTCCTCGGCCCGGTGGACGGTCGCGTGGCTGACCTTGGCCTCGCGGGCAAGGTTCTCCTTGGTCAGGGCCCCGTCGGTGTGCAGGGGCTCACCGGCCAGCAGTCGGGCCATGGCCTCCCGCAGTTTCGCCTCCGAGGCGGCAGAGACCGCCATCAGATGCTGACCCCCTGGTCCTTGAAGCGGTCCGTGACCGTCCGGACTTCGGTGAGCCTGGCACGGATCAGCTCGCGCCGGGGCGGCGAGAGCTTCTCGCGCTTGAGGGTCTCCATCAGGTCGTCTTCCTCTGCGATCCAGTAGGGAGCGTGCTTGCGGGTCAGTACCGAGTTGCGGCACTTGGCGGGCTGGCAGGCACCGATCAGGGGCGCCTGACCCCGTTGTTCAGGTGGCAGCTGGTTTTGACACTCGGCCGTGGACGCCTTCCACAGACAGTGGTTGATGGTGCCGAGGTGGAGATCGGCGAATGTGTCCCGCAGGAGGCTGACCTGAAGGCGTTCGTCCGCGATCTGCCCCTGGAACCGCGGGGAGGTGTCGATGTCCTCGATGACCTTGTCCAACTCGGCGTGGAACCGCGGAGCCGCCGGACCGATTGCCACTTGTTCGCCACGGCGGCGGGCCTTGAGGGCCTCGACCAGCTGTTTCGCGGCAGCCAGCTCCAGCTGGTTGTCGAACTCCTTCACCCAGTTCGCGTCGATCGCCCCGTATCCGGCCGTGGTCCGGTTGGCCAGAGCCCTCCGGGCGGCATGCTTGAGCTGGATACCGAGCGCGATCTCTCCGTCGGGCTGCTGGCTCGCGATGATCGACATGGTCCGGCGGAACATGTGCGGGCGCACGACCTGGGCCGGAATCTCCTCCAGCCCCGTCAAGTGCCTGCGCTGGTTGACGTTCTCGATGAAGAAGTCGATGTCCCTGGCGGCGTCAATGCCGGGCCCGCTTCGCCTTTGATTCGATGCGATCGAGGCGAAGACGTGGGTGTCATGCCACGAGAGCCGCTCGGCGATAGCGATGGCCTTCGCAACCGGGTCGATGATCCACCAGCGGACCTCGGACTGGGACGGATTCCGTTTGATCTTGCGGGACGTCACCGCCGGGCTGCCGTAGTGCTGGGTGAGGGCACCCCGCTCGATTTCCTGGATCTCGCTGTCGCGCATCATGGTCAACGCGGCGGTGAAGATGTAGCAGGCCGCACGGACCATACGCAGCTCTCGCAAGAGCTCCCCGTGTTGCTCTTCCCGGAAGCGGCCGGCTGCCACGGCCTGCCGGGCCCACTCCCGCCGCTGGTGGCAGGGCCCTGAGCGGCCGTTGAAGACGCTGACGACGGCGTCGGGTCCGAAGATATCCCGTGCCAGCGATGACCAGGCCGGCTCGGCCGGACCATCCGCCGGGTCCTTCAGCAAACGGACGGGGACAAGGTGTGAGGGGTCCTCGAGCCAGTCGCGGATCGCGGCATCAATCTCTTCTTGGGGGCGAGGGGTGTAGCTGCCCGGTGCCGTCTTGACCCCGAGGGCGTCCGCCCCACGGTTGCCGTGGATGGCAACGGTCCCTCCGCTCTGGACGGCACTGAGCACCATCTCGCGGCGGGCCGCTGGCCTCCCGCGGTTGCCCGCGCTGTTCGCGTTGAACAGGTGGCTGGATCGGCCGCCGGTGACGGCCAGACTCACCGCCGCCCAGATCGGAGTTCCTGCTTCCTGGCCCCGGAAGGGAACCTGGTGGACCGGGATCAGGTTCTTCGGGTCAGCCAGCCACTCCTTCAGCCGGGTGTCGTTGTCCTCGGAGGAGGTCCTGTCCGTCCGCGAGCTGCGGTCTTCGGCTTCCGCCCGCTCGTCTCGGCGGTCAAGGATCTGCGGAGCGAAGCGGTCGATGTAGGCCCAGGCCGCCCGCAGCAGGGGCCACCAGGTCGCCGGAGTGACGGACGGCGTCTTCATGATCCCCGAGGGCGTCCATTCGGCGACCTCGCTGTCGGTCTTGCCAGGCCAGGGGTCCTCCACGAGCCCTCCGCCGGTTATCACCGCGGTGAACTGGTGCAGCCGCCGGATCGACGAGACGTACCTCGACACAGTTGACGCCTCAATGCCGTCCAACTCGTCATCGAGAAACATCTTCCAGTCGTCGGCGGACCAGGCGTTGAGATCGCGGGGCATGCCCTCCTTGGTCGCCCACCGGGCCAGAACGTGGAGGCCGTCACAGACGATCCGCACCGTGCCCAACTGCCATTCCTCGGCCTGGAGGAAGATCCCCGCCTCGCGCAGAACGGGGTGGGTGGTGTTCATCATCGCGAAGGCCACTTCGCGGGCCCGCAGATTCCAGACCGGATCGGCCGGGAACACCAGCTTCCACTGGGCTCTGGCGCGGTTGACCGGACGTCGCAGGCAGTCACCGGGCCAGCTGTCCCGCTGCCCGAAGACCGGGACCGGGGCGCCGGCTATCAGCGTGCGCCGCCCGGCGAAGACCGGTTCATTCGGCGGGAAGAACTCCGATTCTTCAAGCGCGGGGGCCGTCGCGGCCCGTCGCATCATCGCTCGTACTCCGTTCGCATCCCCAAGGGGAGATCCAGTCTCAGTTTCTTGTCCTCGATCTCCTGCCGGGCGGCGGGGATCTGGTCGGCGACTTCCTGGAAGACCTCCGCGAGAGCTGCGGCCTGGCCACCCCAGACCGCCTGCCATCGCTCAGGTGCGAGCACCAGCCGCATCTGGTCGATGTGGTCGGAGAGCATCAGAAGTCGGGGCAACTGCGAGGTGAAGACGATCGCGTTCCGGCAGAGCATGCACATCGCCGGAGCAACATGGCAGAGCTTGCCCTCCGCGGTGTGGGGCGAGGCGTACGGATCTCGGCAGCCAGTCAGCCCCATGTCCAAGTCCCCACTGGCCAGGGCGCCGGCCTGCTCCTGGGTCAGATCAAGGGCCTGGGCAGTTCCGGACTCGACGAGGGACGCCTCGGCCTCCGCTGTGATCAGGACCGGTTTGGTGGCCGTCACCTTCTTGAAGACCTGATTCTGGGCCTTGTTGATGGCCTTGCCGGCCAGGACATGGACGGTAGTCCCGTGTGCGTAGTGCCCGCGGAAGACCTCGATGTGGTGATCATCTCCGGCCAGGTCCGTCAGGGTCCCGCCCAACGCGGCCACCTTGCTGGTCTTGGCCGTCTTCCGCAGGCGCCTGACGTCGTGCGGGCGGGAGATGTCCAGGGCGAGTGTGCCGTCGGAGCCGTCATGTGCGCCAATCCACTGGGTGAAGCGGCGCCCCTTGCGGGTGAAGAGGGCGAGGCCGGCCAGCATCGCGGCCCGGTGCCTGTCAGCTTCCACCGCGGTGAACAGCCACGGCTGTTCGAACGCTTCCCGACTCAGAGCCGTCGCCGCGTGGAGGCGACGGAACAGGCCGGGGGTGTCCCAGTTGCCCGCGCCGGGGTAGACCCATTCGCCTGGTCGCTCCTCGTCCAGGGCAACCTCGTCCAGCGGGTGGAAGTCCGCGCGGACGCGTCCGGCCCGCCGCTTCCGCTGAACCACCCGGACGCCCTCACGGCTGAATGCGATGTCGCCCTCGCAGACGACGTGCAGTTCCTCCGGGGTGCAGTCAGTGAGCTCCAGCAGCAGCAAGATCCGGAACGGATGCAGATCAATCTCGTGCGGGAACAGCAGTCCGTGCACTGCCCTCATCAGCCAGTATCCGGTTCTCGAGGAGAACCCTTCCGGTTCGAGCGCGAGCTCCTTCAGTGGCTCAGGCCACCGGTCGGCGCGGGCGGGGAGATGTTTCTTCAACTGCGTTGCGGTCAGCATTCGGTGGCGTGCGGCCCAGACCAGATTCGGCAGGTCATGCCAGCCGGCCACGCGAGGGTCCTCCCCCGCCTCCAGCAGATCCCGCCCCAGGGCGAGACGCTTCTCCAGCTCACGGACACCTGCCTGCGCGGCCTGCCGCAGGGCCAGACGCTCGTGGTTGGCGAACTCGTCCAGCGGCTCGGACTTCGGGCGTCGAAAGGTGGGCGTGGTCTCTGCCCTCCGCCGGAGCCTCTCCGGCACGTTCGGATCACGAACGGCACGATGGCCGATCAACGTCAGCAGCCTCCCGGCCAGGCCATAAGGCCGACCCGACGCCGCCGCGTACTGCTCTTGCAGCCACTTCTCCCACTCGTAGATGACTTCGACCAGGTCGATGTCCCCGCCATCGAGGCGGACCATCGTCGAATCCAGGCCCTTGGCCGCCAAATACTGGTCCACGAACGCCGCGAACGACCGCACTGCCCCCGCGTAGTCCCCGCTGTCGGTCAAGGCCGCGGCCCGGTGGTAGTCGATCCACCCGTCCGCCAGCTGTGCCGCCAGCGTCGAGCAGCCGTAGCCACCCGGGTCGACCCGGTGCCGTTTCAGGCGACCCTTCGGCGTCAGGTAAGTCAGCTCGCGCACTCCGACGCGACCCTGCCCGGCCTGTGCCTGTGCCTGTGCCTGGATCTGGCCCCCTGCGAGCTTCGGCCGTGCCTTCCGCTCGCCCCGGCGAGCCATCAGGCCACCGTCCGATCGGCCAGGCGGGAGGCATACTCCGCGTAGGTCTTGTTCTGGTCGTTCCACTCCGCGATGGCCCGCGCGACCAGCAGGTTCGTCCGGCGGATGTATCGCAGATAACGCATCGTCGAGCTGACGCGCTTATGTCCCAAAAGGCCCTGAACCATCAACAGGGCATTCAGATTGATGTGTTCGGTCACATAGGCGTCCTGACCTGAACGGCGTCGCTCGGCCTCCATCTCGAGGACCATCCTGGTCAGCAGTTCCAGCATGATCACCGCGAACGTGTGCCGGAGATCGTGGATCCGAAACCGGGCAGGCATCTCCAGGTCCAGGTCTTCCTCCTTGCAGATGCGCAAGGTGCGGGCGTGAGCCGCATCGAAGATCTGGTTCCAGCGCGACTTGGTGAGCATCTGACCGCCGCGGCCCACAAACAGGGCCATCGCCTCCAAGCCGTGATCACCCTCGATGACGGCCAGCCGCCTGATCTCCTCGGTCATTCCCGAGACGCTGAAGACCCGCCGCCGGCCATGCAACACACCGCTGACCTTCATCCTTCGCAGATCGACGTCATCCACCACGAACAGTTCGGCGCGGCGCCTGTGCAGCGCCTTCGCCGCCTTCCTGACCGTCCACTCCCGCTCGGTGCGGCGGTAGAGATCCATCTCGCGCGACGTGTCGTACTGGATCTCGACGATCCGCTTCAGGCTGTACTTCGCCGTCGCCTGGAGTTCGACCGGCGTCGGCATACCATCCCGGCGCGGCTGGCCGACCTCGATGTCCAGCAGCGTGCTGAACTCGCGCAGCCTCATCCCCGTCGTCACCGCCAGTTCGCCGCCTGCGCTGTTCCGCAACGGCGCCGACACCCGAAAACGCCCGTCAGCGCGGTCATCGGGCAGCAGGCCGCGAAGGCCCACCTGCTTCAGAAACCGCCACTGCCCGTAAGCCAGGTGGCGTACGTCCAGCTCGCTGGTATCCCCCCAGGCCAGGACGTCCTTGCCGTTCTTTCGGCGGTAGTACGGACGCTTGTCGAGGATCTTCGCTCCATCGACCGCCCAGTCATAGAAGTTGTTGATCAAAGCCCGGTGCCGCTTCCACGTAGCCGCCTCTACGGGCGTCTCCTGGTGCACCGTTCGGTCCTCGCGGTAGGCGACGAGGTCGTCCTCCGTCGCCGACAGCAGATCCGTCGGGAGGTCCAGGGCCTCGAGGAAGTCGACGAGGCCCAAGGCGTCGTAGGTGTAGTCGGACAGCGACTTGGCCTTGAGGGACTTCGCCATCTCGTGGAAGAACGAACTCAGCGGCTCCGCCGGACGCATGTCGGGGCCGAGGAAGAACGGTGTACCCGTCTTCAGAGCCCCCTTCCGAGTCACGTAGGCCACCGCGTCCAGATCCTCCAGACCAGGAGGCGCCTCGTAGAACTTCCGGGTCTTGTCCGGTGAAACGAAGAAGTAGTCCACCTGTCCCCCCAACTCATGCGACATGTACGAACACTTGAACCTAACGCTGACGATCACTCGCCCCAGCCCCTCAAAGACCCCGCTGAGACAGCTACAGATACTTGACCTAACCAGCCGGTTGAGGCCCTGCTCGGTGATCGCGTAGCGGGCGGACGCGCTCGTCCGTGTCGCATAGCCGCGCTCCACGAGCGTGTTCAGCACGCGCACCGTGTGCGCGACGGTATGCAGCCGCCAGGCACAGTCGGCGCTCCAGGTGCCGCCGTTGAGGCGGGCGAGCGCGCTGAGAGCAGTGAGCTGGTGGCGGCCGAGCGGGCGGGCCAAGAGGTCTCCAAGGTGTCGAACTCCCGGTGATGCGCGGGACCGCCCGCCCATCACGCTGACCCTTTTAGTTTGACTCATAACCCCACTATGAGTAAAGTTAATAGCGTCAACAGGTTGAAGGTTCGACCTCGAAGGCACCGCTCGACGGTGCCCAACTACGGCAGGGGGCACCGGTGGCCACGCACGCAGGGAACAGTGAAGACACGCACAGCACCGACGAGCAGGTCTTCACGGCCGACGTCGTCGCCCTGCACGCCACGGACCGCTCACCGTGCCCCCTCAGCGGACCGGGAGAGCACCGCCACTACCAGGGCCGCCCGCTCCACCCGGACTGCGCCGCCCGCGGAGGCCGCGACGGATACGGCTTCCTGTGCAGCTGCGGAACCCTGCACGCCACGGGCAGCAAGCTCGCCGCCATCGAGGCCAAGGCCCGCCACCTCGCCCTCCACCGGGGCGACCTCCTGGTCCACCGCATCCTCCGCGACAGCGACGGCCCCCTCGTGATCACGGAGCTCCAGACCCTGAGCCGCTGACCAGCGGACACACCCCACGCCCGGCCCTCGGCACCTGCGCCGAGGGCCAACCCTCCGACGCGCCGGGCCTTCGCCGCGGCCGTCAACCGCATCGAGGACCCGACGATCCGCGCCGGTGTCTTCCTGCGCCTCGACGACAAGCCGGCGGACCTCACCGTCTGGCACTCCCTCAAGCCCGCGTACGCCGAGACGTTCGCTGACGAGCCCGGCCGCTGACGCCCACGGCGCGGGCGGCCGCTGTCCACAGGCTCCTTGGCGGACAGTCGTCCCGCCGCCCGCGCCCCGCCAACTCCCCTGCACACGCCAGAAAGTGAGAGCTGCCCCGATGTCTCCCGCCGCCCGACCGCTCACGATCGCCGTCACCGCCGTCACCGCCGCGATCCTGCTGGCGGCCTGCACCTCCAGCACCCCGAAGCCCCCGAAGCCGCTGGAGCACGGCACCGTGAAGGAGAAGGACCACGATGCGGCGCGGCCCTCCACGCCGATCTACGAGGACCGCTACCGCGAGACGAACTGCCGCACCGTCACCACCAACGCGTTGACCCTCACCGGCATCAGCCGGCCCTCCACCGGCGGTTCCGGCAGCCGCTCCACCACCGGCGGAGGCAGCGGCGGCGGAGGCGTTTCGAAGGTGAAGCCGGGCTCGCCGAACAAGCTGGACAAGGGCAGCTCGAGCGGATCCAACGGCGGCGCCAGCGGGGGGAAGCGGAGCTCCCGCCGGGTCTGTGACCGCCAGTACCTCGGGCGGGTGCAGACCGGGGTGCAGCAGCACCCGGCCGTGTGGAAGGTCCTGATCGTCAAGGACAAGCGCTCCAACTGGAAGGAGGTCACCGAAACGAAGTGGCGCAAGATCAAGGTCGGCGACCAGATCTGACCCGCCCAGCGGGCCCGGCGACCGGCCACGGCGTGCTCCGTGCGCTGTCCACAGGGGCGGGTGCGGTCGCCGGACTCTGTCCACAGGGGCCCTGGCACACGGTGATCGTGTCCTGATCTCTCACAGGACACCGCAGGTTGGCATTCACACGCCCGGCCGGCGGCAGGCACCTCGTGAAAGGCCCCCGGCCCATGGCAGCCACGTCCACGACCGCGACCTGGATACTCACCCTCATCGGCAACCTCATGTGCCTTTTCCTCGGTGTCCAGGCATTCCGGTTCTGGCTCGCCAAGGACTGGCCGCGCGTGGGCACGGCCCTGCTCGGGGTGATGGTCTTGTCGACCCTCGTGTTCAACCCGAGGCTCCCCATGGAGCTGGCGTCCAAGCTGCGGGCGTTTGTCGCCAAGGACCTCGAAGCCGAGCCGAGCCCCTCGGAGCACGGCGCGGGCGCCTCGGACGGGCCGCGGCACACGGACAGCAGCCCGCCGTGGGGGACGATCGCGACCGTCGTCGGCGCCATCGCGGCCGTCGTCGTGCTCCTGCTCCTTGCAGGTGCGCTCGCCGCCTACCTGCACCGCCGACGCGAGCGCGCCCAAGCGCACCAGCGCCGCACCGGCGAACTCGTACAACGACGCGCCGAGTTGGAAGCCCGTCACGACGCAGTGCGGGAGGCATACGGCGACTTCGAGATGAACCTGCTCGACAACCTCCACCGCCTGGCCCTGGCCGACGTGAACGTCCCCCAAACCGCGCGCCTCATCGACGCCCTCGACGCCGCGCGCGATGCCCGCATCTCCACCGCCCCGGAAGCCCTCGACGCCTACCGCAAAACCATCACCGCACTCGACCTTGCCTGGAAGAGCGCGGACCACCACGCCCGGACGACCGGTGCCCGCTACCTCCCGCCCGCCGAGCGCCGCAACATCGAACAGGCCCAGGCCGCCCTCGCCGTCGCCCTCGACGAGCGCGGCTACGCCCCCCAGCGCCAGATCGCCCTGCGCCGCGCACTGACCCTGATCGAGAGCGTCATCCCCGTCCCCAAGGAAGCGATCGCCGCCCTCGAGATGAACACCCGGCCCGCACTGGCCAAGAACTGATCCGCCCGACGCCGCTGTCAGACCTGACTGGTACAAGGAACTGCGAGGCCAGCAGCCGGCGCAGCACCGCGGATGCCGCCCGACCCGCCGCCACATCACCGTGAAGGGGATCCGACACCGTGCCGCCCACGCACCGCCCATCCCGCCCGACCCGGGCCACCGACCTGGCGCGCGCCGAGCAGGTCCTCACCACCCTCGCACTGCAGGCCCCGGACGGGGACACCACGCGCAGCATCCTGCGCGAGCACTCCTGGCGCAGCCTCCTCCTGCGGTCCGCGCTGCGCACCGTCGCGACAGGCGGCGAACTCCACGCGGCGATCCACGGCCGCGGATGGCAAGCCCGAGACAGCCGGGAGGCCCATTACCAGCAGTTCTTCCGCACCGAGGCACGAATGCTCCGCCTGCTCAAGGCCGCCGCGCTCGTACGCCGCCCCTACGGTCCCCGCGGCGAACTGCGCACCCGCAGCCAGCTCCTGGAGCAGGCGCACAAGATCGAGAATGCTTCCGCGGCGCAGGGCTTCTTCGCCAGCGAGACCGACGAGGAAGCCGCACTCGGCTGCGTACGGATCGGCCTGGGTCTGGTCCACCACCTCGTCAGCGGCGCCCCGCTCCCCGCGAACTGCTCCACCGGCCTCGACTGGCAGTAGGCCCGCGTCTCCACCTGCATCCGAACGCCCCGGCAGCCTCCTGCCCACCCACGCACCGACGTTAGGACTCCTCGTGAGCTACATCCGCTTTCAGGACCCCCACGGCTCCGCCCACCTCAACGGCCCCGAGCGCCCCCATCTCCTCAACCTGATACACGAACACGCCCGCCGGGTGCTCTTCGACTCCCCGGACTCCGGCGAGCGGGCCTACGCCCTGTTCGACCTGCTGCCCGAGGACCACGAGCTGAGGGAAATCCGGCTCGGCGGCCAGGTGAGCCCGTACCGCTGGCTGGGCGTGTACGCCCGCTCGCTGCACAACGTCATCTTCGACGACCCGATCGTCGACTACCGCGGACACCAGGTCCGCCCCCTGACCCTGCTCCTCAACACCGCGATGGACGGCGGCACCGAGCCGCTACGCCTCGCCGCCCGCCTGATGGGCCAATGCGAGATCAACACCTGGGTCGACGGCCCCGATCGCCGCTGGCTGGCCGGCGTCATCACCCAGGGCCTGGCCTCGGGGGAGTTCCGCCCGGAGTGCGGCTGGCACGACGTCCAGCGCCTCCTGCTCGAACGCGACGACCACCCCGTCGTCGTCTCCTGGAGCGATCCCTTCCCCACCTGGTGGGACGCCCGCCTGCGGACACCCGCCGGCGAGTTCCTGGACGACGAGGAGGCCGAGCGGACCTGGGAGACGCTCCCCACGGCCGAGCAGTGGACGCACGGCCTGAAGGCGCTGCGCGCCCGTACGGCTGAGCTCCTTCAAATGACCCCCGACTGGGCCGGCTACCGATTCGGCTCCACCGTGAGCCTGGGCGACCTGCTGGCCCCGGACCACACCCGCCGCCTGGACCTGGCCTTCGAGTTGACCCGCTGACCCGCCCGCCCCCTTACCTGAGAGGTGGCCACCTGTGAGTGCCAGCGTCTACCTTGACCGCACCGCCCTCAAGGACGCCGTCCTGACCCTGCTCATCCCGTCGGACGGTCCCGTCCACCGGACGGTCTTCGCCACCGGCACCGAGATCAACGGCGAGGCCGCCAACCCGGCGAGCTTGACGCGGGTCCATCACTACGCAGAGCAGCGCGCCGAGGACACCCATCTCGACGCTGAAGCCGAGACCGGGGACGAGGACCTCCAGGACGATCTCGCGGAACTCTTCGGCGTCGATACCGACGAGGACGGCAGGGCGCTCGTCGAGAAGGCGGATCCCGAGGCCGACCGGGAGACCGCACACGAGATCATCAAGGCGCTCGCCGCCGCCTACCCGCTGCCGGAGTCGTTGCGGGATGATCTTCCGCTGGCGCCCTGACCGTCGGCGACGGAGAGGCAGATACTGCACTCCCAGCCCGAGTCGGCGCCCAGCCGGCGCCCCACCGCCCGCGGCGGGTGGGCCAGGAATCTGGGCGTTCGGAACGTAGAAACGAACTGACCCCGGTGGGCTGCACATCTCGCGAGATGTGCAGCCCACCGGGGTCAGTTCGTGAACGCGTGCCAGACACTCCAGAGAACGAGCAGGCCGGCGACCACCGCGGCGACGGCGTCGCCTCGGGAGGGCCGCCAGACACCCGCGCGTGCGAGCGGGTTGACCCAGGCGATGTGCTGGATGCATTCGCCCACGGGGTAGTCACCGTCGTGACGCCGATGGCGGTGACGAACGCCGTGGCCTTCCGCGCCGGCGCGGAAGGTGTAAGGCCGGGATGCCGTGCCGCAGGGCGGACAGTTGTACGTGAACGGCACGGACGCCTCCTGATCCGATCGGTGGTCCCCGGATCGTAGAGGGCGAAGGCCGTGGCCGCGGATGGTCAGGGGCGTTTTCTCGCCGCCGGCGAAGAGGCCGGTGCAGTTCTGGCGCCGCCCGTCGACGGTGGTGTCGACAGACCGTAGACGGAGGTGTCGACGGCCTGTCGATCACGGTGAGATGAGCGGTAGATGCCCTGGTAGATGGGGGTGTAGACGGCATCTGCACCCCCACAGGGCACGGTCACGCGACGGCGCCAGGGGAGGGGTCGGGAACAGCCTGGAGGTGGGGCTGGACGGGGGTGCTCTGCCCGGCCGGAACGGGGGCCTCGGCGGGGGGTGCGGAGAGGGGTGGGGGGAGGGGTGCGGCGGGGCCCTCCTCCCCGGCCTGGACGGGGGCGGCGGGGGACCCCTCCGACGGGGCCCGGAGGACGGGTCGGGAGAGGGCCTCCACCGTCTCGTCCAGAGAGGCGCCGAAGGCCCCCTGGAGCTCGTCGGCGCGGACCCCCCAGGTGGGCCCCTTCCCCTTGGCGCGGACGTTCCTGCTGACGGGGATGCCGGCGGCAGTGCACCACTCCCGCAGCTGGAGCTGCTCCCAGTTGTCGAAGCCTTTCGCCTCCTGCTGGAGCCGCGCCAGGAGCTCGGCGATGTGAACGCCCATGTGCTCCGGCGCTGCGTCCCGGACCGCGGCCACGATGAACCGGACGAGCAACCGGGCGAACCGGTCCTGGTCGGATTCCTGCTCCTGCTCCCCCGCAGATTTTTCATGATCATTTTGGGTGGTGGTCTCCTGCAGCGGGGGAGCGATCATCCACGCGCCGATCACCCACACCACCCCGAGCACGGTGCAGCTGACCGGTACGTACGGGGCGATGTGCGGCCAGACGAGCCACATGAACAGCCAGAGGAGCCCCGCGACGACGACGCCGACGAACAGGATGATCAGACAGCCCAGCCCGACCCGCTCGATCACGTCGTCGGCAGCGGCATGCGCTGCCTTCTTGGAGACCTTGGTGGCGCTCGGGCCCGCCTTGCTCGCGGAGTCGTCGTCAGCGGGGTCGCCGCCCTGCTCCGCTGCGGCCGGGGCGGCCTTCGCCGGCGGGGCGTCGAGGTTCATGGCCGCCGTCCAGCCGAGCTTGACGACCCGGCCCACCCTGCGCAGCAGGAACGACGCAATGAGGCGCGACCCGGTCAGGAGCGGAAGGAGCAGCAGCCGCGGCGTCTGCCTGCCGCCCTGGAACGGGATGCTGATCTCCTTGAGCAGCGCTCTCATGCCAGCTTCTCCAGGAACGCGCCGGTCACCTTGAAGAGGATTCCCCAGAACGCGCCCGCGAGGCCGCACGCGACGCCGAAGCTCAGGCCGAAGAACGCCGGGGGAAGACGCCGCTGCCATTCGGGCAGGAAGGCCATGACGCCGAGGACCAGGGCGAGTCCGGCAGGCGTAGCACCAGCGATGAGGTTCGGATCGGTGAGGGTCGAGGCTGCCGTGCCGTGGACTCCCTCGGCCAGACTCCTCCAGGTCCCTCCAGCGAGCATGAACAGGACGCCGATCACGGCAGCGAGCCCGGCGAGGTAGCGGCGGTCGTCGAAGTACTTCTTGGTGATCTTCGACTTGTTGCGGATGGCGATGATCAGAACGATGAAACCGGCGGCCGCGAGGGACGAGAGGCCGACTGCTCCCAGGCCCTGGGTGAAGCTGGCGCCGGAGGCGGGTGCGGCGAGCACGGTGTTCATGGGGGTCACGGGTGGGTGCCTTTCAGATGACAGGGCCGGTGGAGTACAGCGCGCAGACGAGCAGGGAAGTGGCCAGCGGGATGCGTGCCAGCCAGCGCTTGAGCAGGCCGCCGTGGCGGGTGCGCCACACCAGCCAGCCCGAGGCGCCGCACATGGTGAGGCCGACGACGAGCAGAGAGGTGTCGCTCTGGTTCAGGCCGACCTGGCGGGCCACGATGTCGGAGGTGTACGGCAGGAGTTCCTGCCCGAGGCGGCGTCCGACCTCGGCGGCGACGAAGACCGCGGCGAGGCGGCCCAGGGCGCCGAACGGCACGAACGGCGCGAGCATCTCGCTGCCCGCGGCCTTCCACGCCGTGAACCCGAAGCCGAGCGCCATGCCGGCCCCGAGCAGTCCGCCGGCAGCGGCGACGGCGGCCGGGGGGAACTGGGACAGGTAGGCGTTCAGCCCGATGGCGGAGCCGACCGCGGCGGCGGTCCCGTTGAAGGTGATGACGCGCCAGAAGCGGGTGGGGCGCCACTGCTTCACCGGCTGCGTACGGATCTGGAGGGTCGGCTGCGGCTTGTGGACATCGAGGACCTGCGGGCGGGCGTCGGGCTCCCCGGCCCCGGCCTCGGCCTCCTCCGGCTCTGATGCCTCCGGTTCGGGGGTCTTCTGGACCTCGATGAGAACCGGTCCGCTGCCGGGCGGCACGGTCAGGACGTGCCCGCTGTAGGTGTCGAGGTCGGCGTCCTGGTCCCTGTAGAGGCGGTCCCACCAGCCTTGCTTGGTCTCGCGAGGCGCGCCCTGCGCAGCAGGTTCGGGCTTCGGCCCGGCCCGGTCGATGCGCCACCAATCGGAGTCCTTCTCCGGCGGCTCGGGCGGCGATGCCGGCATGGCCGGAATGGCAGGCTCCGCCCCGCTCCCCCGGGGGGTCGGCACACCCGCTTCCGGGGCGCTGACCTGCGCATCTACACCATCTACGGGAGCGTCTACATCCGCGTCGGCAGGGGTTGGAGGCGACGCCTTGGCCGTCGCCTGGCCACCGTCAGGGCCTGCTGCCTCCGCGTGCGCCGCGGGTACGGGCACCTCATCCGGCAGCGGCACGTGGAACGGGTCGGTCTTCTCATCTGCGGTGGTCACGTTCCCTCCCTCCTCGGAGGCTCCGGTGATCCGCTCGCCTTCCAGGGCGAGGTAGATCAGCATGCGGATGAACTCTTCGTCGTGGTCTGCGTTATCGCAGGTCAACAGCCCTGAGAGCTGGCTGGTGCGGGTCTCGCCGGAGCCGGGCTCTGTGCCCGGCCCCGGGCGTATCCGGCCGGGATGGTCCTTGCTGACCGGCTCAGCCATCGGGTGCGTCCGGGGAGGCGCCGGCCGTCTTCTCGGCCACACGGGCCTCCTTGAGGGCCTTGGTCACCCAGGCCGGCGACTTGCCGAGGCTCTCCGCGAACTCCTTCTGCGTCAGGGCCGGGTTCTTCTTCTTGGCCTGGTGCCACGAGGCCGCGGCCTTGGCGCGCTCGGCTTGCTCAGGGCTGGGAGCACCGACAGCGGCGTGAACTGACGTCGGCGCCGGCGTCTTCGCGGCGTGCACGCGCGGGCCGCGTGAATTCACGGCGCGGTCGTTCACGCCGCCGTCTTCACGGTCCCCCTCGTCCTCGTTCACGACCTCGTCCGCATCCGGTTTCACGGTGTCGGATGGGTCGTTCACGCCGTCGGATTCACGATCGGCCGCCCGGTTCACGGTCAGCTTCACGGGCCGCTTCACGCTCCAGTCCCGCCGATTCACGGCCTCCGGTTCACGCGTGAATTCACGGTGATTCACGCCCGGCGTGAACCCGTTCACGGTGCCCGTGAGCAGCGGATTCACGGCATTCACGCGGTTCACGCTGCTGCTGTTCACGGGGGGCGTGAACTGCTTCATGCGTGAATCCTGGGCGCTCGCTGACCAGTTCACGGGAGGCCGTGAATCGCCCCCGCGTGAACCGTTCACGGGGGCATTGGTCGGCGCGTGAACCGATGGGTTCACGCCCGAGGCGGCACCCGGATTCACGGGGCCACGTTCACGCTCGGCAGCCGGATTCACGGCTGCTGGCCGCGGTGCCGACGCACCCCCGTTGCGGGGGTTCACGCTGGCGTCGGCTCCCGAGTTCACGGGGTGCGGAGGAACGTTCATGCCCTCGGTGGCGAGGAAGAGCTCCGGGTCTTCGGACGCGGTCGAGGTGATCGCGAGGGCGTCGGCGACGTGGGTCTCCAGTGCGTCGCCCTTCACCGTCTGCGCCGGGGCCGAAGCCGGGGCGCGCTTGGAGGTGAGTGGAACGCCGTAACGGGCGAGCTTCAGGGGCAGCCGGGCCTCGACCGGAGCCTTGCGGCGCCAGCTGCGGCCGAAGCGGGCCTGCAGGCGGGTCTGGTAGACGAGGCGCTCCTGCTCGAGTTCGAGGACCCGCTCGTACGACCGCAGCTCCCACAGCTTCATCCGCCGCCACAGTTTGAACGTGGGCAGAGGTGACAGCAGCCACCGGATCAGCCGGACCGGCTCCATGTGACGGCCGACCGTGATGTTCGCCAGCTGCCCGATCGCGTGTCGGGCGGCCTCGACCGTCACGACGAACAGGATGGGGATCACGGCGTGCATGCCGACGCCGAGCGGGTCCGGCCAGGCCGCCGCGCCGTTGAACGCGATCGTCGCGCTGGTCAGCAGCCACGCGGTCTGCCGCAGCATGGGAAACGGCATCCGGAGCCAGGTCAGCAGCAGGTCCAGCGCGAGCAGCACGAGGATCCCCGCGTCGACCCCGAGCGGGAACACATGGGCAAACGTGCCGAAGCCCTTGCGGATCGCAAGGTCGCGGACTGCGGCGTACGAGCCGGCGAACCCGATGCCGGCGATCACCACTGCGCCGCCGACCACGATGCCGACGATCACGCGCTGCGCCTTGTTCAGCTGAGGCCGGTCGGCCTCGGTGGCGGAGTCCGTCGGGGTTGTCGTGGTGGGCGAACTGGATGGGGTGGTCACCGTATTTCTCCTGTGCGAGGCGGCTCCGCGGGGCGGAGTCGCGAGATGCCGCGGGGTACAGCTGTCCCCCGCGGCGTGGAGCTGAAGGTCACCGGCGGTCGGTTGCGCTGCCGCCGTGGAGGCGGAGTCCGAACGAGGCGGTGTGGGGCGGGCCGAGTTCACGAGGCATCAGGGACCGCCCGGCGGCTCATCTGCTTGTAGGCGGTGGCCCGGTCGGCCGAGCCGGTGTCGTAGTCCTTCCGGCACCGTTCGACCGTGGCGGGTTCGGCCAGGATCTGGCTCTCGCGGGGCCGCCGGTCCGGCGGCTCGCCCTGGGTCACCGCGCACCTGCGCGGGCGGCCATCGCGGTGATGTGAACGGTGGAGGTCCCGCAGTGCCCGCGGGCCTCCAGGTATTCACCGGCGTCGTGCAGCCCCGGCGCGTTGATCGCCCGCACCAGGGAGTCGAAGAGCCGATTGGGCAGCGGGCGGCCGACGTGGACGGCGACGTCGGCGTCCAGCGGCGCCGCATCGCTGATGAGGTCGAAGAGGCTGGCGACCAGGTCGTCGTCGCTGAGGGCACCGTCAGCGGTGGGAGCGGGCGGCGTGACGGCCGGAGCCGTGACGGTCAGCAGGCCGGCCAGAGCAGCCCGCATCTCCAAGACCTCCAGGACGAGTTCGTCGGTCTGCATGCCGTTCAGGTCGAGCCTGATCACGCGGCGCAGTACGTCACGGGCGGCCTCGGTTGCCTGGACGCGGCGCTGCGCCGGGCTCAGGTTGCCGAGGCGGTTGCGGGCCATCCCCACGAACTCGGCCGGGCTGGGGTGTACGGGCTCGAAGGCGGTGGGCGTGGCCATCAGTGCACCGCCTTCGCGGCCGCGGAGTTGGCGGCCAGATTCAGGTTCGTCAGGTACGCCCCGGCGACTTCGGCGGCGCGTGCACGCGCCTTGGTGTCGACCGAGGCGGCGATCGTCTTGGAGTGCGCGGAGCTGGTGGCGCCGCCCTGGGCGGTGGAGCGGGCGGAGCGATCACTAATCTGGGACACAGTTCGGACTCCTCGCTGAGTGAGGTGTTCGGATGAGGCCCCGTGCGGGAGTGGCGACTCCCCATGAGGGGCCGAGCGCGGCCCTGGCCGGGAGGTAACTCCTGACCAGGGCCGTCGTGTTGGCCAGACGGCCAAGGCCACGGCACACCCGTGGTGCGCCGGGCCTTGGTTGCCTGGACTGCTGCGTGCCCGAGCGGGGCCGTACGGCAAGGCCGACGGGCACCCCTCGGACGCTCAGTCCTGTGTCCGCTGTGGAGTTCTCAAGGAGCGGGCCTGCATCGCGCGAGCCCCGGCAGTGCGCCGAATTGAGCTACTTAGACCCGGAATGAGGGCCCCAGACACTCCAACCTGTCAAGACAGGTTGTGGCGTCGATCACGACCGTAGCGATCAGCTGGCGGCTCGTCAACACCTGTCAAGACAGGTTGAGTTGCGGGGATCGGTCAATGTGGCTCCGAGGCGGCAATGCCCTAATGGGTGGGGTGTGCATCGCCCGGCGACTCTTGCTAACCTGTCGCGACAGGTTGCTAAGGTGCGGCCATGAGTAACAATCGCCCGCGGAATCCGCAGGAGAAGGCGACGGTTGACGACGCCGTCATCCTGCTGCGCGAACGCATCAAAGCCGGAGACTTCCGCAAACCGGACGGCTCTCCGGACAAGCTGCCCTCAGCACAGGTTCTCGGCGACGAGTACGGGCTGAGCCGGCAGTCAATGGTTCGCGTGCTGGAGAAACTCAAGGCCGAGGGCATTGTGCGGACACGCAAAGGCTCGGGCGCCTGGGTCCACGACTGGAAGCCGCTGCTCTTCTATCCGCAGTCGGAGTTCCGCGAGCAAGGGCCCAACATCGACGTCTACACGTCTCTCCTCGACGCCGCGCACCGCAAGGGCGACGCCCGGATGGACGAGATCACCCGCGAGCCGGCAGACGAACTGGTCCGCAGCCGACTGGACCTGCTGGACGGCGAATACGTGGCCGTGCGGCGCAGGACCAACATGGTGGACGGCGCCGCGGCCCACACCGACGACTCCTACGTGGCGCTGCGCATCGTCGAGAGAAGCGACTGGGTCCTGCAGGACAACGTCGAGCGCGGCACCAACCGCGTCCTCGCCGAACTCGGGCACGAGATCGTGCGCTCCATTGACGAGATCCACCCCCACACGACCACCGAGGGGGAGAACATCCGCCTGGGCCTCGGCGCAGGCAACTCGGTCCCCGCCATCAAAATCGTCAGCACCAACTACGACGCCGCCGACCTGCCCGTGCAGGTCACCCTCTTCACGCTGCCGGCCCACCGCAACATCACCGTGTACGAGCGCTTCCGCCACACCGAGCGAGGCAGCGAGTGATCGTCGTCCGGGCCGTGCCGGCCGACATCCCCCGACTCCTGAAGTTCCGCACCGACGCGGCCAGCTGGCTGAGCGCGAAGGGCAGCGACCAGTGGTCCACGCCCTACCCACCCGAACTCCTCATCGCCAGCGTGTCCGCCGGCGAGGTCTACCTCTTCCACCCGACCCCGAAAGCCTTGCCCGTGGCCACCGTCACCCTCGACCGAAAGGCGGAGCCGGTCCTGTGGAGCGAAGAGGAGAGAGGCGAACCGGCCCTCTACGTGCACAAATTGACCCTTGCGCGGCCAGGCGGCGGCCAGGGCCTCGGAGCCGCGATATTGGACTGGTGCGGAGACCAGGCGGCCCGCGACGGGGCGAAGTGGCTACGCCTCGACGCCTGGACGACCAACACCCGCCTCCACGCCTACTACGAGCGCCTCGGATTCACCCACCTGCGCACCGTCGATGATCCCGCCGCATACGAGTCGGGATGGGTGGCGCAGCGGCCGGCCGCTCCGTGTGAACATCCCTTCCACCTCCAGCCGGCGGACAACGGCCAGGAGCCGGGCGAGCCCCGCCCCTGACCACTGCAGCCGACGATCGCCCGGCGTGACGGGGCTCAGGAACCCTCCTGCGCCCCACCCCGCAGAGGACGCACCAGCCACCGCCCCGGAGCGGCATCGTGAACCTCATGGAACGGTGCAACACGGGGATCGGTGAGCGGGATCGTCGCCCCGTACGCCCACCGCGACAGCTCCCCGCCATGCCGCAGCCCGTAGACGAACGCGATGCCCGAAGGCCGCGCGGACGCGGCCGCGATCGCGCCGAGCAATCCCGCGATCAACTCGCCGCCGCGTACGGCAGCGCAGGTCGCGACATGAACCCAGGACGTGTCGGGGCCGGCGAGCTGGGCCACGATCCGCGCCGGCTGCCCGAGAACCGCGGGCGTGACCTCCGCCTGGGCGGTGTTCTCGGGCCCCGGGCCCCACAGGTCGACGGCGACGACACGATCGGCTCGAACTAGCCGGTCATCGGACAGCCGAAGCCAAGCCATTGCGGACATATAGGGCCCTTCCGTTCCGTGATAGGGAACCGGACCGTACGAGCGTGAAGCTGTGGACAGAGGCCGCAGGGTAGGACCTCGGCAGGCCGACGCGTCGACTCTGGAGGTTCGCCATGGACTCAGTCCGGCACCTGACCGCAAGCACGCTTCTCTTCGCGCGCTTCGGGGCCTCGTGGCGGATGTGCGTCATCGCGCACCCCCGGCACGGCGGCCACCTCCCGCCGGGAGGCCATACCCACGAGGACCAGGCCGAGACGCCCCAGGACACCGCGATGCGCACGGCACTCGAAGAGTCCGGATACCGCCCGCGCCTCCTGCCACCCCCACTTCCGGAGGGGTACCCCCACCCTGCCGTCCCCGGCCCGTGGTGGACCGTGGACATCGCGGCCGACCCGGACAGCCGAGCTGACGGGCGGCACCTGCACCGGGACCACGTCTTCGTCGGCGTCGTGCCGCTGACCTACGAGCCCCAGGGCGCCCCCGCGCACCGGGTGCGCTGGGTGGATCGTGACGAACTCGAGGTCCTGGACACCCCGACGGACATCAAGGTCCTCGGCGCCCATCTCTTCGACGTCATCGGTGCCGCAGCGCGGCCGCGCGCCGCGGCCGCGCCGGATAAGGAGCTGGCGGCGGAGCTGCTGCGCCGGATGGAGCTGGACCAGGAGGTGCGGCTGCTGCCTCCGGCGTCGCGGACGCCGGAGGTGATGGAGCGATGGCAGGAGATCGACCGGGACAACCGGATCTGGCTGCAGCAGCTCCTCGCGGTGCGGGGGTGGCCGGGCATCTCGGAAGTCGGGGAGCGTGCCGCTACGGCGGTGTGGCTGTTCGCCCAGCACAGTGATCCGGCACCCGACTTCCAGCTCAGGTGCCGGGACTTGCTGGCGGAGGCCGTGCTGGCCGGCGAGGCAGACCCGCGGCACTCAGCGCTGCTGCAGGATCGAGTCCGCGTCGCCCAGGGCCGGCCGCAGGTATTCGGCACGCAGCTGCACGCGGATGAGGCGGGGGTGCTCGCCCCGGCGCCGATCTGGGAGGCCGAACAGGTTGACCTTCGACGACTCGAGGTCGGCCTGGAGCCGCTTGAGGACTATCTCCACGCCTGTCGGCAGACGGCCGCCCGATAGGCAGAACCCTGCGCGGGGACCTCGCGTCCGAACGGCGGTGCCCGCCGGCGTCAACGACCGTGCGCTCCGGCGCAGCGGCGCCGGCGTTGTCCGGCGGGGGCCAGGCTGCTCCCTTGACCGCGCGGTCTGAATGCACGAACGCCGCCCCGGCGTGGGCCGGGACGGCGGAGGTGCGCCCGTCAAAGGGATATGGACCGGGAGCAGGTCAGAAGCTGCCGGGGGGTGCGTCCTTGGGGCGCTCTTCCAGGCGGCTGCAGGTCAGCTGGTCATTCAGGCGCTGCTGCCCGGCCTGGTGCTCCGGCGTGAAGCCCTTCGGGGTCGAACTTCCGCTGCTGGAGGAGCGGTTGTCGCTTTCGCTGCTGCGGCGGAAGGCCATCAGGCGCCTCCGATCGTGGAGTTGGTGCCGGAGGCCGGCGTGCTGTGCGGTCCGCCGGGGACGCGGCGGAGGAGGGCGACGGCCGTGCGGGCCTGCTCGGCGCCGCACGCGGCGCTCTTGCTTCGTTGGATGCGGCGCTCGAAATCGCGGCCGCGGGTACGGTTGGCCATGCTGCTGAGCTCCTACCGGTTCGTGGTGTGTGGCTCTGCTGGCGAGGCCCTGGCCGGGTGCTGAAGACACCGGGCCGGGGCCGTTTCAGTGACGGGACGCCTCGGCGTCCGGGACAGATTCGCCTCCCGGCCCAGGGGCCGGGCCCGCGCGGCGTCCATGACGTCGCTGTCCGAGGGCGGCGGCACCAAGGGGCCGCCGAAGATCAGTTGCTGTGACGGTGCTCGGCGTCGGCAAGGCCCGCGAGCAGCACGGCCTCAAGTGCGGCGACGTCCGCGGCCAGGAGGGTGCGGGCGTAGTCGGTGTCCGCACGGTCAGGCCCGGCGCTCATGGTCGGGAGGTTCTCGTTCGACGCCAGAAGCTGACGGACGAGGTCCGAGCGGCGCTCGGCCAGGATCTGAATGTCCTTGGGCACGTGGCTCTCCTTGAATGTGCGTATGAGGGTTCGTGGATCGGCGGCCCGGTGCTCTTCCGTCCGGCGGGGTGGTGGCGGTGCCGGGCAGCTGGTGCCGTGACCGGCGCACCCATGCGGGGTGCAGGGCGGCGCCGGCACGGCAGCGGGGGAGGGGTCAGCAGGCGATGCGGCTGGGCGCCGAGGAAGCGGCGATCTTCACGTAGCCGATGTACGCGCCCCAGCCGTTGTGTCCGCTGGTGATCTGCTCGACCTTGACCAGATTGGGGTCGCTGGGGTGGCAGGCGATGATCCGCGCACGGTCGCCTTCGCCCATGAGGCCCTTGACCGACCCTCCGGCGTTGCGGATGAAGAGGCCGCCGGTGCCCGGGGCAGGCTCCAGCGTGCCCGAGGGCGAGGCCGACCCGTTGTTCGCCGTGCCGGGCTGGCCGGAGGAAGCGGCCCTGTCGCGGGTGCCGGCGTTCGGGGCGTCGGCGGACGTGGAGTCGTGGCCCGGCTTGGGACCGTCGCCGCGCTTGATGACGTCCGGGTACTCCGTGATGGTGGCCGTTTCCGTCCTGCCGGTCACCGGGTTGAAGCGTTCCTCGGTGTACGTGCGGAGGGGCTTGTCCGGATCCGGGGTGTCGGCCTGCGCGGTGGTCGAGAGCAGTCCGAGCATCCCGACGGCTGCGACAGCCGCGACGGTCGCGCGCTTGTTGGTGCTGTTCATCGGTGGAGCTCCTCGGTTCGTGAGGTGATCGGGCTCGTCGGCGGCCGGCGCTGAAGACGCCGACCCCGGCGGAGGCGGGAGAGGGGGATCCCCCTCTCACCTCGTGTGGTGCTGTGCGCTGCCTTGACGGAGCCAAGGGCATGGCGAACTCCGCCTGGTTGAGGCGGAGGTGGAGCCATCGGGGCTTTCGCTCCGACGAGAACGACCGTAGCGCAAAACCTTGAAGTTCGGGAAGTTATGGAAGTTCGGGAAGTCTGTGGCTGTCCGTGAAGTCCTGGCAGTCCGTACACTTTCGGCCCATGGAGACGACCAGCAGCAGCGCCGACGACACCCGGTCCGGATGGAGCCCAGTCCTGACCCGGGTGCGCCTGAAAGGGGGCCACCACGTGGTCACTCGGCACGGGCACCCGGCCGCTGTGCTGGTGCCGGCCGCCTGGCACGCAGAGGCCGGCGGAGCCGTGACGGACACGATCACCGCGCAGGACGCCGTCCGCGGACTAGCCGAGCTCCTCGACCGCGCTCACGCAGGGGAGCACGTGGCGGTGACCTACCGGGGCAGAGCAGCCGCAGTAGCGGTCCCGCCCGAGTGGCACGCCCACGTCAGCAGCGAGAACCCGATTGGTGGAGACGGTGCCGCATCAGCGGAAGTCGCGGAGCCAAAGTGACCTGGGTGCATTCATGGGATTGACGAGCTTGCGGAGTCCTCGCAGGCCGACACCCAAAGACGAGTACGGAGCGATGGCCATGCGAGCACTCCGGTGACTCCGGGAACGTACCGTCAGGGCGACGTCCCGGCAGGGCGCCGCCTTGCTCAGCGGCGAGACACCGGCGTTCCGGCGACATCCATCCGCGACTTCGACGGTGATCCAGGGCCGTGCGAGGCCCCCCGAACCCTGACCGTCGGCTTCTTCGGCACCTCGATCATGGAGCACCTGGAAGCCGTCAACGCGCAGATGACCACCCAGGCGAACTTGCCCGAGGTCGGCTCCCGGGTCACTGTCGAAAGCTGGGCCCGGCGAGGCTGGGTCCACCGGCTGACCCTGTCTCTGCGCGCTGCTTGGCCGCACATTGCCTTCGACGTCCATAACCACGGTAAGGGCGGCGCCACGAGCCGCGACGTCGCCGGCATTGTCGAAGCCGACCGGGCAACCAACGGCACCGAATACGACCTCGTGTTCCTCGGATGCGGCATCAACGACGTCTGGCGCTGCTTCCAGGGCCGGACCTCCGAGGCCGTCGACCTTGAGGAGTACACCCAGCACCTGACCCGCATGCTCGACCAGCTACGTGGATACGCCCGCCGGATCGTCGTCGTCTCCGAAACCCCCTTCGGGCCGATCGAGGACCCTGCCACCGTCACCTCGATGAACACGGAACTCGCCCGCTACAACGAAGCCGCCGCCCAGGCCGCAGCCGCGCTCGACGCGCAGTATCTGGACATGTGGAACCCGTTCACCGCCGTCGCCCAGCACATGACCGGCCCCTCGGGCACCCTGTGGAGCGACGGAGTACACCTGACCGAACTCGGCGACACCGTCCTGCTCCAGCAGACAGAGCACTTCCTCGCTGAACACTGCATTGTTGAGAAGCTCCTGGGCTGACCGAGTGCGGGCCTGGACGCAGCGACGTCCATCCTGCACGCGATGCCCGGACACCGTAGAGGTCGGCGATGCCCTCGTGCCGGGCGCGCGACGCAGGGCAGTCAGATGACAGCCAACAGATGTCGGTGGTCGAGTGGATGAGCAGGGCAGAGGCCATGGTGCGCCAGGCTGCGAGGCCGCGGGCGAGGTCGGGATGAACGTGCGTGGTGCACTGGCCCTTGCCGCGCAAGGGCACGGGGCTCGGGTGAGGTTGGCGAAACGCCGACGTTCGGGCGCTGCGGCGCCCGGTGGTCAGCCGGAGCTCGTAGCTGGGGCTTCGCCGTGTCCGCCTGGGGTGGACGGCAGCCCCAGGCGGAGCGTCATGACCGCGTGGTCGGTCAGCCCCGCTTTGCGGGCTTCCTGGTGGTAGTCGCAGGCGAGGACGCGGTCGGCGTGGGGTGTGGAGACGAAGAGGTGGTCGAAGCGGAAGCCGTTGCCGGTGAGCGCGAACCAGGAGTGGACAACCTCGTCGGGGTGGAGATGCCGGTAGACGTCGGTGAGAGCAGCGGCCTGGAAGGAGTCGTAGAAGGTGTACTCCCAGTCGCCGAACACCTTGTGCGGGGGCTGGTGCCCGCGCTCGATGACGTTGAGGTCCCCGGCCACGATGACGGGCATGTCCGGGAAGGTGGCGTGCAACCGCGGCAGGCCCTCGGTGACCGCCTCCTGGAAGGCGCGCTTGGCGACGTTGCGCTGGTCTTTCGGACCGCGGGAGGGTACGTACAGGCCCAGCACTCCGATGTCGTGGCCGCCGACGGTGACGCGGGCCGCCGGGGCCCGATGGGGAGTGACGCTGACCGGGCTGGGGACCGGCCGGACATCGCTGGTACGGCAGGCGATGACCGTGCGGTAGTCGGGCGTGGACGGCTGAGGGGCGACCAGAGCGGCGTACCCGCGCTCGGTGAGCGCGGCGACGAGGGCGTCGCCGCCCTGGGTGGAGGACACCTCGGTGAGGACTGCGATATCGGCGTCCTCCTGACTGGCGATCCATTCGGCCTGGCGACGCGAGCGCTCCGGAGAGGCGTGTTGGGCGTTGAACAGGAGCAGCCGCACGGCGTCGGTGGCCGGCTGGTGGGCGGGTTCGTCGGTGGCAAGCAGGGACAGCTGCTCCGTGGCGGCGTTCATCGGCCGGCTTCCTTCTCGCCTTTCAGCATCAAGTTCAGGGAGGAAAGGTCGCCGTGAACGATCTGCACGGCGAGGGTCGGCGGGAGCGCCTTGAGCATGGAAGCCGCAGCGGGGAGCCCCTCCATCCGCTCCCGAGCGGCGTCCCTCGCCCACACCTCGAAGGGGCAGCTCGAGGGCGCGCCGCTCGGCCGCCAGATCAGCGCTCGCCGGATAGGCCTTCACGAACCATCGCCGGCCGTCGGTGTCCCGGGCCACGTAGTTGCAGGTGGCGGTCCCTGACGGCCCCGCGGAGACGTCGGTCGGGATGATGCGGTAGTACAGCGCCAGGACTCCCGCCACCACCATCACGGCGGATTCCGCGCTCATCGTGACACCACCGAGGACCCAGTGCGGCCCAGCAGCTCGCGCAGGCGCCGGGCGTCGGTCTGCAACTGCTCCTCGTCCTGACGGCCGTGATCGAGGACGTCGAAGGGGAGCGGCCCGCCGGGCGCCGGATCCTGGTCGGCGGAGCGCCGGGGAGTGATGTGGAAATGGGCATGTGGCACGGCGTTACCGAGGAGCTGGTAGTTGAGCTTCAGCGGGCGGTAGTACTGCTCCACCGCGCGACCGGCGGCCAGCGCCTCGTTCCAGAAACCCGCGGCCTCAGCGGAGGTCATCGCGGTCGGCTCGGCGACGTGCCGCGCGGTGAAGATCACCACCACATAGCCGCGGACCTGACCGCTGCGCCACAGATAGGCGTTGGCGAACGGGCCCTTGTTGATCAGCAGGCCCCACCCGATGTCCTCGGCGGTGAAGTCGTTGGTGCAGATCGGGCAGCCGGTCCCGGCCAGGTGGTCCTCGAAGTGCTCCGGCCATTCAGTGCGCGGGGCGGGCGCGATCCGCCTGTCGGCGGCGCTCATCCGCTGTCCCCGTTCTTGCTCGGAGCCTCGGCCTGGTAGGCGGCGGCCTGGAGGGTGAACATCTGGTAGTACTCACCGCGTTGAGCCATCAGCGAAGCGTGATCACCGTTTTCGATGATCTGGCCGTCCTGGAACACGAAGATCCGATCGCACTCGATCACGCTGGCCAGCCGATGGGAGATCAGGATCGTGATGCGGTCCGCGCGACGGCGGCCGCGCAGCACAGCGGTGTAGGCGGCGTGCTCGGCACGCGGGTCCATGCTGGCGGTCGGCTCGTCGAGCAGGAGGACCGCGGCGTCCTTGTAGAGACCGCGGGCCACGGCGAACTTCGCCCAGTTCCCGCCGGAGAGCTCTTCGCCGTCCTTGAACCGCTTCGAGAGCGGGGTCGTCCACTGCTGGCGCAGCCCGGCGATGACCCGGTCGGCGCCGGACGCCGTCGCGGCCTCGTGTGCCCGCTTCGGATCGGCCTGCGTGATCGTCCCGGTGGAGATGGTGATGTTCGCGAGGGCCGAGAGCGGCCACTCCACCGGGTCCTGGAGGACCATGGCTACCTGGGCCTGCACGCTTTCGGCGTCCATCGTCAGTACGTCGGTGCCGTCCCAGGCGATGCTGCCGGCCGTCGGCTCGTACAACCCGGCGATCAGCTTGGACATCGTGGACTTGCCCGAGCCGTTCGCCCCCACGAACGCGACGGTGGAACCTGCGGCCAGTTCCAGGGACACGCCGTTGAGCGCGGGCTTCTTCCCGTCGGGGTAGGTGTAGGCGACGTTCTCGATGCTGATCGTCTTGACCTGGCCGGGTGCGGCGAGCCCGGTGCGGCGTGGGAGCAACGTGCGGCACTTCTCCAGGAAGGTGTACAGGTCCGACACCCACAGGGCGTGCTCGTACACGTAGTGCGTCGCGAGGACGATCCGGGTCAGGGTGCCCTGGCTGGCCCGGATTGCCAGAACGGCGCCGCCGCCGGAGGCCAGCGGCAGCCAGCCCACGATCGTCATCCAGGCGAGCGCGGCGTAGGTCAGGCCGGTGGCCACACCGCCGACTGCTCGGCCGAACAGTGCCGTGCGGGCCTCGGCCCGCCCCAGCCGGGTGTCCTCCTCCTCGATCCGCCGGGCGATGCGCTCGTGCTCGCCCAGCAGCGCTGGCTGCGCGGTCGAGGAGCGCAACTCCGCGGCGGCGTCCCGGTCCAGCAGCAGCCAGGTGAACAGCCGCACGCGCCGCTGGAGGGTGCTGTAGCGGACCTGGCTGAGGAACCGCATGCGTGCGGAGCGCACCGAGGCGAGCCCCTGGGGAATCACCGAGGCGAGAAGTAGTGGCAGAAGAAGGGGGTGGAGCAGGGTCAAAACGGAGGCGGCACCGATGAGTCCCAGGAGCGCGGACGCGAGTTCCATGATCTGGGTGATGGACTGGCGCGCGTAGTAGAGCCCCCGGTCGTTGGCGCGGTTGGAGTCATCCGCCCAGTTCGCGTCGTCGACGGCCTCAAGCCGTACGTGGGCCGCCAGGCGAAGGAAATCCATCTCGACGATGCGGCGGATCTTCGGTGTCAGCCGGGCCTGATACAAGGCGACCCCGGCATCGAGCACGGCCCGGAACATCAGCAGCCCGGCCACCAGAGCCAGGGACGGGAACGCTGCGCGGATCCGGTCTGGTGTGGCGCCCTGGGCGAAGAGGGCCTGCAGGACGCCGATCGAGGCCAGGAGCCCGAACGCCGCCATCGCCGCCGAACCCAGCTGCAGGACGATCACGGCCCAGGTGGCCCGTGCGTCGGCGCGCCACGCCATCTCCAGCACACGGCGGATGATCGCGGGGAGCGTGGCGAAGATCTTCCACATGCTGGTGCGGGAGGCCTCACCGTCCCAGGTCGCCCAGTAGGCATCGGTGAGTTCGTCGCCAAGCTCCGCACCTTCGGGCGAGGGCGGGGCAGATGCCGGAGGGAGCGGCAGGGGCTCGGTACGTGCGTGCGGTACGGATCGGGCGCTCGGGGCGGCCGGGCGCAGCGGATCGGTCATGACCGGCTCCCGGAGACGGCGGTCCGCGCTGCCGGGACAGGCCGGCCAGCGGGCAGAATCCTGGAAGATGCCGCCCGGCAGCCACCGTCGTGGGTGGGGGGCAACAGCGACGAGGGGGCGTGGCGGCGCGCCTGCGTCCCGCGGCGGCTGGCCGCTGCATGGGTGGGCTCGCTCATGCTGTCCACCTCGTATCCGGTCGTGCTGAGCGGTGGGCGACGGCGTCAACCCGCTGTGAGTGGCTGGCGAGAGGAGTAGTCGAGGGCCGCCGCTGTTCGAATCCGAGAGGCCGATGCGCAAGGGCGAGTACGGGGTTCATGAAGTCCTCCATCTGGGGGCGTGAGGGGTACTGGTGCTCTAAGAACGCCCCCGTGGGGGGTCCGTAACGGCTTGGCCGGGAGCAGATCGTGAACGAACGTTCTATTGGTCGGTGGTGGGCGTCAGGGCCGCGCCCGGGGGTGGCGGAGATGCACTCGAACGCGGCGTGTCACCCGTTCGTGGACTTGTCCTCGTGGCCGTGGACGCATGGCTGTGACGGCAGCGTCGGCCGGGGCGCTGCCGGGTCGGTGGTGGGGTCGGGTCAGGTCAGGGGACGGGGTGTTCCAGAGCCTCGTTCCAGGCGTCGATGCCGTCCGGGTCGAGGAGTGGTGCGACGGGGGCGTTGAGGTACTCGTGCTCGACGAAGTACAGGCCGGCGGTTCCGGCGTGGCCGGGGAAGAGCTTGTTCAGGCGGCGGGTGACGGCTTCCGGTGCGGCGTCTTCGGCGTCGAGGAGCCGACGGGCGAGGATCTTGCGGTTCCACACGTCCAGGCCGAAGGAGTTGGTGTTCCGGGACGCGTGGGAGGCCATGATCGCGGCGGTGTAGGGGCCGACGCCCTTGATCTGCTGGAAGGTCTGCACGAGGTCGCCGGCGCTCTGGAGTTCCTCGGTGGTGTGATCACTGAAGAAGGCGGCGAAGTCGGGCAGGGTCTTGGCGCGGTAGCCGAGGCGGTCCTGCTCCTTGAAGGTCTCGGCGGAGACGTGCGCCAGTTCCTCGGGCGTGAACCAGGCCCGGAGCGTGATGCCGTCGAAGTGGACGAGCTGGCCGTGGTGGGTGAGGAGGTTGCGGGTCATCTGGGTGGTGCGGGCGATGGTGACGTTCTGCAGGAGCAGGGCGACCACCGCGATCTCGAAGTGGTCTTCGGGGCAGCTCTGCCGCATGCCGGACAGCGCTTCGAGTGGCTCGCGGATCTGCGGTACGGCGGAGGCGAGTTCGGTGAACTGGCTGAGGTCCTCGTCCAGGCCGTAGGAGGCGGTCAGTCGGCGTGCCAGGTGCTCGCGGTGAGCGGGCTTGTAGTCGCCGTCGGTGTAGATGTCGGCGATGACGAGCCGGTCTTCGGCGTGCAGGCGTACGCCGGTGACGAGGTCGCCGGCCCGGAAGGTCCGCCAGGAGCGGGTGGCGGTGTGCGCCTCGAGCCCGGTGGCGTAATGGGACGGCTTCCAGAAGGTGTGGAGGAAGTCGAAGGGGCCGTCTCCGGTGACGGGCAGTTTGAGGGTGTCGGCGTGGTCGAGGTGGCGGGGAGTCACGTCATGCTCCTGGGTGGCGGCCGTGGGTGGATCTCAGGCGGGAGTCGTCGTCGGGCAGTCCGTCCGGCGGTGCCGGGCCCGGGGCCGCGGCGGTGTCGTAGACGGCCAGGGTGCGGCGCAGCTGGCCGGCTATCGCCGTGCGCAGCTCTTCCGGTTCGGTGACGATGACGTCCGGGCCGTAGCTGCTGACCAGGGGAATCAGCCACTCCCACCGGTCCACGAACAGCACGATCGTCAGGGACCCGTCGTCGTGTTCGTGGACCTGGGAGGTGGACTTCAGGCTCAGGCGCAGCATCTCGTCGCGTGCCGCGGCCGTGACGTTCAGGGCGACGCGTACCTCGCCCTTGCCGTAGTCCTCCATGGCCTGGGCCCACCAGTCGCGGACGGAGAAGGACTCGGGGTAGGCGAAGGTCAGGTCGGTGGGCACCAGCCGGTCGACCAGGTTGAGGCGGTACCGGGCGGGGCCGCCGGTGGCGCGGGCGGCGACCATGTGCCACTCGCCTGCCTTCCACACCACGCCGTAGGGCTTGAGGAGAGCGGTCTCCTGGCTGCCGGTCTTCGTGCGCCAGGTGGCTTCGACGGCGGTCGCGGCGAGCATGGCGGTGCGCAGGATCGGAAGGTGCCCGGAGCCTTCATCGCGCCAGTACCAGTCGGCGGTGTCGAAGTGGATGCGCCGGGCCAGGCGCCGGATGACCTCTTGGACGGTGTCGCTGATGCCGACCGCGCGGGCGCGGTCTTCGGTGGCGGCGGCGTCGGGGTCGAGGAATCCCAGGACGTACAGCCGCAGGGCGTGGTCGGAGTCGATGGTCAGCGGGTCGAGGGCGGTGTCGGGGGAGAGCCGGTATCCGCCGACCTTCCCGGGCTGGGCCTGGATGGGGATGCCGTGAGCGGTGAGGGTGGTGATGTCGCGGTAGATGGTGCGTTCGGTGACGCCGAAGCGGTCGGCCAGCTCGCTGGCGGGCACGTTGGTGCGGCTGCGGAGCATGTGCACGATGCCCAGCTGCCGGGCGCGGACGGCGTCGACCATCAGAGTGCCGCCCCCAGCGGATAGACCTGGCCGGTGGCGTACGACCAATGCTCAGCGGTAGCCAGGTCGATGCAGGTGGCGGCGACCTCGTCCAGGGACAGGGGGCGCCCCCAAGGCAGTTGCTCGTAGTAGGCGCCGGGGTCGGTGACGCCTTTGAGGGCCATGATCTGCTGGGCGAGGGGCGAGTCGATGAGCGACGGTGCGAGGAGATTGACCCGGACGCCGTGGTGCAGCTCCTCCTTGGCCAAGGTGATGACGAGGGAGGCGAGGGCAGCCTTCGCCGCGGTGTACGGGCCGTTGCCGGGACGGGCCGCCTGTCCTGCGTCGGAGCCGACCGCCAGAACGCGGGCGCCATCGTGCCGGGCCCGGTCGGCGAGGGCGTGCCAGGTGCGGACGAAGCTGACGACGTTGGCCTGGTGGACCGACTCGTACTCGCTGACGTCGCTGTCCGCGACGGTCCGCTTGGTCGAGGGGGCACCGATGCAGGCGAACACCGCGCGCAGCCGGCCGGGGCAGGAGTCGACAGCATGCCGTAAGGCGGCGGTCGCGGCGTCGTCGGAGGCGTCGAACCGTACCCAGGAGGAGTCCTCGTCCTGGGGCGGGCGGGTGCGGTAGGTGGCCACGACCTGCCAGCCCGCTGTGATCAGGCGGTTGCGGATCGCGGCGCCGAGGGCCCCGCTGGCGCCGGTCACGACGGCCAGCGGGGCGACAGCGGACGGGGGTGCGGTCACCGGGCGTCGGCCTCCGGCTGGGCGGGGGCGTCGGGGTGGTCGGTGTCCCACATCTCGGCGAAGCGCATCTGGTCGACGGGGATGTCGAACAGGGCGCCGACGGTCCGGGCGTGGGCGATGGCGTCCTCGTTGTCGCGGGGGATGTCGACGACGGTGCGCGGGAAGGCCACGAGCATCCGTGTCTCGTCGATGAGGTGGGCGTAGTACAGCCGGGACTTCAGTGCGGCCGACAGAGCCAGCGCCAGGGCTGCCGTCCGCTCGGCCGGCACGGTCAGCTCGATGATCTCGATGGGGGTGCGCTCGTCGAGCAGGTGCGGGTAGCGGCGGTCCTCCATGCCGGAGAACGCGGAGGGGAGTTCACCGTCGGTGAGGCTTTCCGTGATGACGACGGCGCGCATGCTGGTCACGCGGAACGGGTCCTCTCGGTCAGTGGTAGGGGAAGGTCAGGGCTTCGAACACGGTCCGGCCGGTGCACAGCGCCAGCAGCCGTTCGACGCCCAGGCCGAACGTGAACACGTCGGCGGGGTCGCAGTCGATGTCGGTGAAGAAGTCAACCGGCCCCTGGTCCGCGGGGATGCCGTGGAGCTGTGTGCGCAGGGTGATGTTCGCCTCGACCATCGGCCGGTAGTCGTCGGCGGTGCGCAGTTTTACGCCGCCGTCGCAGATCTCGGTGCCGGCCGCTATCAGGGAGAACCGCTCTGCGCGGCCACTCGCTTCGTTGATGCGGGAGTTGTGCCGCAGCTCCCAGGGGAATCCGTACAGCACGGTGGGCTGGGTGACGGGCTTCTCCACGGCGTGCTTGACGAAGTCCTCCATCACCGCCCAGTCGGTGCCGTCCGCCTCCAGGCCGCGGTCCTTGAGCCAGCCTCGGGCGGCGGCGACCAGTTCCGCACCGGTCGGAGCCTCGGTGACGCCGAGCGCTTCGGCGATCGCGTCGTCGACGGTCCGCGTGCGGATGGTGGTGAAGTCGACCGCGGGGGTGGCCAGAGTGGCGAACGTGGTCTGCACCGTGTGCTGTACAAGGCTGGTGACCAGGCTGATTCCGGTCTGGAGGTCGATGTCGCGGGCGGCGGTCTGCAGCATGGTGAACTCGATCGCGTGGCTGTCGTCGGCCTGCTCGGCGCGGATCGCCTTGGACAGGTCGAAGACGCGGTCGATGCTGACGACGACGCGTCGCAGGTGTTCCTCGGCGGAGTGCCGGAGGTGGAAGGACTGCCCGGTCAGCGGGTGGCGCGTGGCGAACTGCGGGATCGGGGCGCTCTCGCGGTCCTGGCACAGCACGGGGGTGGCGACCTCCGTGTAGCCGGTCTCGTGCAGCCAGCCGCGCATGGCGCGCACCATGTCGGCCTTGGCCAGCAGCAGGGTCCGCTCGGCGGGGTGCTGCTTGAGGAGAGTGCCGTACAGGCGCCGGTCGGCGGGGGCGATGGTCACCGGTCTCCTCCTTCGGACGGGGTGGTCCAGGGTGAGGTGAAGGTGAGGGGGTGCTCGGCGGTGGAGTCGAGCAGGACCTCGGCGCCGATGGGCAGGGTGTGCTTGAGGGGGGTGTGTCCGAACGGCAGGCCGATGGCGATGGGGAAGTCGTACTCGGCGCACAGGTCCATAACCATCTGCTGGGCGCCCGTCCCGCCGGAGGGCTCACAGCCGAGGAGTTCGCCGACGACCATGCCGGAGATCTGGTCCAGGACGCCGCAGTCCCGGAAGTGGGTCAGGGTCTGGTCCAGATGCTCGATCGGTTTGAACGCGTCCTCCCAGGCGAGGACCGCACCCTGCCACTGGGGTTCCCACACGGTGCCGAGCAGGCAGCGCAGGGAGGACAGGCATCCGGCGATCAGAGGCCCTTGCGCGGATCCGGTGCGGGCCCACCCCAGCGGGGCGTCGATCCGGGCGGCGTGCGCCTCGCCGGCGAGCACGGCCGCGAAGTGATCGCCGGTCGCTGCGGGGGCGTCGTCGGAGCCGAAGTCCCACAGGACAGCGGGCCCGTGGAAGGTCGGCATGCCGGTCCGGGCGGTGATCGCGTTCAGCAGCACCGTCGGGTCGCTCACCCCTACGATCGGCTTCGGGTGGGCGCCGATCAGCGCGTAGTCCAGGCCGCGCAGGAGCCGGTTGGCGGTCTTGCCACCCCCGGCGCACACCACGGCCGCGATGTCGGGGTCGGCGATGAAGGAGTGGAAGTCGTCCAGGAGAGTGGTCTCGCTGCCGGCCCGGTAGCCGTGGGTGTCCAGCGCGTGGGCGGCGGTGACCGGCTCGAACCCGCGGCCGCGCAGAGCGATAAGCCCGCGTTCGAACTGGTCGGGGCTCTGGGCCGGTTCGGGCGCGGACACGGTGACGATGCCGATGCGGTCGCCCTTGGTGAGCGGGGCGGGCAGAACACGTGCGGTACTCAAGCGAGGTCTCCTCTGGCTGGGGCCGGCCGCCGTGCACCGGATCGCCCGAGGGGTGATGATTCCGGTGCACAGCGTGACGGTAAGGGGTGTCAGCGGGCGGGGGCCAGCCGCATCTGGGTCGCCTCTCGGGCTCGGGCCGCGGTGGCGTCGGTCGTCCAGGGAGTCAGGGAGGTGTAGTAGTCGAAGCCCGACCACTCCTCCAGCGAGGCGGGCGGGACGAAGCCGGCTTCCAGGGCTTGCTCCCACAGCGGGGTGCCCGGGTACGGGGCGAACAGGTGCACCCGCGTCTCGGGCTGCGGGTCGAGCTGCCGCAGCTCCTCGATCAGGGAGTAGGTGTCCTCCATCTCCGCGTCGCTCTCGCCGGGGAACCCGACGATGAACGTGTAGGAGCCGAGGATGCCGTGAGCGGCGATGTCCGCCGCGACTTCGAGAATGCTCGCGCGGGTGATCTCCTTGCGGACCACGTCGGCCAGCACGCGGTCGTTGCCCGACTCCACGCCCATCAGCAGCCGCGAGCAGCCGCTCTCCGCGATCCGCTCCAACAGAGGCAGCTTGGCGCGGCGGGCTTTGAGGATGTCGTTGGGGTTGATGCTGGCCGCCCACCGGATGTCCACGCCGCGATCGAGCAGCCCGTCGCAGAAGCCGATGGACCGGCGCAGGTTCACGAACCAGTCCGCGTCGTAGAACTTCACCCCGTTGATGCCGTACGCGGCCTTGAGCGCGACCACGTCGTCCAGGAGGTCCTGGGCGGCCATCGCCGAGTACTTACGCTGGTAGGTGAGTTCGAAGCAGAACTGGCACTTGTAGACGCAGCCCTGGCTGGACACGTAGTTCAGTGTGCGGGTGGCCACCGTGGGGTCATCACGGATGTACTTCGCGACGTCCAGGAGTGTCCAGGGGTAGGCGCCCAGGTTCCCGGTCCGCGGCGGGTTCACCCTCCCGCACATCACGCACTCGCCGTTGTCGATCCGCAGGCCCGGGACCAGCCGGCGCGGCACGCGGCCGAGGAGCGACTTCACGTACTCGAGCATCGAGTTCTGCCCAGGGCCCTGAAGGACAGCGTCGACGAGCGGGTGCGCGGCGGTCTGCTCGGGCTGCACGTTGACGTGCGGCCCGCCGAAAACGACCGGCGGGCAGAAGGGGCGCTTCTTCGCGGCCCGCACCATCTCCAGGCCGTGCCCGATCTGCCCGCCGCCGGTCATGATGCTGACCCCGATGCACACCGTCCGCCCGAGGTGCTCGTCCAGCAGCCGCTCCCACGCCGCGGCGTCCTTCTGGTTGCCGTCGAACAGGACCACGTTCACCAGGCCGCTCTCCATGAGTGGCTTGGCGATGGTCAACAGCGAGAACGGCATCCAGAAGTAGACGTAGTCCTTCTCGTGGTCGATCTTCGGATAGACCAGGATGACCGTCGGCAGACCCTCCCGCGCTTCGGAGGCCGGGGGCGACGGGACGGTCGTCAGCCCGGAGGGCAGGCCCATGAACACGCCGCTCACCGGTGCGCCTCCAGCAGGTCCTGCGGAGTGGCGTCGCCGGGCCGGAAGTAGGCGTCGGCGTACATCTCGAACGCAGCTTCCACCTGGGCGGCCAGCGCCTCCTGGTCGTCCTTCTCCAGCAGCGGGACGAGGTCGACGAGAACGTCCTCGCGCAGGAGGCAGAACTGCAGCCGGGCATCGGCGGTCAGGCGCAGCGCCATCAGCGCGTCGTGGCACGGGAAGAGCGGACAGCCGCGGCACACCGATCCGTACCAGGCGCCAGCGGTGGAGTCCTTGAGGACCACCTTGGTGCCCGAGGGCATGGTGAACACCGTCATGGGGTGGCCGAGGCCGCCCTGCTGCACCGTCTCCTCGTCGATGGCCCGCACGCGGAGGTCGCCCGCGAGCTCCTCCATGGAGACGTAGAGGTCGGGAAGGTTCCGGCTGCGCTTGATCTCCAGGCGCCGGGCGAAGCTCTCGCTGCCCTCGCCGAGGTCCTTGATGATGTCGAGGAGCTTGACGCTCTCGACCCCGGCCTCTTCGCACCACGCGATCAGCGGGTCGATCTCCGCGGCGTTGATCCCGTCCATGACCACGACGTTGACTTTCACGGGTACGCCGGTGGCCACGCACGCCTCGATCGCGGCCAGCACCTCGGCGTGGTCGTTCACGCCGCAGATCTCGTGATGCAGTCCCGCGTCCAGGGTGTCCAGGGAGACGTTGAACAGGGTCACCCCGGCCTCAGCGAGCGCAGGCGCGAGCTCGCCGATCCTCGGGTGCCGCGAGATCACCTCGACCTCGCTCATGTCGGCATCCTGGCGCAGCCGGCGCACGACCTCGACGAGCGGCCCGTACAGCGCCGGGTCCCCGCCGGTCAGCTTGATGCTCTCCACCCCCTGAGCCCGGACGGCCTTCGCGACGGCGATCAGCCGTTCGGGCGCCAGGTCGGTGCCGGACTCGGTGGCCACGGCCTCCCCCGACGGCCGGCAGTAGTAGCAGCTCCGCTTGCAGCGGGAGTTCACCGTTACCCGGACTTGCGGTTTCCGCATGTCACCACTCCCTCGCACATCGCTGACATTCACGCTCACAGCCTCGTGGTCCCTTCCCCTGGCCAGCAACAACGTTGGACAGAGTCGATGTCAGGGTTTACTGGACGCCCAACTCCAATCCCTGACACCGCTCTTGGTCGATAAGTTCGTGCACCTGCCCGGGGTGCGGCGCCGCCAGATCCCGGCTGTGGCGATGCACGCGCCGCAGCGCGCCGACCGGGCGGCGCCCATACGGTCAGTCGCCTGGCGAACAGCGGAAGACAACGGAAAGAGGCTGCCGATACGGGCTGAACTGACGGGCACCACGGCGCTGGTCACCGGCGCGTCAAGCGGCATCGGGCGGGCAACGGCACGCCGGCTGGCGCGACTGGGGGCGACCGTGGCGCTCCGCGCCCGCCGGGCCGAGGCTCTGGAACAGGTCTGCCGTGAGATCCACAGCCCCGGCGGCGAGGCCTTCGCCGTCTGCGCGGATCTCGCCGACGCCGCCGGGGCCGAGCTGGATCCGTTCTCGCCTGCGGGCGAGCTCCGGAGGCGAGCGGCCGACATGTACGAACACCCTTTCGGATGATGGGAGTTGGGCAATTTCGGCTGCGGGGTGGCCGGTCGCTACGCTGTCGTCGGCGCCTGCCCGACGACCACGTCGGGCAGGCGCCCTTCCGACATTCCTGCCCAACGAAGGTGTGCGCTTGTGACCGGTACCGCGACCGTCTCCGACTTCTACTGCCATCAGGCGCTGGCCGGCGCGGTACCCATCGAGAGGGTGAAGGAGACCGAACGGGTCCTGGCCTTTCATCACACCAACCCCTCGTACCCGGTCCACATCGTGGTGATCCCCAAGGAGCACGTCCCCTCGCTCACTGACCTCGGCAACGCTGAGGAAGGTCTGCTGAACGAGGTGGTGGCCGTGGTGCGGGAGGTGGCCGCCGGAGTGGAGAAGGAGCACGGGGCGTGCTCGGTGACGACGAACCTGGGCCTGTACCAGGAGTCGAAGCACATGCATTGGCACGTCACCTACCGGGGGGAAAGCGAGGCGGAGATCCGCGACATGTACGGCAACCACGACTGACCCTGCGTTACCGGTGCTGATCCGCCGCTTGCAGTACGAGATCAGCGACGCGCTCGGCTGCGGCTTCCGGCCGCGGACGGGCGCCCTGTCCGCCGCGGGGGACGGCGGACAGGGCAGCGCAGGCCTGGACGAGCACGCCGGTGTCGGTCAGATACTCGTCGGCGACGACGCGGCAGCGCTCCGGGTGCTGAGCGGCGTAGGCGCGCGCGTTGTCGAGCTGGTCACCGCGGCTGACGGAGGCGGGCAGCGGAACCAGGACGGCGGGCAGTTCCAGGGCGTCGAGTTCGGCCAGGGTGGTGGCCCCCGCCCGGCCGATGACGAGGTCCGCCAGGGCCAGCGCGTGGGGCATGTCGTTGTGCAGGTACTCCAGCTGCCAGTATCCGGGCCGGTCGGCAAACTGGGGGTCGAGGTTGCCCTTGCCGACGACGTGCAGCACGCTGTACCGCTCGGACAGGGCGGCGAGTTGGGTGCGGATGGCGCTGTTGATGCGCTGCGATCCGCTGCTGCCGCAGAAGATCAGCAGTACCCGCTTGTCGGCGGGAACGCCGAGACGGTCGCGCAGCGCTTCGGGCTTGGCGTCGGCGAGGTCCGCGCGCAGCGGAAGCCCGGTCACCTGGGTCTTGCCGCGCATCCAGCGCGGCATCGGGCCGGAGGCGGGGACGCTCATGCAGATGGTGGTGGCCAGGCGTCCCAGGATCCTGTTCGCCAGCCCGAGGGAGTGATCGCTCTCGTGGATGACGACGGGGACGCGGGCGAGGGCGGCGCCGATGCCGACAGGCACGGAGACGTACGAGCCCTTGGAGAACAGGGCGTCGGGCCGTTCGCGCCGCAGCGCCGTGAAGGCGGCGACGATGCCCCGGGCGACGGTGAACGGCATCAGCAGGTTGCTGGCGGAGCGGTGGCGGCGCAGCCCGGCCGACGGGACGTGACGGAAGGGGATGCCGGCGCGCTGGGCGTAGTCGTGCTCGATCGTGTTCTCGCGTCCGAGGAAGACCAGCTCGGCGCCGCGGTCGCGGAGCTGGCCGGCGACAGCGAGGGCCGGAACAACGTGACCGGCACTGGCGCCGCCCGTGATGGCGATTTTCATCGGACCCTTTTCTGAAATGACCGCACCGTGTTTCACCACGGGAGCGTTCTTCTGTCGCCTTGAATATGGCTAATTGGTCGGGTCGGCTGGATTCGAACCAGCTCCTCGGCAACGCTTTTGCCGTGCTCCACCGATTGAGCTACGACCCGTTTCGAGTTGCGATGGGAAGGACGCTAGACCGCCTGTCGCCTGCGGTCAACGGGTCCGTACGGCCGAGCGAAAACATTCCGCCGCCGCACAGACCGATTGAACTGCAAGCCCGTTTCCCGATTTTTGAAATGACAATTCGAGACGTCACCGGGGTCGGTGTCGTCCTGTGTTCTCGGCGGTTTACCGCGATGGATCTATGTGGGCGTGAAAGGATTTTGGGCGGCGATGTGGCTGAGATCGGTACGGGTGGTGCGGCCGGTGGAGCGTGCGATGACTTCGATCTCGGTGTCAGGGTGGTCGGGGGAGAGGACGGCCGCATGGGGCAGGCCGAGGAGGCGGGCGTAGCGGAGCTTGTCGCCGGCGGGCAGGGGCCGGTCGTCGACGAGTACGCTCACGCGGCGATCGGTGAGGCTGCGGGTGAGACGGTCCGCGCGGTCGCGCATGTCGGGCTGATCGGCGCGTAGCACCACGAGGTGGACGTCGGCGGGGCCGGTGCCCGGTGCCCATCGCAGGCCGTGCCGGTCGCGGTTGAGGTCGGCGGCGGTCTGTAGGCATCGGGTGATGCCGATGCCCGAGCAGGCCATCCACGGGGTGGCGGGGCGGCCGGCGGGATCGCTGTAGCGGAGGTTCATCGGGGCGGCGTACTGCGTGCCCAGCTCGAAAACGTGGGCGACCTCGATGGCGCGCAGGAGGCTGTAGCGGCCCTGGCGGCAGGTACCGCAGCCGCTGTGTTCGGTCGCGTGGTGCAGGTCGACGCCACTGGGGTGCAGGGCGGGCAGAGCGCGGGTGCCGCTCCAGCGGACACCGGTCCGGAGCCCGGTGTCTCCGTCGGAGATGGAGAAGGTGTCCAGTTCGGCGGCGGAGACGTCGTACAGGGGCACGACGTCGGTGGCGCCGGCGGCGTCCCAGGGGGTGAGGGTGCCGGCCTTCTTGCTGAGCAGGTCGGGAAGGAGGTCGGGGTCGATGAGGTCGACGCGGGCGGCGCCCGTGGCGGCGGCGACCTTGCGAGGGCTGACGTGGAGGTCGGAGCGGATGGCGACGGTCGCGGTCTGGGTGGCGCCGTCGGGCAGGGTGAGGGTGAAGGCGATGACGTTGACGACCGGGTCCAGGCCGGGCGGCGGGGGCCCGGCGGCGACGACGGCACCGTCGCCGCGGTTGCCGCAGTGGGCGCAGGCGACGATCGTGCCCTGCCCGCTGTCGGCGAGGACAAGGTGTTCGGTGCTGGGGCCGGCGGAGATGCTGCCGCCGTCGGCGGGCGCGGTGAAGGTACCGGTCAGGCCCATTCCGGTGAGGGCCGCCGTACAAGCCTGGTTGAGGAAGTCGACGGACTCGCGCATGGTGTCGGGGCCGGTGTCGAAGGTGTAGGCGTCGGCCATGGTGAACTCGCGGCCGCGCATCAGCCCGCCGCGCGGGGAGAGCTCGTCGCGGAACTTGGCGGTGCTCAGCGACAGGCGGACAGGCAGGTCCCGGTGGGAGCGCAGGTGCTCGCGGACGGTGGCGGCCGCGATCTCCTCGGAGGTGGGGGCCAGGCACATCTCCTCACCGCTGGAGGAGGCCACGGTCAGCAGCGCCCGTTCGCGGCGGTAGACGTCCCAGCGCCCGGTCTGCTCCCACAGGGTGCGGCTCTGCAGCGTGGGCGGGGCGAAGGTCAGCGCGCCGCGCTCCTCGAAGGCGCGCCGGGCGATGGCGTTGAGCCGGTCGTGCACCCGCACGCCGAGCGGCAGCAGGCTGTGTACGCCGGTCGCGTCGGTGCGGGCGATGAAGCCGAGGGTGTGCAGCAGGTCGAGGGTGGAGGCGGAAGCGTCGCCGGTGCGGGGCCTGACCGGCGGCCACAGGCGGCTGGCGTACAGCGGGATGTCGTTCATCGGGCGCCTTCCATCGCGGTACGGGACAGCGCGGCGAAGTGGGCCGCGGTGTGGGCGACGTCGTAGCCGCGGGCGTTGGCGAGGGCCGCCTGGTGCAGGAGCTGCCGGGTGGCCGGGCTGGCGGCCAGGTTGTCGATGAGCGAGGCGAGGGCGCCGGCGTCGCCCGGTGGGAAGCTCAGGCCGCCGGTTCCGAGCGTGACCCCCAGCCCGGGGACATTGCTGTAGAGGACTGGCAGGCCGTGCGCCTGGGCTTCGACGGCGACGAGCCCGTAGGCCTCCAGCTTGCGGGTGGTGAACAGCATCGCGTGGAAGTCGGCGAACCGTTTGAACAGGTCCTGGCGGGGCAGGAACGGCTCGAACGTCACACGGTTGGCGAGGTCGAGCTCGGCGGTGCGCCGGGTGAGGGTCTCGAGTTCACTGCCGCTGCCGATCACGGTGAGCTGGTGTCCTGTGGTCCGCGCCAGTGCCTCGATGGCGGTGATCGTGTCCTTGTTGGCGTCCAGTCGGCCCGCGTGCACCAGGCGCAGGTGCTTTCCCGGGCGCGGGTGCGCGGTCGGTGCCGCGGGCAGCGGGATGCCCCAGGGCACGATCACCAGGCGGTCGGTGTGGTGGCCGTCGGTGAGCCGGTCCACCTCGTCGGCCATGGCCGCGTTCGGGACGATGACGCGCACGCTCGCGTCGACGATCTCGTTCAGGACGGCTCGCGCCTGCACGTGCTCGGTGGCGGTGATGACGTCGGTGCCGTGCGCGACGGACACCATCGGCGTGCTGCCGGCCGCTCGCGCGAAGGCGAGCGCGAGGCCGAACCCGAGGTGCTGGGCGTGGATCAGGTCCGGCCGTCTTTCGCTGACGAGGCTGCGGACTTCGTCGGTGAGCGCGTCGGCGTATGCGTCGAAGCCGGGCCCGTACGGTGCTTTCTGCGCGGCCAGTTCGGCGGTGTCGGTGAAGCCGTGCTGCCAGGTTCCGCTGCCGGGCAGGTGTGCGAACACCGTGCGGTAGCCGTGGCCGGTCAGGCGGGTGTAAACGTCGCTGCACCAGATGGTCGAGCCGCACGAGGGCTCTAGGGGCAGGTCGATGCCGGTGAGGATCAGCGGGCGCGTCATGCGGTCGCCTCCTTCGGGGCGTGCTGCTGGAGGTAGGCGGCAAGGCCGGTGCGCAGGAGCGCCGCGGTGCCGGCCCAGCCCAGCGCGCAGACGGTGTCGATGACGGACAGGTTGGACGCGAAGCCCTGCCGGCCCCAGGCCTGGACGTAGGCCGGGTGGCGGTCGGCGTACTCGTTCCACCGCACGCTGACGCCGTGCTCGGCCAGGGCAGTGGTGTCGAGGTAGGTGCGGGTGCCGGAGCCCGCCCACAGGATCTCGGCGCCGGTGGCCGCGCAGATGGCGGCCAGACGCCGGGTGCGGTCTTCGTCGTCGATGTGCAGCTCGGAGGCGAGTTGCAGGCGCGCGGGCGCGCCGAGGGCGGCCCGGATCTGGGTGAGCAGGTCAAGGTTCAGGTCGGTCAGCCAGGTGTGCCCGGCGCCGAGGACGGGCCGCAGTACGTGCAGCGCCTCGTCGACGTGCGGGGTGCGGGCGTAGGCCAGGCGGATCGTGCGCAGCATGCTGTCGGCGTCGAAGCCGGAGGCGATGGGGGTGTCGCGGATCAGCTGACCGGGGGCGCGGGTGACCGGGACGGTCAGCCAGCGCACGCCGTCGGCGGTCTTGATTCGGTTGCGGTTCTGGTAGCCGCCGTCGGTGTAGGGGACGTCGTCGTAGAGGGCGACGGTGTCGCAGGCGAAGAGGGCTTCGCAGAACCCGAGCCAGGGCGCGAAGGGCGGCTGCTCGATGTAGGTCACGGTCACGGCCGTTCCTCCTGGGGGAAGAGGGTGAGCACGGAGGTCTCGAAGGACTCGTAGGCGCGTCCCGCGGCAGCGGCCGCGGGGCGCAGGTGCCATCCGGCCTGGGCGGCGCGGTGGTGGGTGTAGTCCTTGCCGAGGTACCAGCGCCCGGCCTGGGTGCGGTGTGCGGCCAGGGCGGTGACCTTGGCGTCGAGGTGCTCGGTGATGTCGACGAGGACGGTGGGGGTGAAGGCGGAGCGGGGGGCATGGGGTTCGCCGTGCAGCACGGTGTGGCAGGTGGCCACGCGGGTGGCGGCGTTCGCGGCGGCGCTGGCCAGGGCGCGGTGGTCCTGGTGGTCGGTGTCGGCGTTCAGGCTGTGGGTGATGAGCAGCGTGCAGCCCAGGCGCGTCAGTTCGGCCTCCACGGTGGAGATCAGGTGCCGGTCGGCGACCAGGGCGCCGTCGGGCAGGCCGAGGAAGGTGAGCTGGATGCCGGTGGAGTGCCAGGCCGCGCGGACCTCCTCGGACCGTTCGTCCGTGCCGAGCCGGCGGCCGTCGGCGGCGTCGGCCAGGGAGACGCCGTTCGCGCCGTGGGTGACCACGACCACCGTCACGGTGGCCCCGGCCGTCACAGCCCGGCGCAGCGTTCCGTAGCACAGCAGTTCGGCGTCGTCGGGGTGGGCGACCAGCGCCACCACCCGCTCCCCCCGCCCGGCGGGCCCAGGACCGTTCGGCGCGCCGCCGAGGGCGGCGGTGGTGTTCACCGGGCCTCGAAGTCGAGGTGGGCCTTGGAGGGCTGCGGGCCGCGGCTGCCCTGGTACTTGCCGTCGTACAGCACGCGCTCGCCGGTCGGCTCCCAGAAGGTGACCTGTCCGATCAGCATGCCCGGGTAGATGCGCACCGGCTGGACGGCGTGCAGTTGCAGGGTGAGCTGGCCGAAGGAGCCGAGGTCGATCAGGTCGGCGGTGACGTGGACGAACAGGCCCAGGCGGGCGATGGAGGAACGGGCCCGGATGATGGGCACGAAGAGGTCGCTGCCGATCCGCTCCCGGGTGGCGGCCAGGTAGATGCGGTGCGGCTGGAGCTCGAACCCGTCCGCGGGGATGGGCTGCTCCTCGAAGGGGTTCTCTCGGGCGCAGTCCAGGACGTGGCTGGTGTAGGAGCCGATGGTCTCGCCGAGGTGGAAGTCGTAGGAGTTGGGCTGGGCGTGGCTCGCGTCGAAGGGTTCGATGCGGATGTGGCCGTCCTTGACGCGGGACGTGATCTCGGGGCCGGTGAGGATCATGCGGTCACCTCCTGGAGGAGAGGGGCGGATGTGGCGCCGTGGCCGGCGGCCGCGCGGGGGGACCAGGCGGCGGGAACGCTGAGGGTGCCGTAGTGCCCGTGGTAGGGGGAACGGCTCCCGGACGGCTGCCAGAAGGAGACCTGGCCCACGCGCATGCCCGGGTAGATCCGCAGGGGCTGGACGACGGTGATCTCCAGCGTCCAGCGGTGCACGGCACCGAGCTGGCCGAGGTCGGCGGAGATCTGCAGGAAGCAGCCGAGCCGGCCGAGGGAGGAGCGGCCGATCAGGCTGGTGACGAAGGCCGCGCTGCCGATCGTCTCGACGGTGGTGCCCAGGTAGACGGTGCCCGGCTGGAGCACGAAGCCGTCGGCGGTCAGGTGGATGGTGCGCGTGCGGGCGGGCACGGTGGGGTCGGCCGGCCGGCTGGTGAGCTCTTCGAGCTGGGCTCCCAGGCAGTAGTTGTAGCTGTTGGGGTTGAGCAGGCGCGGCTCGAACGGGTCGATGGTGATCGTCCCGCTGGTGACGGCGTCGCGGATCGCGGGTCCGGTGAGGATCATCGTGCTCCTCCGGTCGGCTGGGGGCGGTGGCCGTAGGCCTGCTTCAGCAGTCGGCGCTGGCCGGGCGGCAGTTCGCTCTGGGCCGGGCCCAGCGGCATGCGGCCGTGGGCGTAGCGCCACTGGTCGAAGATGAGGAGCTGACCGGGCTGCAGTCGTACGCTGGTCCGCCGGGCCTCGGCGGCGGCCACGAGACGACCGAACGCGGCCGCGACCTGCTCGGGGGTGTCGCTGTCCACCAGTTCGCCGCGCTGAAGGTGGGGGAGCATCTTGGAGGTGAACCGGATCGGCTCACTGCCGTCGAGGTGCTCGGGCAGGACGGGGAAGCGGGCCAGGCCCTTGCCGACGCCGTTCACCCCGTGGTCGGTGAAGTAGGAGAAGACCGGCCGCCGCAGCAGGTCACGGTGGGCCTGGTCGAGGTCCCCCGCAGCGGCGTGAAGGTCGGACAGGGCGGAGGCGCCGCCGCCGGCCGGGTCCGCGCGCACGCAGTACAGGGCGATCAGGCGCGGTGTGCGGTCGCGGTCGACGAGGTCGACATGCAAGCGGTTCTCACCCACGCCGTGGGTGCGTCCGGGGTCGACGTCGTCGCGGACCGACAGTTCGTCCCAGCAGCCCCGGTCGGGGTAGAGGGCCAGGACCGTGCCCAGGGTGGACAGCAGGCTCAGCGCGAGGTCCAGATTGTGGTCGTGCTCCTGGGATTCGAAGGTGACGAGCGCGCGACCCGCGCCGGGACCGTCGAAGGCGTACGCGAAGGCATCCGGTGCGATCGGGCCGCAGGTCAGCTCGCGGGCGTTCAGATTCAGCAGGTCGGTCATGACGTCTCCAGGCAGGCGGCGAGGGCGCCGTGCAGCGTGCACGGCTGGGCAGGAGGCCGGGCGGGCAGTCCGAGGCGCTCGGCGAGGTAGGCGGTGGTGGCGACGCGTCCCGGCTCCTCGCTTGCCGGGGCGGGAGCGACGGTGAGGTCCTCGCCCAGTTCCCGAGCCCGCGCGGCAAGGGCACGCGGCCGGTGGGTGCCGTCAAGCACCACCAGGTCGCTGTCGAAGGGCGCACAGGCCCACAACGCCGCCCGGGTCACCTCGCACGGCAGTCCCCCGCGCAGCGTGTAGGTGTTGAGGACGAAGGCGTCGACGCCCGTCCCAAGCAGCGCGCGGGCCGCCAGGAGGCGGGCGATGTCCTCCCGCTCGGGCAGGGGGGCCGCGAGCCGGCCCACGGGATGCGCCCCCCACGCCGCGAAAGCTGCGAGTTCGGCGCCGATACCGGGCAGCGCCTGCGCCGGGCTACTCGTGGTGGGGCTGTCGTGGCGCACGCTGACCAGATCGTCGACGCCCAGGCTGAGGCGGAGCAGGCCGGCGCCCTGCGCAGCCGGCTTGACCACGTGCCGGTTCTGCTCCGTCCAGTGCGTCCATGGCGAGTGGCAGTGCGAGGCGATCACCGTGGTGAGGGGCCACCGGGACTCCTGGTCGGCGACATCGGCGAGGAAACCGCTGTGGCTCACCCCCACCACCACATCAGCCCCCGCCGACCGCAGGGCATCGGCCTCGGCGCCGATCAGCGTGGCCGTCGGGGCCCGATAGGTGAACCCTGCGCGCTCGGCCGAAGGAATCGCCTCGTACGCCTGCTCGCCCAGATATCCGACGATCCCGACCCGAAGTGACGCCCCGTGCAGCACCAGCCCGGCCGTCCACCGGCCGGCGAAGGTGCTCGGCGGAGAGACGTTGGCGCAGACGACCGGAGGGAACGTCTCGGGATGACGCAGTCGCATCAGGTCGGGCAGGTCGTGGTTGCCGGGGACGACCGCGTCGTACAGCTCGGCCAGGAGCCTCTCCTCCACGCGGCCGGCGGAGTAGGTGTGGAAGGCGCTGCCGGAGAAGAAGTCTCCGGCGTCGATGGTGAGGGCCCCGGCCTTCCGCGCGGTGCGCAGCGCCGACAGGGCGCGGTGGCCGTCGGGCAGCGAGGAGTGGAAGCACCCCGTGGCGATCAGCTCCTGCATGTCGACCGGCGGCTGATCGCGAGGACCCGCAGCACCGTGGGCGCAGGCGGCCAGAAGGAGGACCGGGCGATGCCGTCGACTTCTTCGACGACCAAGTCTGGGCAGTTGGCAAGTAGTTGGGCGCTGGCACTGGGTACGACCACGAGCCCGTACTCCACGCGGGGGCAGGTGAACACATGCCGGATCAGGTCGGCGGACAGCTCGGGGTCGAACGGCATGATGGACACCAGCGCGCTGCCGAGATCCAGTCCGTCGTCCAGGTCGACGCGGCGTACGTCGTCAAAGGTGACACGAGCCCGAGCCCCGAACGGGGCAAGCCGCTCCGTCAGGTGGTCTCGCAGACGCTCGTCCTTCTCCACCGCCCAGATGCGGTGTCCGGCGGTCGCGATCGCGGACGAGAGCGTGCCCAGCCCCGCTCCGACCTCAAGCACGTGCGCTCCCGCCGGAATGCCCGCTCGCTCCAGCAGCGCGTGAGCCGCGTCCGGGGTCCGCAGGAAGTGCTGCCCGAGATCTCCACGGGTCTGGAAACCGAGAGCGGCGTAACGGTCGGCCACGCCGACGACTTCGTCCACCGTCAAGGGTTGCTTGATCACTGAGGAAGTCCTTTCGCAAGGCACCTGCTCGGCGTCGAGGGACGCAGCCGGGTGCGCACAGGGGCACCGCGCAGACGGAACCGGGGTGATGCGCCGCAGCGCTTGAAAGTTCGCTGGGGTGATCGAGTGTCGGCCAACTGTGCGTACCGCCCCAGGGTTTGGCGGGAGTCCCGCGGGAGTCTTGCCGCCTGCGGCAGTACGCTCAGGCCGTGCCTGCCTGATTGGATTTCGTCGTGGACGAGGACGAGCGCACACCCCACCCGCTGGCCGCGCTGCGAATCGCGCTGGGATTCACCCGCGTTGAGTTCGCCGAGGCCGTGCACGGCGCTGCCCGTCGTCGCGGGCTTCGCTCTGGCGTCGACAAAGCCCGGGTGCGTAAGTGGGAGGTCAATGGAGTACGGCCCGACGCCGTCTCCCAGACCTACATCGCGGAGGTCCTGGGCATCCCGGCCGGTGACGTCGACCCTGCCGCCTGGCCGGCCTGGCTTCCTCGTGTCGACAGGGGTGTCGTACCGCTCGGCCACGCCAACTCCGTGCCCGCTCTGCGAGAGGCCCTGCACACCATGGACCGTCGAACCCTCCTCAGCGCCATCCCCGGATCCGCACTGATCGTCCTGGCCGGAAGCTGGGCCGGAACCGAACCCACGGCTCTCGCCGTCGGGCCCCCACGGCCCGGAGCCGAGGTGGGCGAGGATGTCGTGGCCCTGCTGGAGGAGACGAGCGCCCGCCTCAACGCGCTGGCCACCGAGCAACGCCAGCACATCGCGCCCCTCTACGACGCACACCTCGCTCGCGTCACCGACCTGATCGACGAGCAGCGCTACTCCCGCCCCGTGGGAGTGCGCCTGCACAAGCTCGCCGCCAGCCTCTCCCAGACGGTCGCCTGGATCCGCTTCGACCATGGCCAGCACGGCGCCGCAAGCAGGTACTGGATCGCTGGGCTGCACAACGCTCACGCCGGGGACGACCGGGACATGGGCGCGGCCCTTCTCAGCGACCTCGCCTACCAGGCTTCTTGGCGGGACGATCCCACCACCGCCGCCGGCATCCTCACCAAGGCCCTCCGCCGCACTACCCACCCCGCAGCCAGTTCCCTGCTGCACCTGCGGCTGGCACGCGCCCAAGCCGCGCTCGGCGAACGCCGCGCCACCCAGCACTCGCTGAACGCGGCCGAACGACTGCTCGACGCCGGAGACAACGGCGACATCCCCGCCTGGTGCTCGTGGATGTCGCAAGCCGACCTCGCGGTCGACTCGGGCCGCTGTCTGCTCGACCTCGGCGACACCGCCCAGGCGCACCGGCTCATCGCCGAAGGCCAAGCCCTCCTGCCGGCCAGTCGCGACAAGACCCGTGGCATCTTCCTCGCCTACCGGGCGCAAGGCCACCTCAGCCGTCGCGAACCCGAAGCAGCAGCTGCCGACGCCCTCGAAGCGTTCCACCTGGCCGAACGAATCGGAGCACCACGGTGCGTTCAACTCGTCCGCGATCTGGCCCCCGCCTTCACCCCGTACCAGACGGCGGAAGGCGTGCCTGAGCTCCTGCACGCCGTCGCATAACTCGGGCACGAACGGCACGTTGATACCGACGCTGCCATACCCTCGTCCGGCTTCCCCTCCGCTGGTGACCGAGCTGGAGTGCGGCTGTACGCCCATGATCTTCCTTCGTGAGCTGCGAACGTGGCGACCTCCGCAACCGGAGGGACTCGGACAGGCAGGGCGGGTCATGAAACGGCGAGGAGCTGGCGGCGGACGCGGTCGGCGTCGCGCGGGTTAACCGACATGTAGATCTCAAGCGACCGCTCGAACGCGGCGCGGGCTTGGGCACCCTGGCCGGACTCCTGCAGGGTGCGGCCGAGGAGTTCGAGACTGCGGGCCGTCCACCGCGGGGAGCGGGCTGCGGTGCACTCGGCGACGGCCTGTTGTCCCTCGCGCTCGGCGGTGTCGCGGTCGCCGGCTAGGGCGTGCGCGCGCCCGAGCCAGGCCAGGGCTCGGGCCGCGTCGAAGGCGTCCTGGACGCCGAGGAGCGTCGTGCGCGCGGTGGTGAGCCGGGTGATCGCTGCGGCAGCGTCACCGAGACCGATGGCGACCTGGCCGAGGGCGGTGTCGCTCAGGGCGACAGCGCGGGCGTATGTGCGTTGTTCGTGCGGGTCGGTGGCCTCGGCGCCGAGAGCGTGGCGCAGCGCGCGGCCCTGCTCAAGCGGGCCTCGGGCGGCGTCCATGCGGTCGGCGGCCAGGTAGGTGGCGCCGATCTCGTGCAGGGACTGGGCCTCGCCGCGACGGTCGCCGTCGGCACGGGCGATCTGCAGTACCTGCTCGAACCGCTCGACGGCGGCCTCGACCTTGTTGTCCCCGCGCAGGCCGACCCCCCAGGTGTTCAGCATCTCCTGCTCGGCGAGCCGGTCGCCGCACTCGCGCGCGGCCGCGAGGCCGAGTTTGTGCGCCTCGAACCAGAGGGTGTGGTCGTGGACCAGGCGGAGGTAGGCCCACAGCGCGTGGACCAGCTGCCAGCAGGTTCGGGGAAGACGGCCCGCCGCCGCGGCGCGGACAGCGGGCAGCAGGTTGTCGCTCTGGGCGTGGAGCCACGCGGCCGCTCCGTCCTTACCGGTGAACGGAGCGGGGCCGTCCGGCTCGAATCGGTAGTCGCGGGCCAGGCGGCGGTGGGTGTCCGTCAGCAGGTACTCGGCCGCGGTGATGGTGGCCAGGTAGAAGTCGAGACCACGGCGGGTCTGTTCGTCGAGTTCGCCGTCCGTCGCCTCGGTCACCGCACGGTGCCGGGCGTACGCGCGGACCTCGTCGTGGAAGCTGTACACCGCGCCCCGGGCCGCGTCCTCGCGTGCCGTGATCAGGAGTCCTGCGCCGGCGAGCGCGGCCAGCTCGTCCTCAGCCTCCTGCGGGGTGAGGCCGCAGACGGCGGCGGTTACGCCGGCGTCCAGGTCGTAGGGGAAGAGGTGGCCCAAGCTGCGGAAGACGCTGGCGGTAGGGCGGGGCAGGCCCCAGTAGGCCTCGTTCAGGGAGCTGTTCATGGCGATTCCGAAGGGGGTGAGGCCGTGAGGTGAGGCGAGGACCTGCTGGCGCCTGTGGGTCAGTGCGGTGGCCAGCTCGGCCAGGGAGCGGTCGGGGTGGGAGGCCAGTACGGTCCCGGCCAGGGCGAGGGAGAGAGGAAGTCCGACGGCCAGGGAGGCGATGGCGTGCGCGGCCCGCCGGTCGCCGGCGACGCGTTGCTCGCCGGCCACGGCCGCCAGGTACTCCTGGGCGGCGGCGGGGGAGAAGGGCTGAAGGTGGTGGTGGCGGGCTCCGTCGCGGCCGAGATCGGTCAGCGGCGTCCGGCTGGTGACCACGAGCAGGTGTTCGCGTCCGCCGGGCAGCAGGGCTCGTACCTGATCGGCATGGACGGCGTTGTCCACGAGCACCGCGATCGGCTGGCGGGAGCGCTCGGCCGTCACCGACCGCCACCACGCGGCACGTTCCTCCACCCCGGAGGGCAGGCCACCGCCGTACAGGGAGCGCAGCAGCTGGCCTAGGGCTTCGTCGAGCCGGGCCGGGCCCGCCTGGTCGTACCCGCGCAGGTCGACGTAGAGCTGTCCGCCGGGGTATTCGTCGCGGAGTTCGTCCAGGAGGCGCTGGGCCAGGGTGCTCTTGCCGACTCCGGGCGGCCCGTGGACGGCCACCACGCGGACGTACGGCGACCTGCTGCGGATCCAAGCGGTGAGGTTTTCCAGGTCCTCGGTGCGGTCCGTGAAGGAGGCGGGCACCGGTCTGACCTGCCACGGGGTGGGCGGGCCGAAGGGCGTCTGGTGGAAGTGGACGCCGCCGCTGATGCTGCCTGCCTGGATCGTCGGTCCGTGAACGGTGGCGTCGCGCATGGTGTTGCTCGTCTGTGATCCCGGCACGGGGGATGCGGCCGTCATCGGTCGCGCTCCAGCCGGCGCAGCCGTTCCGCCTCTTCCGGCCGGATCACCTCGACGAGTTCCGCAGCCTGCCGGAAGCAGTCCCGGGCAGCGTGCTCGCTCCCGCGAATCCGGTAGGCACCGCCGAGCATCTCCAGCGTGCGGGCCCGCCAGCGGGTGCTGTTCGCCGCGGCGAATACCGTCAGCGCGTTCTGCAGCTCGGTGACGCCGATTTCGAGATCATCGAGCAGGACCCGGGTGTGGCCCTGCAGCGCGAGGGCGCGAGCCGCGTCGTAGGAGTCGCCGATGCCCGCGAGGACGCTGTGCGCGATGGCAAACCGGTCGAGAGCCTCGGACGACTCGCCGCGGGTGAGGGAGATCTCGCCCAGCAGGACCGTCGCCAGGGCAACGCCGCGCCGGTAGCCGCAGGACGTCCATAAGGCCACCGCCTGGGTGAGGTACGGCTCGGCCTGCGCGGGGCGCCCCCCCTCGTGGTGGCAGGAGCCGATCCCGAGCAGCGCCTGCCCCTCGTCACGCACGTCACCTTCAGCCTGTGCTTCCTGCCGGGCCTGGCCGTACCAGGTGAGCGCCTCCTTCAGGCGGCCGGCCGAGCTCAGGCCGATCGCTCCGGAGAGCAGCATCTGCCGTACGGCGGCGGCATTTGCGGTACGACGCGCGGCGGCGACGCCGACTTCGTGCGCCTGGACCCACAGGGCGTAGGGGTGGCGGCGCAGGAACAGGGGCCAGAAGGCGTCGACGAGCATCCACGTGAGCTCGTCCGCCCCGCTGGCCACGGCCGCCTCCAGAACGGCCGGGAGGTCGGACTCACGCTCCTCCAGCCAGGTCATCGCGCCGCGGCTGTCGCTGAAGACAGGAGGGGCATCTGCCCCGGCGGGCAGATGGCTCCGCAGCGTGGCCTGGGCAGGAGTCAGCAGACGCTGTGCCTGGGTGGCGATCGCGAGCATCCACTCACACAGCCGCCCGACCAGTCTCTGCCGCTCGTCCGGCTCGTCGTGCCGCTCGGCGAGACCGAGGGCGTGCTCGTGTACGGCCGCGGCCATCCGGTAGAGCGGCCCAGGGCCCACATAGGACGTGCCCGGGGTCAGCAGCTGCTCATCAGCGAGGACTTCCAGCAGCCGCTCGGCGTCGTCCCGCTCCAGACGGCAGGCGGCGCCCACCATGTCCGCATCGACGGCGACGAGCGGCAGGAGGGCCAGCGACCGGTACACGTACTGCGCGGCCGCCCCCAAGGAGGCATAGGTCTCGGTCAGTCCAGCGGAGATAGCCATGCGTACGGGGTCCTCACGACGAGGGTGGACAAGGGCGTCGGCCGCCGCGCCGAGACTGCGACCGGGCCGGAACTTCAGCCGGGCACCGGCCAGGACAAGCGGAAGGGGCAGCTGCGCGCACCGGTCCGCGAGGAGGGAGGCGGCCTCGGGCTCGGCCGCGATCCGCTCCTCGCCGGTGAAACGCGCCAGCAGCGCGATCGAGGAACGCGGGTCGAGAGGGCCGAGCGAGAGGGCCGCCGCGCCGTCCACCGCCAGCTCCCACAACAACCGGCGGCTGGTGACGACGGTCATGCTGGACGTTCCGGCAGGCAGGAGCGGCGGCACCTGATCGGCGTCGCTCACGTTGTCGAGCAGGACCGAGACCGGGCGGGCGGCCGTGACCGAGCGCCACAAGGCGCTCAGCTCCCGCAGCCCCGCTGGCGGACGGTCGATCCCGAAGGCGCGAAGCCACGGCTGCAGTACGTCTTCGGGCCGGGCCGGGCCTGCCAGTCCGCTCAGCTCGGCGTACAGCTCCGGCCTGGCCGCGTCGGTGGTGGAGGAGAGCCACCGCGTGGCGAGGGCGGACTTGCCGACCCCGACAAGTCCGGTGATCACCACCAGACTGCTGCCGGTGCGGCGTGCCTCGTCCAGGGTGTCGATCTCCTCCGTGCGATTCACGAAGTGCGGCGTGAGGCGCGGCAGTTGGTGCGGTGTGGGCAGCTGCTGCGGAGCCGCGTGATGGTGGAGGCCGCCGTGGACGTCGCGGGCCTGGACAACGAGGCCGGACAGCCAGGCACTCCCGCTGATCTCATTCGACGTCGTCACGGTGCTCCTCCGTGCCGGACGGCTTCTGGTAGCCGCGGCTGCGCATGGTGACCTTGGCGTCCGTGAGGATGCGGTGGATGTTGCCGTAGGACCGTCCGGTCTTCTCGCAGATGGCCCGGATCGCCATGGGATCGGGCTCGGAGTACAGCGAGACGACGTAGGCGCCGAAGCGTTCCGCGCGCTCGCCGGTGAGGCGCTGACCGGGCTTCACCGACGGCGCCTTCCCGCTCACGGCGGGAGCGGCGTCAGACGCGCAGGAGTTCGTGGATTTCGACATGACGTGTCCTGTTCAGATTCGGGTTTCGTCGAGAGCGAGGTCGAGGAAGCCGCCTGCGACCTGCAGACGGTGAAGTTCCTGTTCGTACACGGAGTCGCAGGAGGAGATGTCGACCTGCGAGGCGGCGACCAGACCGTGGATGTCACCTCGGCGCAGCGCCGCGTAGGCACGGCCCAAGGCGAAACGGGCCCCCGGGTCGCTCTGCCACTCGTCATCGACGTAGGTCTCGGCGACCTCGAAGCCCGCCCGCCCGGCGTGGGCGAGCGCTATCGCGCGCCGGTCAGCGGCGCTGCTGTTGTCCCTGACCAGGACGTACAGGGCGACTCGCGGCGGGCCGGAGATGCCCGTGGTGAGCGAGCGTAGGATCCGCAGGCGCAGGGCGCTCAGCCAGCGTGAGCGCTCCACCGCAGAAACGGGGCGCCTCTCGCGGGCCGCGGCTACCGGCGGCCCCGGTGCGGAGCGGCGAGCGAGCAGGAGCGACTCATCGACGCTGGTGGCGCTTTCCAGGAGTTGGCTCATGCCGGCTCTCCCGCCATCGGGTGCGGGCGCAGGGCGGGCGGTCCGTCGGGGACTCGGATGGTCCCGTCGTCCCGGAAGGCGGCGGCCGGATACTCGACGCCATACTGCTCAGGGCCCTGGAGGCGAGCGAGCACGGTGTATTCCGCGACGGCGAGCAGCCGGAGATGGCCGGCCGCCAGGAGCCGGCGGGCCATCGCGAGGAGTCGCTCTGTGCGAACATCTGCCTGCTGGTCCGGGGGATCGCCGGCGAGATCGGCACCGCCGGTCGGGCGGTCGGGCGTCTGCGGGTTGCCGTTCAGAGCGGTGAAGAGCGGAGATCGGGCAGAGCGGAACAGTGGGAGCAATGCCTTCACAGGGCATCCCTTCGGGGTCTTGGAGCAGCGGTCGCCCGCTACCCCGGCGGGCAGTGCGAGGAGGAACGCGGGTGCCATCACGGCGGAGGCGAGGGTGGAAACCTGGCCCGGAGTGGCGTCGAGTTCCATCGCCGCGATCACGGGGAGGGCGACGGTGGAGACCGACGAGCCGGCCAGGGCCGTGGCCTCGCCCAGCCGGTACGTCTGGAAGCTGCGGTGGCCGCGCAGTGAGGGCGCCGGCGCCGGGGTGGCGGCGTCGAGCGCTCCGGCGTGTGCCGGCCGCGGGGGCTGAGTGCTCACCGCGCCTCCCAGTCGGGGCCCCACAGAAGCCCTTCTCGGGCGGCGTATGCGACTGCCTCGGCCCGCCGGTCTACGCCCAACCGCCCGAAGATGCTCTTGAGCGTGTACCGGACATGCTCGTCGTCCCGATGGAGGCGCCGAGCGATGCCCGTACGGGTGAGACCCTCCGCCACGAGGGCCAGGACGGCGACCTCCGGCGGCTTCAAGAGGACGCCGGGCCGGCCGAGTTCCTGCCGGCGCACCGGCGCGGCCGCTGCGGTCCGGATGCGGCTGCCCACACCGGTGGGAAGGCGGTGACCGCCGTCAGCCACCAGGGCTTTCACGCCCGTGAGGAAGTCCGGGTCATCGTGTAGCTCGGCGGATCGCACCACCGCCGCGACGCCGTACGGCGCGACAGCGACGATGTCGTGCGCGGTGACGCGGCCGGCTACCAGCACGACCGCGATGTCGGGGTGGTGCGCGTAGTGGGACTTCAGGTCGTCATGGAAGGCGCGGTCGACGCGGTCGGTGGTCAAGACCGTGACGTCCTTGTGGGCAACGGCGCTGTGGCCAACGGAATCCGTGGCGGGCGCGGTCGACGTGGGTAAGCCCTCGGTAGTGGTGTTCAGGCTCATCGGGACGCACCCGCGAGGAGCGATGCCCGCTGTTCACCGAGTTCCAGTTCGAGGGCTCCCTCCACGATTCCCTTGTGGCTGAAGCCTTGGGGGAAGTTCCCGAGCTGGCGCTGCAGGTGCGGGTCCCATTCCTCGGCCAGCAGCCCGACGTCGTTGCTCAGGTCGAGTAGGCGCTCGAACAAGGTCCGCGCGTCGCCGTGGCGGCCGATCATCGCCAGGTCCTTGACCATCCAGAACGCGCAGACGAGGAACGCACCCTCATCTCCCGGCAGCCCGTCCACACCGGGGTCATCGCCGTTGGTCGGGTAGCGCAGGAGGAACCCGTCAGGGGTGGAGAGTTCCCTCTGGACGGCCTCGATCGTGCCGATGACCCGCTTGTCGTCCGCCGGCAGGAAGTCCACCTGGGGGATGAGCAGCAGTGCGGCGTCGAGTTCCTGACTGCCGTAGTACTGGGTGAAGGTGTTGCGTTCGGCGTCGTATCCGTTGGTGCAGATGTCCAGGTGGATGGTGTCGCGGAGCTGCCTCCACTGCTCGACGGGGCCGTCGGCGTGGCCGTCCTCGACGAGTTTGACGGCCCGGTCGACCGCGACCCAGGCCATCACCTTGGAGTGCACGAAGTGCTGGTTCGGGCCGCGCACTTCCCAGATGCCCGCGTCAGGTTCACCCCAGTGCAGCTCGACCGACCGCACGAGCTCGATCAGCAGGGTGTTGCTGGTCTCGTCACGCTCGAGACCGCATTGAGCGGCCAGGTGAAGGGTTCCGATGACTTCGCCGTACACGTCGAGCTGGCGCTGGCCGGCGGCTCCGTTGCCGATGCGGACCGGGCCCGACGCCTCGTAGCCGACGAGCCAGTCCAGCGTGGTCTCCGGCATCTCGCGTTCTCCGGCGATGCCGTACATGATCTGCAGGTTCTCCGGGTCGCCGGCGACCGCGCGCAGCAGCCACTTCCGCCAGGCACGGGCTTCGTCGAGGTAGCCGGCCCGCAAGAAGCTCGACAGGATCTTCGCGGCGTCCCTGATCCAGACGAAGCGGTAGTCCCAGTTGCGGACGCCGCCGATCTCCTCCGGCAGGGAGGTGGTCGCTGCTGCGGCGATCCCCCCGGTCAGCGGGTTCGTCAGCGCTTTCAGCGTGATCAGCGAGCGGATGACCGAGGCCCGGTAGCGGCCGTTGTAGGTGCACCGCGAGACCCAGTCCGCCCAGAACTTTTCGGTGTCCTCGAAGGCCTGGTCGACGTCCAGCCTGCCCGGCGGGCCCTTGTACGAGGGCTGCCAGCTAAGGGTGAACGTGACGCGCTCGCCCTCGGCGAGCGTGAGGCGGGAGCGCGTGGTCAGCTTCTCACCGTGGGTCTCCGCCTCGGTGTCGAGCCATACTGCGTCAGGGCCTGCAACCGCGGAGATGCGGTTGTCGTCGGTCTTCTGAACCCAGGGCACCACCCTGCCGTAGTCGAAGCGCAAGGACAGGGCGACGTCGACGGCGACGGTTCCGGTGACGGCTTCGGCGACCCGGACCACGCGCGGGCTGTCGTCGTCGTCCGTGCGCGGCGGCATGAAGTCGGTGACCCGCAGCGTGCCGGTCGGGGTGTCCCACTCCGACTCCATGATCAGCGAGTCCCCGCGGTAGGAACGGCGGTCGGCCGCAGGGCTCGGGCCGACTCCGAACACCGACGGGCCGATACGCCAGTAGCCGTTGTCCGGGGTGCCGAGAAGTCCAGCGATCACGGCCTCCGAGTCGAGCCGGGGCAGGCACAACCAGTCGATCGTCCCGTCGCGGCCGACGAGTGCGGCCGTCTGGAGATCACCGATCAGTGCGTAGTCCTCGATACGCCCAGCCATGGAAGTCCGTTCTGCGAAAGGGGTCCTCGGCCTGCCGGGGCAGGAGGGGACGTGGCGGATACGTGGTGTGGTGTGGCTCGATGCCCGCAGCGGGCGGGCTGTGATGCGGTCGTGGGTGGTGCCGTCCGGGCGGCGGGTAGGTGCACCGTCGCCCGGACGGGGCTCAGTGCGGTCCGGGGAACTGGGCAGCGAGGATGATCACCGTGATGGCGAGGACGAAGGTGCCCATCCGGGCAAGGTTCTTGCCGGTCATGGCGCCGCCACCGGCTGAGGCAGGACGCTGGCGCCGAGCGCGGGCACCAGGGTGCGCAGCGCGTTGGCGGCCGACACCACCTCGAGCGTGGTGCGGGTGGGTACCGGGTCTTCAAGGCGGAGGGTGCGGCCGTGGGAGATCCACACGGTCTGCAGGCCGGCGAGTTGACCACCGGCGACGTCGGCGGTCAGCGAGTCGCCGACCATGACGCCTGCGTCGGTGTCCGGAGCCTGTAGTTCGTCCAGGGCCACGTGGAACAGGGCGGGGTCGGGCTTGCGCACCCCGTACTCGCCGGAGATCACCACCGATCCGAGGTACGGCGTGAGACGGGCGACTTCGAGCTTGAGGCGTTGCGCGTCGGGCGACCCGTTGGTGACCACGCCCAGCGCCCATCCGTCGTCGGCCAGATGCTGGAGAGCGGAGCAGACCTCGGGGCGGTACGGCACGAGCTCGGCCGAACGCAGCCGGTAGTCCGCGTGCAGGGAGGCGATGGACCGCCGGAGCTTGAAGGCGTCCTTGAGGTCGGCGAAGAAGGAGTGGCGGGCGCCGGCGTGCAACGTCTCGGCCCGCATCAGCCAGGACAACGGAATGCCCGTGGAGTGGGCGAACTCGCCGGCCCACGCGGCGAACGCGGCCGTGTGATCGGTGAGGGTGTCGTCCAGGTCGAACAGCGCGACCTTGCTCGTGTGCCGCATCGTCGTCATCCCCACACCGGCCCCGGAACGTCGACCGAGCACGTGCCTGTGCCGGTGCGCGTGGGCAGGCCGGCCGTGGACAGCGTGGTCTCGTCGAGTTCGGCGTTGCGCAGCTGGCGCAACAACTGGCGGGCGACGACCCTGTGGATGCGGTCGTCGTCGAGCCGCACGTCCTGGTCGAGCAGGGGCGACGCGCTGGGGGAGTACACGGTGCCGCGCACCCCGACGATCTCCGCCTCCCGCACCCGCACCGCGATGAAGCCCCGCTGCAGGACCTGGCACGCCTCCAGGGCGCGGACGGCGTCCTTGGCGCACACTGAGGGGGTGGCGGTCGTGATGTCGGTGGGGAACGTCAGGGTCGACCGGGTGTTGTCGTCCACGTGCAGCAGCCACAGCACCCCGCGGTCATCACGGTCCGGCTCGCCCTTGCACACCGCGCACTTCAAGGCGGCGTCCATCACTTCGCGCTGCCGGACGGGGTGGTGGTGGGCCATCGCCACCGGGCCGGAGGCCACTCCGCCCCACCGCTCCCACAGGATGTTGTCGACGTCGCGGTCGTCGGGACGTTCGTCCTCGTAGCAGACGTGCCCGTGCTCGTCGAAGAGCACGTTGACATCGCACAGGAACTCGCCCTGGCGGGGGGCGATGTAGAGCGGACTGTCCGGGGCCGGGCGTCCTACGGTGGCAGGCCGGCCGGGGGTGGTGGGAAGACTGAGGGGTTGCACGGGAGCTCCTGGTCAGGAAATGAGGATCCGGCTGCCGAGGGCATGCAGGGCGAGTTGAAGGAGCAGGGGAGCGGTGAACACGCGCCCGCAGGGGCGCCAGCGGATCCACCGGGCGTCGTCGTGCGCCGCGAGGGTGCCAGGCGACGGCGGGAGCGTGATCGTCGAGCCGTCGCTCAGGTAGCGGACCGGTTCGGGCCAGCCGGGATCGTCCGACATGGGGGGGACGAAGAACGCCCAGCCGCTGGTGAGGGCGGCGACGGCACCCACCGGGTCGAGCGGGTGGCGGCCGAGGGTGTCCAGGGCGTCGTGGGCCAGGGGCTCAGGCACGACGACGGCATCGAGGCCGTGGCCGGTGGGGAAGGCGGCGCCGCTTTGGAGCAGCAGACGGTCGGCGAGTTCAACCTCGCACGGTAAGGCGGCTGAAGCGCGGGAGTTCACCGCGGCCTCCTCAAGGTGGCGCCGGGCGCCGTGGCGTCCCCGGCGTACGGGGACGTCTCGACCGCGACCGGCACGCTGGAGTGTCCGCGGACGGTGTTGTGTAGGGCGCGGACCGGGTCGCCGACCAGTTCCAGGTGGGTGCACCGGTGCGCGAGCGCCCGCAGCAGACAGCGAGCCTGCATCAGGGCCAGCGACACACCCGGGCACTGGTGGGCGCCCGCGCCCAGGGCCAGATGCCGGTCGACGAACGGGCGGGCCAGGTCGTAAGTTTCGGCCCGCGACCACTTGCGCTCATCTCGGCCGGTGGAGCCGTAGAGCAGCCACACGTGCTCACCGGCCTCGATCCGCACGCCGCTCAGGTCGGTCGTGCGGGACACGATCCGGCCGCGTCCTTGTATCGGGGCGTCCAGACGCAGCGCCTCGTGAAAGGCAGCCTCCGCCCGGTTGGGGTCTTTGCGCAGCCGGGTCCATTGCACGGGGTCCATCGCGAGCCGGGCGATCGTCTCGGCCAGCCCGAAGACGGTGGTGTCCACGCTGGCGGCCGCATAGTCGCAGACCAGGCCCACGGCCTCCGCCTCGGTGAGACGGCCGCGGTCTGCTGCCGCGTACGCGGCGCCCGCCAGGGAACCGGGATCGACAGCGTCGCGGCTGATCGCCCGCACCAGGGCGGCGCGCATCGCGGCGGCCTCCGGCAGGGCCTGGCTCAGGCGGTCGTTGTCGGGGCCGAACACGTCGAAGGTGCCACCCAGCAGGGTGGTGTGCTCGGGCTCGGCAAGCCCCACCAGGTGCCCGATGGTGTCGCACACCATCTGCCTCGACAGCGCGACGGCATCGAAGGAGCCGCTCTCGGCGTGCTCCGCCACCAGACGGCGGGCACGTGCGGAGAGCTCTTCGCGGAGTTTGGAGATCGCCCGAGGGCCCATCCGCCGGGCCAGGGCCTGCCGCAGCCGGGCATGCTCCTCACCGTCGCGGGACACCACCGAGTCGGCGAGGAACCCGGTGTTGGCCTGCTCCGTGAGCGCCACCCCGCCCATCGAGGTAAAGGTGTCCGGGTCCTGGAGGACGGCCTGCACCTCGGCGTAGCCGGGCACGGCCCACACCCCGTGCCTCTCCAGGTGGACGGCCGGCCCCGTGGCGCGCAGCGCCGCGTACGTGGGGTAGGGGTCGGCCAGGACGCGCTCGTCGAACAGGCTGATGGAACTGCTGGGGGCGATTGTGTGCGGGGGCATCGGGAGTCTCCAGGGATGGGGGACGGGACGCGGGGGTGGGCGTCCTGTGCGGGATCAGGCCGGCACGGCAGCCGTCGCGGGGTGGGGTGCGGCGGGCTCCGCTCCGGTGAAGCGGCGGGAGTAGTCGCCCTTGGCCAGGCCCAGGGCGGTCTCGGCGAGCCGCTGCAGCTGGATGTCGGAGGTGCCGGCGGGCGCGTAGATGTGGTGCGCGTCGCGCAGGTAGCGCTCCATGGGGCGGTCGGTGTGCAGTCCCGCGGCCGCGTGGATCTCCATCGCGGTGCGCGCGGAGTCCAGCGCGTACTCCGTGTTGACGTACTTGGCATTCATCAACTCGGCGTCGCACGAGGGGAGGTCGGTGTGCTCCTCGTGGGCGTCGTCCTCGGGCCGGTGGCGGTCGAGGAGGCTCGCCGCGTGGTAGGCCGTGAGCCGGGCGGTCATCAGCCGCGACTGGATCTGGCCGAGCTTGGCCCGGACGGTCGGCAGCTCGTGCAGCGGCTTGCCGTAGCGGATGCGCTCGTGGCAGAAGGCTGTGGTGGTTTCCAGAATGGCCTCGTGTATCCCGAGGGCCACGGCCGTGAGGTTGGGACGGCCGTACAGGATGCTGGAGGAGTAGGCGACGTCCAGGCCGTCGCCTTCGGCGCCGAGGCGGTTGGTGGCGGGGATGCGGCAGTTGTGGAAGACCAGCTCGCCGAAGGAGAAGCCGTGCAGGCCGAGGGTCTGCTTGGGTGGAGAGAGGGTCAGGCCGGGACGGTCGGACTCCACGAGGAAGGCGGTCAGTCCCCGGGAACCGTCACCGGTGCGGGCCACAACCCCGTGCAGGTTGCCGACATGGGAGTTGCCGACGTAGACCTTGGCGCCGTTGAGGACATAGTCGTCTCCGTCGCGCTCGGCGGTCATTTGCATGCCCAGTACGTGACTGCCGGAGACATCCTCGGTGACCGCGATGGTGGGCAGGCACGTTCCGGCGGCGATCCGCGGCAGCCAGGTGTCCTTCTGCTCCGCGGTCCCGAAGTACACGATCTTCGCGGTGCCGAGCTGCGAGGCCTGCACCATCGCCCCCATCGCGGCGCTCACCCGGGAGAGTTCAGCGATGATGATGGTCTTGGCGAGATGGCCGACCGCCATCCCGCCGTACTCCTTGCCGATCGTGGCGCCGACCCAGCCGCGGCGGGCGATCTCGCCCGCAAGGTCGTGCTCAATCTCGCGGCTGGCTTCCATGTCCGCAACGCGGGGCGCGACGACCTCGTCGGCGAACGCGCGGACTTCGTCTCGGAGCTGCAGGTGGTGGTCGGTCAGATACGACTCGGACACTGAATTCCCCTCCAAAGGGACACCCGGCCGGGTGCCGTCGGCGAAGCGGTGGCTACGGAAGCGGTATGCCGGAACGCTGGTAGACCAGCTCCTGTACGAGGTCGCGGTACTCCTTGATGAGCACGAGGGATGCCTGGCCGGTGGACCGGTCCATCCGCTCCAGTCCGACGAAGCAGACGGTGCCGAAGACTTCGCCGGCCGACCCGTCTGGATACGTGTGGATGAGCGGGGCGCCGGCGTACGTGCGGATGCCGAGCTGGTCGACGACGGGGTTCACGGCGAAGCGCGGTTTGGCGAAGACATCGGGCAGCACCAGGGCGGTGGTGCGGCGGGCGACCTCGGGGCAGTAGCCCCAGTCGGGGGCCATCGACCGGTCCACCTCCGCCAGGCCGTTGCCGGGTGGCGCTGACAGGCCGACAAACTCCTGGCGGCCTGTGGCCGGGTTGAACGCGTTCACGATGGCGTACGGCGCTCCGGCCGCGGCGGCCAACTCGGTCGCCAGAGCGTCCAGTTGCGGGTCGGGCCGGTCCATGCCGAGCTGGTTCAGCAGGTGTATGCGGGCGTCGGCTGGTGGGGTGCCGAGGGCGGGAATCATGGGCGGGCTCCGAGGGCGGCGCGTGCAGAGACGGGCAGGTGGGAAAGGGCGTGGGCCACGAGGTCGGACAGGACATCGCGGACGGACTCGCGCCTGCGGGCGTCACAGGCGCGGACCGGGACGTGCGCGCCGAGGCGAAGGGCCTGGCGGACCTCGTCGAGCAGGTAGCGCGGAGCGGAGTCGAACAGGTTCACCGCGACGAGGAAGGGCAGGTGCCGGGCCTCGAAATAGTCCACGACCGCGAAGGCGTCCTCCAGACGGCGGGTGTCGACCAGTACCACCGCCCCGGCCGCGCGGTGGGAGAGGTCGTCCCAGATGCGGTTGAACCGGTCTTGCCCGGGGGTGCCGAACAGCATCAGCACGATGTCCGGCTCGGCTTCCGGCCCCGCAAGGGTGACCCGTCCGAAGTCCATGGCCACGGTGGTGGTGGTCTTGGACTCCACCCCGTCCAGCCGGTCGATACCCTCGCTGGCCTGCGTCATCGGGGCCTCGGTGAGCAGGGGCTTGACCTCACTGATGGCGCCGACCAGTGTCGTCTTGCCGGTCCCGAACCCCCCCGACACGACGATCTTGATCTTGTGCAGGCGTGAGGGCACCGGTTCAGAGGGCGCGTAAACGGACAAGGACCGTCTCCAGGAGTTCTCGGGTGGGGCCTTCGTCGTTCTGTTCCGCGACGGCCAGGGCGCGCAGATGGAGCAGATCGGAGGCGAGGATCTTGACGACCTGGACGGGCTGGCCCAAACGCGAGGCGAGTTCAGCGACAGCCCGGGGCTTCGCGCACAACAGCCGGATCCACTCGCTCTCCGGCCCGAGTTCGACGTTGTCCGGCGCGGGGCGGGCCGCCAGAAAGGTGTCCAGCTGTAGTGGGTAGTCGGGCCGGGTGCGCCCCCCGGTGAGTGTGTAGGGGCGCAGCCGCGAGCCGACCGCCTCGGCGGCCGGGTCCGGGTGAGGGCGGACCACGTCACTGGACCGGCCGCGGCGAGGTACGGACGGGGTTGAGCAGGTGGTCGTGCATCCTGTCGATCCACTGGAGCATCGCGTAGCCGACCACGCCTGCATCGGCCGTGTCGTTGGTGAGGACCGCGAGGAGGTTTCCGACCTTGCCTTCGACCTGCTGCGGAACCTTCGCCCGCATGACGAACAGCGTGCCGGAGTCGTGCTCGACTACGGTCTGCTGGACCTCGCCGGGGGCGTCCCGGAATACTCCGTTGGCCAGGGACGCGATCCCGCTGACCGCGGCCGCCAGGGTGTCGGCGTCCTCCTCGGGGAGGCCGTGGAATTCCCCGACCAGGCCGTCGGACGTGACGAGGACGGATGCGACTGCGCCGGGGGTGTGGTCGACGAAGTCCGCCAGCATCTGCCCCAAGGGACTCAGCTCGATGGTGCGTTGCGACATGAGATCTCTCCAGATCGGGGGTAGGGGGGTTACACGCCGTCCGGGCGGTGCTGCGCTGCCCTCTGGACTCCCTGGCGGTAGGTCGCCACGAGTCCGGGCGTGGGACCTTTGCTCGTCACCGGCGCAGCGTCGGTGCGTGCCGGGCCGGGGTGGGGGGCGGCCTGGGCCGGGCGGACGGGCAGAGGGATGCGCCCTTCCGTTGGGGCTACGGCCGTGTGCTGACGCGCGGCCGGTGCCGCACCCACGGGGGGCGGGTGCGAGGTGCCTGCCGGGTGCGGCGGACCGTAGTCGCTGTGGTGCGCCAGCGGCTCGGGGCGTGCCCCGTACCGCGTCGCGGCCCGCGCCGGTGCGGGTTCGCTCCGGACCTGCACGGAGGTGGTTGTCAGGACGGAGTTCGGGATGAGCGCGTAGGCGGTCACGCCGGGGCCGTCGTGGTTGGCGCGCAGCTGGACCCGGATACCGCAGCGCTGGGCGAGCTGGCCGGTGACCACCAGGCCGATGGCGCCCGCTCTCAGCCGCGCGTACACATCTACGGTGTCCGGCGCGTCCAACTGCGCGTTCAGCTCCACCATCTGGGCGGGCTGGATGGATATGCCCTGGTCGCGGATGGCGATAATCAGGCCCCCCTGCTCCTCGGTCGCAGTCAGGACAACTCGGGTGCGGGAGTCGGAGAACCGGACCGCGTTCTCCAGTAGCTCGGCCAGGAGGTGCACGAGATCCGGTCCCACGTGACCGGGGAAGGCCAGTTTGTCCGGGGGCGGCATGATCCCGACCCGGTCGTACCGTTCGATCTCCTCGACAGCGCGACGCAGGGCGGTGGACACCGGAAGCGGCGTGCGGCTGCGGCCGGCGAGGGGCTGGCCGCCCAGGACCGCGATGTTCTCCGCCGACCGGCGCAGCTGCGTCACCAGATGATCGATGCGGAAGAAGCTGTCGAGGATGTCGGGGTCCTCGACGCTGCTCTCCGCCTTGTCGAGGGCTTCCAACGCACGGGCAATGAGCGCGCTTTGCCGCTGAGCGATCGTGCGCAGCAGGTCCGTCTGCGCACGCTCCCCAAGAGTGTTGTGCTGCTGGAGCTGCGCGGCACTGGCGATGGCCTGTTCCACCTCGCCTCGCACGACGAACAGCAGCTGCTCGACGGCGAGCACGGGGTCGGCGCTCAGAGAGCCGCTGAACTGCGGCGATGCTGCAGTTGGGGCGCCGTTGAGGGTTCCCGTGCCCACCCGCTCCAGGGCTTCGCTCACCGCTGTGCGCAGCTCTTCGAGGCCGCTCACCACGTTCTCCAGGTGAACGTTGGCACCCGCGAGGGCGGCATCGGCGCGGCGCACTCCGTGGAGGGTCATGCCGATCCAGACCGCGGCCGCACTGGAAGCCGCCACTGGGAGGGGGAGTTGACCTGCCTGGTGAGCAGCCCCGGCGGCAATGGCAGCGACACCGGCCCCCAGCATCGGCCGCAGGACCAGCCCACGCAGCGAGTACTGAGTCAGTGCCACCGATCCGGGTGCGCGACGGCGGAGTTGAGTCGACCGGCGGTGCTCAGACATGCGCTTCCTCACGGTCACGGGCCCAGTGGGCTTCGGCGGGTTGACGGGGGGCTCGGACACCCGGAGGCCTCCAGATGCGGGGCCGCGGACTGGCAGTTACACCTTCGATGGCGATGCGGGCGAGCAGCTCCTGAGCGCTTTCGGCGGCCATCACCAGGTGGACCCGAGATTCCAGGTAGCCGCGGGGAGGGGGCAACCGCCCCAAACGGCGCGCACGGTCGACCCCGGCAGCCGATCCGGAACCCGCGTCGAGCGCTCGGACAAGGCCCTCGAGGTGGAGTGAGAACCGGGTCAGGAGCCGGTCGACCTCAGACTGCAGGGCGGGCAGGGGACCGTCATCGCCCAGTACGAGCAGGACGTCGCGCTCAGCGTCGGCGACCCGCGAGCCGGCCGCCAGAACGATCTCCCCGCCCATGGTGCGCGGGCGGCGCCAGGTGCGCGGAGCCACCTCGGCGCGGCGAGCGCGCCGAGGGAGGGAGAAGACGGTGCGGATCATCGGAACTCCGGAGGGGACGGGGGACGGATCTGGACGAGGACTCATCTGGAATCAAGCGTGATCGCCTCGGCTTGGCACCGGTACGCCAAAGCGTGGCCACGTCGTGGCCATCTCTGCGGTGCCAGGCACGGAATCCATGCATTCACGTCGCCTCGACCTGGGGGGCAAATCGGGCGAAATCCGCCCATCATCGAGAGGTTTCGCGGCGCGTGCGATGCGTGGCCATCTCGCGGCCACCTTCCCGGAACCGCTTGACAGTGCGCGCCGCAGTGCACTCATGTGCCGCGTTGTTTGCGGAACTTGAGTACCTTTGTCCCCTGGATGGAGTGCTGACTTCGAGTGATCGGAGTGGCGAGGCGTGCTGGGCTGGGGCCACGGGAACGCTCTCCGGTGGCGATTTGGGGTGGATTGGGGAGGGTGTTCGGCCGTGGGCCCGGTCAGAGCGCCGATGCACTCGGCCGGACACCGATCGCCCGCCATGACGGGGCACAGCCCAGTGAACGTCCGCTCGTGCGCCCCCGATCTCGGCTCCGCTGTCACCGGCCTGCGTTATGGCTGGTCGAGGCCCCAGGAGGGGCAAACAGCGGCACGGCACTGTCCTTGACGGAGCGTGAGCCGTCGGAGTGTCCTTGGTCTCCCGAGTGCCTCGGGTTTGATCCGCAGCAGCGAGATGGCCACAACGTGGCCAAGGTTTGGCGTACCGGTGCCACAGCCCGTCGGCCAGGGTTGGTGGCGGGACGGATATCCGGCCCGCGCCACAAGGCGTCTCGAAACGCGAGGAGACGAAGGTGCTGCCGACAGCCGCCGAACTGATCCGGGAATTGACCCTGGGGCCAATGGTCGACCACCACGCCTTCGCACTCGTAGCCGAGGAGGAGGAACTGCTGACCTGGGCCCGTGAGACGGTCCGCAGACTGCTCAAAGACCGGGCCGACGAGGCCCGGATCGACGACACCGTGCTGGTCGCCACCGAACTCCTCACCAACGCAATCCAGCACGCGGGCGGGCCTGTATCCCTGACCGTCGATCTCTACGAGAAGGGCGTCACCGTGGGCGTCGTTGACCGCGGACGGGACACCACCGCCATTCCGACCGAACCGGCCAGTTATCTGGCTGGCCTGGACGAGATGACCGGCGCGACCGGGGGAGAGAGCTTGCCCGAGGACGGCCGGGGGCTGTCCCTGATCTCCGCGTTCGCCACCGGCTGGGGAGTCGAGCCCGCCCGCGAGGGCAAGATCGTGACCGCCGCCTTCTGCCTGGCAGGGAGCGCCGCATGACCCCTCACGACCTCGGAGTCCGGCACCTGTGCCGCGGGATCGTCACCCACCCGCTCGGGCTCCACTGCGACGTGTCCACAGGAGCGGTACCCCCCGACGGATCCCCGAGGGTCAGCCGGATCCTCAACGGACTCCACCGTGCCGTCGAGCAGGAGGCAACCTTCTTCGACACCTCCGACTCCTACGGCTACGGGTACTCGGAACGCGTCATCGGTCAGTTCGTACGCGAGAACCCGGACCTGCCCCTTCAACTGAGCAGCAAGGTAGGCCAGATACGCGGCAGCGCAGAGCACCCGTACGCCGGCCGGCACATCCACCATCAGCTCGAGCAGAGCCTGGAGAACCTGTACGCCGAGGAGCTCCACCTCTACACCTTGGACAGCTTCGACTTCGGCCCACGAGACTGCTACCTGAGCAATGCCATCGACTCCATGCGCACGCTCCGCGAAGTGAGGGCGATCAGGGCGATCGGAATGCGGGGACCGTTCACGCACTACGCCGCGTCCGCCGAGGAGTGGGCGGCTCAGGCGGAGCGGTTCTTGTACCTGTTCCGGCTGATCAAGCCGGACGTGGTCTGGACCCGGTTCAATGCGTTCACCCCGGCCGTGTCCCTTGAGGGGCAGGATCTCTTCACCTTCGCGGCGCGGCACGGCGTCGGCCTGGTGCTGGCAGCTCCCCTGGCCCACGGTGTGCTTGCGGGAAGCGGAGGCAGCGGGCTCGTATCACCCGCCACCGCTTCCCCGCGGCGTACGGGGCTCTTGCCTCCGCTCAGAGACCGGGTCGACGAACAACTCCACGCCCTGCGCCGCCACTTCGGCGACGCACCCGGCACGCTGACGAGACTGGCTCTTCGCTCGTGCCTGCAGCGCGGCGATCAGTGCGTGGTCGTGGTCGGCTTCAGTAACGCGGGGCAGGTAGAGGAGAACTACAGCTGCTTGGGCGATCCACTCACAACCGCAGAACTCGGGGTCGTCGACGACGTCTACGCCGGCCTCCGGGCTCAGGTCCAGGAAGCGGCAACACACGCCCCGGTCAAGGCACTGCAGCTATGAGCACCGGGCGCCCGACGAAGTACGCCGCAGCCGCGCTCCGGCCCACAGCCCGCCCCGGCCAACAGGACGGATGACGCGCCGAAACTGGACCGCTCTACAAGAGACAGGACCCGCAATGCACGAGCCGTCAGAACCGAAGCGCTGGATAAGCCTGGGGCTGCTGTTCGGAGGCCCCACCCCACCCTCCGAGTCCGTGCTGCCCATCGCCACGAGGGACAGCCACACAGAGCTGCCCCCGCCTCCCGCCCCCTACACCGACGAGGAGCGCGAGGGCGAGAAGACGATGCGCGCCGCGGGCTACGAACCGAAGGCACGGTTCCCCGGCGCCCGTTCCATGCCCTGGCCGAGCGAGTGCATCACCTGCGGCGCACCCCGCAGACCCTCGCTCCAGGACGTCGAGCGGGGCATGAAGTGCCAGCACATCCGGGGGCGGGCGTCCGTCCAGTCCCGCCGATGAGGCCGGCCCGCGTTCCCGAGCGGCATGAAGTCTTCGAGTGCAAGCTGTGCCCGTGCAAGGGGACCAACCGTGAAATTCGCGGTGTCGGCGCGCGGATGGCGGCCTACCACGTGTGCAGTTCAGGCGACTTCTGGCTGACATGTCTGGGCTATGTCATGCTCGGAGACCATGACCCCGACGGGCGCCGCGTACTGAGGATCGACGGTCGTCACTACCTGACGTGGACCGAGGAGCAGGGCTTCCCGCCCGAGATCGGCTACGCCGGTGTCGAGCGGCGGCACTACGTACTGTTGGACGACCCGCATGGCACCGTGCACGCAACCCATCGGGTCTGGCTCATGGGCACCATCCCAGGTGCCTTCAGGGACCGGATGCCCGACAACGCCGCCTTCGCTCCAGCGCCCTAGACGGCTCCCGCATCGTCAGCCCACAGCCGGTCCAGAATGGGCGCCGGTCAGCCCGCTCGCTCGGCGGTGACGACAAGCTGCCCGCCCACACGAGTGACCCCGGACAGGACGAAGCCGTCGGGAAACAGCGGTGCGCCGCCCACCGTGTCCTGCGAGGGCTCCGGAACCGGCTGGAGGAGCGTGAGGCGGTCCACCAATCCCGCATCGAGCAGCTCCTCGCTCAGCTTCGAGGGCCCGACAAGCAACACCGTGCGGGCCCCTGCCGCGGTGAGTGCGGCAACCGATTCCTCGGGATCGTCGGACACCGGACAGCCTGGCACGCTGAAAACGCGTCCGTGACTTCCTGCCCGGCCTTCGTCGGCCGAGCCGTCGCTCGAGATCACCAGGTCGTGCGAATGACGCTGAACCGCGATCTCGGCAAGCACCTCTGGCCCAGGGGCGAGGGGATTGCCCGCGGCGTCAGTCTGGAGGAGCAGGTGCAAGACGGGACGCTGCCCCGACAGAGAAGCGCGCCAGGGCCCGAGCACGGCCAGTGCTTCCTCCTCCAGGACATGCGCGAGGACATCCACGCCCGCCTGGCGCAGCCTCGCGGCTCCACCCTCGCCCCGCGAAGTGGGATCCATGACGGCGATCAGCACGCGAGAGATCCTGGCGTCCAGTAGAGCCTGATGGCAGGCCGGCGTGAGGCCTTCATGATTGCAGGGCTCCAGCGTCACCACGGCCGTGCCGCCCGCGGCTCGGGTGCCGGCGGCCGCGAGCGCGTTGACCTCGGCGTGCGCGGCCCCCTTGTGGAGGTGGTAGCCCTCGCCCACCGAGCGGCCCGCGGCATCAAGGATCACGCACCCGACGGCCGGGTTCGGGCTGGCGGCGCCAAGCCCGCTCGCGGAGATGATGATGGCGCGACGCATCGCCGCCAGCTCCACCGACGTGGGCATGGCCCCTCCCTCAGCTCTGCGCGACCGCCCGGACCAGCTCGGCCACCCCGGGGGTGTCGGGGGAGGAACGCATCGCGTCAACGGCAGCGATCGTCTCACGGAGAGTTCGCGTCGATCCTCCGCTGCGGGCGACCACCAGCGCCCGGCGCGCCTGATCGACGCCCTGGTCCAGTTCGCCGTTGCGAGCGTGGGCGATGGCGAGGCGAGCGTGCAGGAGGCCGCGGTCCCGACGGTAGACCTGCGGCAAGGCGGCGAGGGCAGTGGACAGGATCGGAACGGCGCGGTCCGGGCGCCCCAGGAGGAGCCAGCAGTTCGCGCGCTGCCCCTCCAGGTACGCCGGGGTAGCGAAGTCGCCATGCCCGCTGCGGCCGTCCCCGGCGCTCTCAGGTCGAGCGGCGAACGTCTCGGCCCGATCGATGAGCCGGTGGCACGCCACCTCGTCCCCGGCGAGGGCGTAGCCGTGCGCCTCCTGCTGGAGGGCGGCCGCGTGCATCTGCGGGGTGATGGCGTGGTCGTAGCGCTGGACGGCGCGGGAGAGGCTGATGCTTGGAGCGGCGCGGCCACTGGCGGTGGCCTGTTGAGCACGCCGGAACAGGGTCCATGCGGTCATCACGTCGTCGCCGGCTTCGACCGCCCAGGCCATGGCTTGGTTCGTCCAGTGCGCGGCCCGCGCGGTGCCCGCGGCGTCGGTGGCGCAGTCCTCATGAAGCCAGGCTGCGGACTCGGCGTAGCGGGAGGCCAGCACCAGCGCTTCGCCGCGTAGGTGAGAGCCGGTGTGCTCCAGGAGGTCTTGGAGCAGGCTGAGGTTTCTATGGACGCTTTCAAGCGCGTGCCGAGGGCCCAGGAGGTTGTCGCTCTGCACGAGCAGGTGCCACATCTCTCGCAGGTGCAGAAGCATCGCCTCCGCCTCGTCGGACGTCATGCCGTCCAAATGATGCTGCGCGGAATCCTCGGCGTGACCAGCCAGGAAAGGTAGCGCCGCTGCAGCGCTGCCGGCCAGGAGCAGCTGACGTCGGTCCACGTCTGCGCCTTCCTGCGGGAGGAACGGGCTTGGGGTGAGGATGCCCCCCTCCGCCGGCCCCGACCCCAGGGGGCCCTGGGAAGCGCGGGACCTGCCCGCTGCCTCGCCGGCGCTGTCCTCACTGCCTAAGCCGGGGGAGCCGAACAGCAGTGTGGCGGGTTGCTGGAAGAGGTGTTCCAGGATCATTCGGGTGTCGCGCTGCGGCAGGCCCTTCAACTCTCCGGCCATCCACCGGTCGAAGGTGCGGCGGGCGACGTTGACGGCCGCGAGGCGTTTCATGTCGGGTTGTTTGGCCAGTTCTCGCCCCGCGCGGGAGAAGTGGGGGTTGAACGTCTCGACCGTGGTCCAGCCCCGCTCCTCAACCAGCCGGCGAAACAGCGTCATCCGCACGGTGTGCACCTCGTGCCCTCCGTCCCCGTCAGCCCCGCTGCCGACCGGACAGGGCAGGGAGATCCGAGCGCGGACGCAGGGGGACGCTCCGCACGACACGCCACCGGTAGGCCGGCACGGGACCGGTGGTACGCCAGAGCTCGACGAGTTCCACGCTGCTGATCTCCAAGGGGACCGGATCAAGGGTGCGCAGGCGGGCCACGCTCTCGACCACCGGGGAAGCGGGACGCTCCCGGTTGCTGTACAGCACGCCCAGGTGGGGCCGGAAAGCCAGGGTGGGCTTGCCGCCGGGAACGCCAGCGCGTCGTCCGACCTCGCTGAGGGCGGCATGCAGGCGGACCAGCGGCGACCACGGAGCGAGGGTGAACCGAACGGCCCCTCGCGATCCCGCCATGGGGTGGGCAGCGATCTGGAAGGACGTCAACGGCAACTCTCCTGCCAGGTCGGCAAGGAGATACAACTGATCATTGGTAACCACGCCGGCATCGCCGATGCGGGTCACCGTCACATGCAGTCCGTCCTGGGGGACGGGGTCCATGCCCAGGTCCGCGAGTGCGTCCTGGCAGTGTCGCGCGCGGCTCACCAGGTCCTCGGCATCGGGGAATGTCAACATCCAGTAGTAGACGCGAAAGCCCTCCGCCCACCCCGGGCGTGCCCAGTGGTTCGCCATCTGCTCGACGGCGGAGAACGCCCGCCAGTCGTGCTCAACGAGAAGGCCGGTGCTGTCGAGGTCCGGGGGCGGACGGTGCGGAAAAGCTCCGGGAAAGACGTCCAGTTCGGGCGTCACGATTCTCCTTACTGCTGCGGTGCGAGCTCCACGCCCGAGCCACTGACGATCGATTTGGCCTGGGGGCGTGACCGCCAGGTCCGAAGTTCTTCGGCATAGTCACCTACATCGGGCTCGCCGTGCCAGCGCTCCGCCCGCTCGTACAGTTCGATCGCCCGCTTCCATACGGAGGTGATCGGCGCGGTCGTGCCGGCATGGAGCGCGCGGCGCCCCAGAGCCATGGCATGCTCCACCTCCGGCTGCTTGTGCTGCAGGAGCGCCGTGGCGACATCGAGCGCCACCAGCGACCGGCTCCACTCGGAGTCGGACTCCTCGATCAGGCCGTCGATTCGTTGGGCACAGGACAGAACCTCGCCCGTGTCATCGAGGGACAACCTCGTGGTGACCTCGTTGGCCAGGGTCCGGGCCAGGCTGTAGGGCACGAAGGAAATGCACGAGGTGATCCCGGAAGGTAGGAAGGACTGCTGTTCAGAAAGGTCCAGTGCCCTGCCGATGGCCCGCTCCGCGCCCCTTCGGTCGCCGAGCCGGGCCAGGGCCCGCGCTCGTCCGTTGGCCAGGAGCCGGATGGCCTGCCCGTCGTTGGGCGCCAAGTCGATTCCGGCGGCCGCCGCGGCATCGGCCTCGGCGTAACGCTGCTGGTAGTACAGGCTCAGAGACCGGGTGCCCGCGGCCCACATCTGGAGCGATGTATCTCCGACGTGCTCGGCAAAGGTTTCGGCCTGCGCACAGTAGGCCTCCGCGATGCTGGACTCGGCCCCCGCGTTGACGGCCATGTACGCCAAGAGGCCTGCCGCTCGTCCAGTTAGCCTGAACAGTTCGGCGTGTACGGCTGGCGGGTGTTGGCGGCCGCTCAGCAGGGCGCCGAGTGCACCCCGCAGGACACGTGCCTCGCCGGCCAATGCCTGTGGGCCCTGGGTCTCGTACCGGTCGACGATCCCCTGGATCTCCGCACTGAAATGATCCAATACCACCGCATCTACGCTGGATTGCGTCAGTAACTCCGTTTGCGTGATCACGGCCTGTGGGTCGTCGAAGGCCCCGGCGGGGCGCAGGACGGGGACCGCCGAGTGTGACCGATCGGCCGGCCTGGGGTTTGCGGCAGCCTCCTGATGCGTGCCATCCGGCGTGGCGAACAGCAGTGTGGCGGGTTGCTGGAAGAGGTGTTCCAGGATCATTCGGGTGTCGCGCTGCGGCAGGCCCTTCAACTCTCCGGCCATCCACCGGTCGAAGGTGCGGCGGGCGACGTTGACGGCCGCGAGGCGTTTCATGTCGGGTTGTTTGGCCAGTTCTCGCCCCGCGCGGGAGAAGTGGGGGTTGAACGTCTCGACCGTGGTCCAGCCCCGCTCCTCAACCAGCCGGCGAAACAGCGTCATCCGTGTCGTATGCACGTCATCCTCCAGGCCGTTCGTCGAACGCCGGCATCGCCGTGTCGTACTGTGCCGCCCGTTGGGACTGAGGATCGGCGAGAGCGGCTCCACTCCGTTCGGCGCCGGGCTCGCCGCGGTCGCCCCGGATGTCAGCCTCTCTAGGGACATCGCGGGGTGGGCCGAACAGTTCATCGAAGGGGAACCCCAGAAGGTGTTCCACAGCCACCCGGGTGTCCTGCTGCGGTATTGCTCTCAAATCACCGAGCATCCACCGGTCGAACGTACGCCGGGCAATGAAGACCCCGGAGAACCGGGGAGAGTCGTTCTTCAGAGCCAAGTCGCGGGCCGTGCGCTCCAAGTGACCAGCAAAGACAGCCCAGTTGTCCCATCGGCGCTCTTGGACCAGCACGTGGAACAACGTGGGGCGGGGCATCCTTGCAGCCCTCCTCGGACAACGGTGGAACCAGCAACGGTCCGCACAGTCCGGCGGCAGATGCCATGAGAAGCGACAGCGCCGACACAGATCGTGACCCTGGCCAGGATGGCCCAACGCCGTAGCCCTAGCAACATGGTTGAGCAAATTGCTGAAGAGATTGGTTGTCGGGATCGCTCCGAGCCGTCACACTGGCCACCATGTCGCATGGGAACGAGGCCCCCGGGTCGCTGATGCTCCGTGAAGTCGGTGTTGCCTTCCGGCAGTTGCGCGAGCGGCGGGATCTGACGCAGGGCGACGTAGCGGAACGACTCGGGCGGCATAACCCCCCTTTCGCACTGGACGGATCCGCGGTCAGCAGGATTGAGCTGGGCAGGAGGAAGCGCGTCGCCCCAGAGCTTGCGGAAGCGATCTTGGACTGTCTTGAGGCAGATCCCGCCGAGCGCCGTGAGGTGTTGGCCTTCCTGCAGGCCGACAGCGACACAACAACCAACAGCCCCCGGCCCGCCCTGTGGCGCCGGAACGCAGCCCTACTCGGCCCGATGCGGTTCGAGGGCTTCCTCGCTCTGGAGCTGCGGGCCTCGGGCGAGGACAACTACGAGCCTAAGATCGTTCCCGGTCGGCTCCAGACCCGCGAATACGCCGAGTACGTCATCTCGGCGATGCGCGAAGAACTGAGTCCTGTCGAGATCAAAGGCCTCGTGGACATCCGCATGGACCGGCAGAGCCGCATCGCCGGCGGCGCCCCGCGCCAGTTTCGTGCGCTCCTCGACGAAGAGGGGTTGCGGAAGACGGTCAAGGACAAGGAGATCCTCAAAGGCCAGCTCGAGCGGCTGCTCCTGGAGTCCGAGAAGCCCTGGAACGCCATCCGCGTCCTGCCCGAGTCAGTGGACTGCCACCCCGGCACATCCGGGGCGTTCGTCCTCATGCACTTTCCCGAACCAGCGCGCTCCGTCGTGTGGTTGGAGAACATGGTCAGCTCGGGATACTTCGATGAAGCCCTGTATACGGATGCGTACACATCGGCTTTCAGCAGCCTCTGGCAGAGGGCGCTCGACCCAGACGACACCCGTATGTTGTTTAAGAAGATGATCAGGGAGCTGCAGTGACTGTACAAAAGCCCGACCCGTCGACTCTGGATCTGAGCGACGTCGAGTGGCAAGTGCCTAGCTTCGATAGCGGTGGCGGAGGCAACTGCATGCGGTTCGCGCGCAAGGGACGGTGGATCTTGGTCGGTGACACGGAAAACCCTGACGGTGACCCGCTGGTGTTTAGTCAGCAGGAGTTTGAGGCGGCCATCCTCGGGGCGAAGGCCGGCGAGTTCGATCACCTTGCCGGGCTCGGCTGACATCGCTGGCGCATCGTTCGTCCCAGATCAAGGTGTGGTCGTCCGCAAGGAAGTTGGGGCGACCACACCGCTGGACCTTCCGACTCCGTTCAGGACAGTACTGATCGTCGGTGGCAGCGGCTTCCTTGGGACCGAACTGATCCGTCAGGCGGGAGCGGCCGGGTACCCCACCGCCGCGACGTGCGCCACCAAGGTCGGCGATGCCTCCGGGGCCACGTGGCATCACCTTGATCTGCGGGACGTGGACCGTCTGGAGGCGGTCGTGACCGAGGTGGACCCGCACATCATCATCAACGCATCGAGCGGCGGGGCCGACTGGGCGGTCACGGCAACGGGCCCTATCCGGCTCGCGATGCTGGCGGCGCAGCGCGGAGTCCGCATGGTGCAGGTGTCCTCGGACGCCGTGTTTTCCGGCGCCGCGGTGGATTACGACGAGTCCGCTCTCCCCGACCCCGTCACTCCGTACGGCGCAGCCAAAGCCGCAGCGGAGACCGGGGTCCTGGCCGTGTATCCGGAGGCGGTCGTCGCCCGCACGTCGCTGATCATCGGTTACGGCAGGTCCGAGCACGAACGCCTCGTGCACCATCTCGCCGCGGGTACCGTCGATGGCGCCCTGTTCACCGACGATGTCCGTTGTCCGGTAGATGTCGCCGACCTGGCCTCCGCGCTCCTGGAGCTGGCAGTCAGCAACGCGGCCGGCGTCCGTCACCTCGCGGGGGCGGATGCGCTGAGCCGTCACGAACTCGGTGTCCTCATTGCCGAGCGGGACGGTCTCGATCCCGCGGGTCTGCCCGCAGGCCGGCGGGCAGACAGCTCCCTTCCGGGAGCCATCGATGTTCGCCTCCGCAGTCAGGCGACCCAGCGGCAACTGAACACCATCCTGCGCGGGGCACGCGAGTTTCTGCGTCCCCGTGCGTGACACGGCTGACCTTCCTGGAACTCACACGGAGAACGCCGATGCCCGGATGGGTTCGGGAAGTCGGGACGCGAGTTGTTTGGCCGCTTCGAGGACGGTGCGGTCTCCCAGGTACGGGCCGATGATCTGGATGGCCAGCGGCAGCCCGGCTTCGGTCTTGCCAGCGGGGAGCACCAAGGAGGGCAGGCCGACCGGGCTGGTCAAGTTGAGCCAGCTGGTCTGGTCGTAGAACGAGCGCTTCTTCCCGTCGACGGTGATGTACCGCTGCGGCGCCGGCGTGCTGGTCTGGTCGGGCACGGCGGCCGTGGGCGCAGCCGGGGTGATGAGGATGTCGTGCTCGTCGAAGTAGCTGTCCCAGGTCGCGCGGAGTTTCTGGCGTGCTTCATCGGCGACGCACCAGTCGCGATGGCGCATGGTGCGGGAGTGCAGGAACAGGCCGCTCGGGTCGTCTGCCGGGACCTTCTCGGCCGCCGCGACGTCGGCCGAGAACGCCGCATCGGTGGCGGTGGCCGAGGCCGTGGCGTACATGAGGCGTTGGAACAGCTTGTCGCTTTCGGCGAAGTCGACGGGCCTGGTGGAGTCGTCGACGGTGGCGCCGAGCCCGCGTACGAGCTTGGCGACCTGGTCGAGGAGGGCGCGGGTGTCGGCGTCGACACGGCAGTACGCGTCGTCGGCCCAGATGCCGACCTTGTAGTGGCGGAGCTTGGTCTTGGCCGGGGCAGGCAGGTCGATCTTCCAGCCGGCGCGGTCGGCGGGCGAGGGCGCGGCGATGACGTCCAGGAGGAGGCCGAGGTCCTCGACGCTCCGGGCGATCGGGCCGAGCGTGATCATGTCGCTGCTGGTGTCCCAGCCGGGCAGGCGGGGGATGTGGCCGCGGGTGGGCACGATCGGGCTGGCGCCACGGGAGGTCCGCAACGCGTAGACACCGCAGTACGCGGCGGGAAGGCGTAGCGAGCCGGCGAGGTCGGAGCCGACTTCGAGGCTGGTGAAGCCTGCGGCGACCGCGGCCGCCGGGCCGCCGGAGGAGCCGCCGGCGGTCTTCTCGGCGTCGAAGGGGTTCACGGTCTTGCCGAAGATCGGGTTCGACGTCTGGATGTCCTGGCACATGGTGGGCACGTTCGTGTGGCCGATGATGATCGCGCCGGCGTTGCGCAGCAGCGCGATGACGTCGGCGTCACGGTCGGGAACGTGGTCGGTCAGGCTGGGGGACCCGCACGTGGTGCGCATCCCCTTGACCTCGAGGGCGTCCTTCACCGTCATCGGCAGGCCGTGGAGCGGACCGAGCGGCTTGCCGGTCGTGGCGAGGTGCTGGTCCGCCTTGTCGGCGGCGGCGCGGGCGCCGTCGGCGTCGAGGGTGACGATGGCGTTCAGCTTCGGGTTCGCTTTGGCGATGTGTTCGAGGTGCTGCTCCAGCAGGCTGCGGCTGGTGATCCGGCGCTCGCGAAGAGCGGCCAGCTGATCGGCGGCGGACGCCTGGCGCAGGGGGATCGTGCTCGGTGGTCTTTTGCCGACACCGGTGCGCGCGCTGGCGGAAGTGGGCATGGCGGTAGCGGCGGCGAGGGCAGCCGTGGTGGCAAGGACGGTGCGGCGGAGGATCACGTAACGGCTCCTGAAGTGATGCTGGCAAGGTCGGCGGTGGGTGCCTCTGGGCGAGGCGGGGTAAAGAAGCCGGCGACTCGCTCGAGGTGGAGTAGTTCCTCCGCGGCCGTGGGCAGGGGCAGGTGCACGTCGGCGTACTCAGTGGGAGCGTCGACCGGGGCATCTGCGTAGAAGCGGACGAGGGCAGCGTGGATCTGGTCCGCGGTGACGGCCGCCGCCAGCGTGGCACCGCCCAGTCCTTCGCCGGCGCGGCGGGCTTCGGCCTCGGCGCGCGCGGCGGGGTCGAGGTAGCGGCGCAGCAGCTTCTGGCCGTGGCGGATTTCCACGCGGCGCCGCAGCAGCGGGAACTGCGCACTACCGCGGTGGAGGAGCGAGCCGTGCTGGGGATCCGGCTGGAGCAGGGTGATCTTGGGGTGGGCCTGGGCCAGGGCGGTCCATAGCTTCGCCAAGCGCCGGTACGACAGGTGCGTGTTCGCCCAGGTCCTGGTGTTGCCGATGCGCCGGGACAGGGTCGGCAGGAAATAGCCGATCTGCGTGAGGGTGGCGCCCACGTCGCCGCAGAGCCAGGCGTAGGGGTCGAGGCCCTTGACGCTGAAGTCGAAGATCCCGCCGACGACGGCTGCGATGCGGATCGTGCAGTAGCCGAGGGTGATGGCCGCCCCGACCGCAACGAGGCGCAGGCCAGTGGCGATCGACCCGTTGGCCGCGGAGCGCGCGTACTTCCAGCAGGCCCGCACCAGATAGACCTCGGCCACGGTGTACGCGCCGATGTAGAGCGTCATGTAGCACTGGAAGAACGGATCGTGCGCGTAGTAGTTCGAGAAGTCGGTGGGCCGCTGGGCGGTGGGAGTCAGCAGAGCGAAGAGCACTGCCATCCCGATGATCACGCCGACGGCTCCGAGGAGCAGATGACGGCTACGGCGCCGGGCCGCTTCAGCGGGCCGGGACCAGTAGGCGAGGACGGCAGCCTGGAGTGCGAACACGAGGATCACGCAGCTCTGGGCCAGGGGCACGGCAATGTTCGTGACGCCGAAGGTGCTGTCGATGCGCACCCAGACCCAAGTGATCGAGATGAGGTAGCTGAGGGCGGAGAACCCGTACGTGAACGCGAGGGCGATCACAGCGGGGTTGCGCGGGCGCTTGCCCAGGTCGCGGAGCAGGAAGAGGAAACCTGTGCCAGCGATCACCAGGCACAGGGGGTGGAGTATGTCTTTCACGGTGCTCAGTTCTGGTCAGCGCAGCAGCGTACGGGCTATGGGGTCGTCATCGGCAGAACCGCGGGCGGCAGCGGCCCGCGAGCGGCGGACATGCTCCTGGAGGAGTGAGCCGATCAGCTCCGCTTCGAACTCGTCCGGCTCCGTGTACTCGGTCCGGCCGAGGACCAGCCGGACGGTGGCCAGGTCGATGTCGGTGAACACACCGCCGAAGCCGGAGATGTCCAAAGACTTGCTCTTCTTGCCGTGCTTGAGCATGTGAGCGAGCTCGTGACCGGCGACGATCTCTGTGTACGCAGGGCTGACGCCCTCGTCGTAGAACAAGTAGTCCGTCGTGTCGGTGACGATCCACATGCCGCATGGTGCGGAGGGGTCCAGCGACTCCAGGTCCGAAAGGTCCGGCGTGAACGGGACCAGCTGGACCTCCCGTCCGATCTTCTGCTGCACGAACGGCAACAGGCCGAGGACGCTGTCGACGGGAGGAAGATCCAGTTCCTCAACGAATGCTCGGCAGCGCTGCTCGACTTCCCCGACGTGGTCGACGGGCCGGCGCGCACGACGGCTGTGCCACATGCGTGTTCCTCTCAAGAGCCGCTGATAGCCGAGCGTATCCGCTGATCAGGGAAGATCTTGGTCCGGGGCGGAGGGCAGCCCTTCCCGCTCACGCACGGCCTCGATCTTCTTCAGCACCTCGTCGAGGCTCTGCGGGGACAGGCCGATGGACCGAAGTGCGATCTCTTTCACATTGGCCTGGCTCAGCCTGCGCAGCAGCTCGAACTGCTTGGTAACCCTGAGCGTGACTTCGTCCTGGACGAAGAATCCCGCCTCCACGCCGAAGAAGCGGGCGAACAGCGGCACCAGCTTGACGGTCGGGTTCCGCTGCCCTTTGCGGAGCAGTGAGATGTACGCGCCGGTGATGTTCTCCTCGCCGTACGAGGAGATCTCCCGGGCGGCATGGGCGTTGCTGTACTCGTCCGCACCCGGCGGCCTGACCCGGTCGAACAGGTAGTTCAGTCGGTCGGCAAAGGACGCCCCGGGGCCGGGTGCGGGAACCGGGGCCGTTGGCGGCGGCGTCTCACTGTCCGCTCTCTCGCCTGCATGGGGCACGGTGCGCTGCTCTCTCTCGAAGTGGTTCAACTATAGTTGACGCTGTGATGTCCGGAAGTTAGGTTCACCTTGCACGCACCGAGGGTGCGGCTGGACCACTGGGCCCGGAAGATGACCATCGGGGGGGTAGTGACGTGCACGTCGCGGGACGAGCAGGATCAGCTGCTCCGAGTCCCGGCGGTGAGCCATCCGCTCCACCGCTCCGGCGGTTCTTACGGTCGACTCATGCCGCGATCGTGACTCAGTGTAAGCGCTCGGATGGCCTGAGCCCAGCACAAAGGGCGGCCGGAGCTGAGGTTCCGGCGTGCGTCACATTTACGCTGCGCAATATGTCGATTTTGGGACAGACGTGCCTGAGAACGGCGGAGATAGGCATCTCGCGACAATCCGGGATTGCCGGACATTGCCGGTGCGGCAGCGCGCACGGATACCTCTTTCGCGGATGGATGGAATGTGTTGCTGGGACAGGCTAGAGCATTGGATGCACCGCCTGTGAGCTGCGGCAACAGTCTTTGTGACTTCCTATCAGGGACGAATGGCGCCCTCTTAGGCAATAGCGGCGGTCCCGGATTCAGGGATGCCGGAAACCGGCGGTCCAACCGGACTTGCCACGAGTAACCGGAATTCTTGCTTGCATTTGGGCGAATCGGCGGGACATAGTGGGCTCCGCCCCACCCGCTACGCAGTTGAGCCGTTGCGCAGGGTTGTTGATCTTCCGTCACTTACAGCGACGGGTCTTGTAGGGGTATCGCCCGGCTGGATGGCGCGTGCGGCGTCAACCGGTTCGACATGCAAATAGAACGCGTGTTTGGGTACGGGTTGGAAGGCGCCCCCGGAAGTGAATCGGGGCAGGGGCGAGGAGGACGCACGTGATGAAGAGGTGGGTTCCACGGCAGACGACCGCCCGGAGCTGGAGCTCCGGGTTGCGCAGAGTGCAGATCGGCAGACACCCCCTGCACTTCGCGAATGGATTGCTGCGCTGGCGTAGGGACCCGTCGCAGCGCGCTCTCGTGAAGGAATGCGAGAGGCTGCTCGCCGATCTGCCTGTCCCTACCCCGTTCAGTGTCGAGGCGCTGGTGCGGAACATGGAGCAGGTGCTCAAGCGCCAGATTCGGCTGGTGCCCTTCGATGATCCTGACGGAGGCATGGGCACCGCGTGCGGCCTTCGGGTGAAGGCGCCGGAGTTCACGATCGTGCTCTACCGCCGCCGGTCCAGCCGCAACCAGACCGAGCACATCATCCTTCACGAACTCGCACACGAGTGGCTGGACCACGGGACGACCCTGACCGCTGAAGAGATCGAGCGGTACGTCCCTGAACACATCCGGGAGGAAGTCCTTCGCCGCTTCCCCTCGGCCCTGGTCCAGGGGCGTGTCAACTTCGACAGTCCCGAGGAGAAGCAGGCCGAGCTGTCGGCATCCCTGATCAAGCGGCTGGCCCGCAGGCACCCGTTCGACGGGGACGACATGACCAGCCTCCTGGAGTCCTCGCTGTCCCACCCCGTTGCGCCGCCGCGCCGCGGCTCTCACCAGGAATGACGGACGGCATGCTCGACTCTTTCAGGTACCTGACTGCGGCCGTGATGACCATCATCGCCGTCTGGCGTTTCCCGGCGGTCCGGTACGCAGACGCGCACCGCCGCGCCCTCTGGGGTGGCTACGCCGGATTCGCCGTAGCCCTGTGGCTGTACACGCCGGCCGTGATGCTGGCCGTGGACCGCATTCCCGTGGTCGACCTGAGCGCACTGATGAGGCACTTCGCCAGCACCGCGGCGATCATCGCGTCCCTGACGTACGTCGCGACCAGCTACGGCAAGAGCTCCGAGGCGGTGGTGCCCCGGCATGTCGCGGTCTCGCGCTGGATCGCGCGCGCTTCCTACCCGGCGGGCGCCATCGGCGTGACTCTCCTCACCATCTTGTTCTTCACCGTGGTGGACCGCCCCAGGCAGAGCGATGACTTCCTCAGCGACCATGCCGGGGAATGGGGCGCCGCGGCATACATGAGCGTTTTCTATTTCTTCCCGCTGGTCACTACTGCCGTATGCGGATATCAGTGGTCACGTGCATCGCGGCAAGCGGAGACGACGAGCATGCGCATCGGTCTCCGTTTGATGGGAATCTCGATGTGGATGGGACTCGTCCACACCATGGCCCGAATCGTCATTGTGTGGGCGGCAGTGCTGTTCCCGGTGAGCCAGTCCTTGATGGATACGCTCATCGACCTCACGGCAATGTGGATGAATCTGCTGTTCCTGATTGTGGCGACAGGAGCGAGTATTCCCACAACCAGTGCGGCCGCTGCTCGCTGGAAAACCATGAAAACCCTCTACCTGCTGCACCCGCTCTGGTTCGACCTGGTGAAGACCTTCCCCGGAACGAGCCTCTACCCGCCGGGGTCACGCCTGTCGGAGTTGATCCACCTGCGTGTCCCCAGCGACGTACGCCTGGACCGATGGACCCAGGACATCGCCGATGCCTGCGAAAAGCTCCGGTACTACGCTCCGGAAGCACTGCTGTGGGCTGCGGAGGACGCGACCGAGTCGCACGAGGACCCCGAGCCGGCCGCCGAGGCGTACTGGATCGCGGCCGCGATCCGGGCCGCCGCCTCCTCAAAGGCCGGCCAGTACGCGACAGGGCAGCTGCAGGAGAAACCTTTCGTCGACACGAATAGCGAAGCAGCCTGGCTCACACAGGTGAGCAAGATATACGCCCACATAACCCCGGCCGACGCTCAAAGAATTCTCCAGCAGTCCGCAGAACTGAAGACGTGAGCGGTCCGCGGCAGACCATAAATCCACATCACACTGCGGTTTCCAATTCGGCTGCCGAATTCAGCAGCCCCACACACCGAGACGGGAGGAATGCATAATGCGAAAGTGCCCGAGATACCCGGCCGAGCCATCAAGCGCGGACGGGGCTACCCGCGTCCTCAAAATGACGGCTGGTACCTTGGGCCAGACTGTGGGTGGCGTCGATCCCGCCCCGTAGGTACCGCCGACCCTGGCATGCGAAGCGCAGGCGCTGTCGCCGCCACGCGTAAGCCGGGCCGGACGCTGTCCAGTACGGACGGCGCCCAAATTCTCAGTAATGGAGTTCCTGCATGTCTCACCGCACCGGCCTCGTCCTCGACTTCGGAGGCGTGCTCACCACCCCGCTGCTGCCTGTGGTGCTCGCCTTCGAGCAGCGCGAAGGGCTCCCCAAGGGTGCCTGCATCAACGCCCTCTACCAGGACGGCGAGGGCGTCCGGATCACCAGCGATCTCGAGCGCGGAGCGGTCAGCCAGACCGAGTGGAACGAGTTCGCGGGCAAGAAGCTGGGTGTCTCTCCCGACAACCTGATGGGCAGGATCTTCGGTGGCCTGCGTCCTGAGCCGCTGCTGATCAACGCGGCCGCCGCGGCGAGGCGCGCCGGGATCAAGGTGGGCATCCTGTCCAACTCCGTGGGGCTCGCCCCGTGGGATCTGTACGACGGATACGAGCTGGAGAAGCTCTACGACGCCGTGGTGATCTCCGAGCACTACCAGATGCGCAAGCCCGACCCCGAGCTCTTCGAGATCGCGCTCAAGCTCATGGACATGCCCGCCGACCAGTGCGTCTTCGTCGACGACACCGAGGCGTACGTCCAGGCGGCGGAGCAGCTCGGCTTCGCAGGGGTGCACAACAAGGACCCCCAGCAGACGGTTACCGATCTCTCGAACCTGCTCGGCGTGGACCTCACCGCAGCCGCGTAGCCGTACGGTGCGCCAGGACCTCAGTGCCTGGCCGCTCAGCTTTCCCCGGCCCTATGCCTCCCCGCGAGGAGGCATAGGGCCGGGGATCTGTGTTTCGGGGCCGCACCCGAGGGGGGCCGGCGCCCGGACCGGACGTCTGCTGCAGGCCGGCGCCCGGATGAACAGCTCGCCTTCTGGCCCGCTCTCCGCACACCGCCCTACTGAAGGGCGCCAGTATGTGCTCCTGGGGCGCCGGGTCCTGCCATCACAGCGCGTGGCACGACGACTCCGCCGATGTCCTGTGGACCTGTCCGCTGCGCACGACCTCCTGGTTGGCGCCGGCGGCCGGCTTCAGGACCCGTCTTCTACGCCCGGCAACTTGTGCTTCAGCTCTCCGACGATCTCGTTGATCTTGGTCATCGTTTCGGCCGACAAGCCCGTGTGGTTGCCGCGGGCAGCAAGGCCGAGGATCTGACCTTCCTGGATCGACCGGAAGAAGCGGACGGCTGCGAGGAACTCGCGGACCGTGGGGCTCAACTCCTCGTCGTCCCGGAAGAGGGCGGCATCGACCTGGAGAGCGTGAGCCAGGCCGGCACGCACCGAATCCGAGACGTCAGTCGTGGCACCCTCGCGGAGCGCGGCGATGTCGTCGGCTGTGGTACTTCCCATGCGGCCGTGCGCGCGCGCGTGCTCGTTGACGGCCTGCGCGATCTGTTCGTCGGACGGAGCCGTCTGGCCCTCGTACCCGTACTGCAGAAGGTAGTTGATCTTCTCCGCGACTGTGCGGGGCAGGGACGGCTGCTCGTCCCGCGACGGCGCAGACGCTCGTGCAGTGCGAAGGCCGAACGAGACGTCCTGGGCGGCCAGCAGTTCTTCCCGGGTCACCCCGTAGGCGTCCGCGAGAGGGCCCACGTACGCGTCCTGTAGCCGGCGTCTGCCGGATTCCGCGTTGGCCAGGGGCACGCGGGTGGCGTCGATGACCGCAGCGGCCTGCGCCACGCTGAGGCCGGCGTCGCAGCGCAGGAGCTGCAGGTCCGCGGGGCCCTCGTGGGGGAACAGGGCGTCGAGCGGCTGACCGAGTGCGGCAGCGATCGCGGGGAGCTTGTCGCCCTTGGGCATCTCGTCGCCGCTCTCCCACCGGGCAACGGTGGGGCCGCTGACGCCCACGCCCTCGCACGCGCCCAGCTGCTTCTGGCTGAGCTCTCTACCGCGTCGGACAGCGCGTACTTTGCGGCCGTCGAACTGACGGGGCACATGAACTCCTGCGAGGTGGTGGTCTAGACGACTTCGGCGACGATCACTGCACCATAACGGCAACCGGCTGACAGCAACCGGCTTGATCGATACACGAATCTACCGTACGTTTCTGTATCGCACCTGGTGAGTGGGGCATCGCGTCGCACGTTGATCTTATGCCCTGTTTATTCACCACTGAACTACCCGTCCCGCGAGGGACGGGTCCACCGGACCCGGTCACGAAGTGGCCTAGGAACCGTTAATGGCCGGGTCCGGTTGGCAGTCCCCGAACGGAGATCTGGATGAGTGTTGCATCAACACGCCCCCGCTCGCATGCCCGCTCCCGAATTCAGCGTCATGTCGTGTTTGGCACGGCGGTTGCGCTGGGCACGGGCATTCTGCTCGCGCCGCACGCGGTCGCGGCGGACAAGTGGGGACCTGGATACCTGATTCCGGACAGTACCGGAAAGCCGGACACCTCCCACATCGGCGGCTACACCGTCGCCGGCGTCGACGGCCTCGCCTACTGTGCGGACCCCGAGCTCGCCGGCCCCGACGCGGCCGGCGGATACGGGCCCGCCAAGTCCGTCACCGCCTGGACCTCCAAGGCCACCGGCAAGAACGCCTCCGCCGAGGACCTCGCCCGCGCCGCCTACGTGCTCGGCAAGTACGGGCAGACCAAGAACGACGAGCAGGCCGCCGCGGTCGACGCCGTCGTCTACACCTACCTCGAGGCCGGCACGACGTACGCACTGCCCGACGGCAAGCGCGCCCTGGAGCGTCTCGGCTACTCCAACGTCTCGCCGTCGGCGAAGAAGTGGGCCACCGGCTACCTCAACGAGGCCGCGATGTTCGCCGGCCCGTACAAGGTCAACGTCAAGCCGATCGACAGCCCGCTCAAGCCCGGGGTGAAGACGTCCGTCACCCTCGACGTCACCGCCGCCTCCGGCCACAAGGTGCCCGGCATCAAGCTCGACCTCGACGTCTCCGGCGCGGCCGCGGGAGCGGCAAGCATCACCACCAACGCCGACGGCATCGCCACCGCGACCATCACCCCGGCCAAGGACGGCACCGTCGACTTCAAGGCCCAGGCCAAGACGCTGCCCGCCACCCAGCTGCGCGCACTGACGCCGAACAACGCCAAGGCCCAGCGCCTGCTGCTCGCCGGCGGCGCCTCCAGCGCCCAGGCCGAGGTGCACCTGAAGACCGACAGCCCCAAGGGCGCCCTGGTCGTCACCAAGACCGCGGCCGACACCAAGAAGGCCCTCGACGGCGTCGAGTTCGCCGTCAAGGACAGCGCGGGCAAGACCGTTGCCACCGGCAAGACCGACGCCAAGGGGACCTGGCAGGCCAAGGACCTCGCACCCGGCACCTACACCGTGCACGAGGTCAAGGCCGTCGAGGGCTACCAGCTCGCCGCCGACCAGAAGGCCACCGTCACCGACGGCAAGACGGCCGAGGTCGCGGTCAAGGACACCAAGATCCCCGAGCAGCCGAAGCCGAAGCCGCGCCCGGTCACCATCCCGGTCCTGCCGCAGACCGGCGCCTGACCACCGCTGCGCCCCGCGTCCACTGCGGACCCGGCGGCGGTGGGGTGGTGACCAGCCCCAGCTGAGCACCACCCCACCGCCCGGCCCGCGCCGCTCTCACTCGCAGGAAACACTCATGCCCCGCACGAACAGCACCTCCGAGTCCGACGACGCCATCAACTCCCGCGAGTCCGGCCCCGCCCGTTTCGGCCGACGCCGTCTCGTGCTCGCCGCGGCCGCGGCGGCCGCGGGTCTGGGCGTCGCCGCTCTGCTGTGGACGCAGACCGGCCACGACTCCGGCGACCGCACCCCGGCCGCCGCGAAGTCCAGCGCCGTGCAGACGCCGGACCCGCTGACCTCCTCCGCCGCACCCGCCAACGGGAAGGCGAAGGTCGCGGACAGCACCGGGGCCTCCCGCGACGCCGCGAGCCGCACCCTGTCCGACTGGAGCGCCGCCAACCCGGCCGCCCAGGGCGCCCACGCGGTGGGCGGCACGAACGGAACGGGACCCGGCGGCCGCATCGCCGAAGTCCTGCGCATCCCCGCCCTCGGCAAGGACTGGGCCCAGCCCGTCTACGACGGGGTCGGCGAGATGCAGCTGCGCGCGGGTGTCGGCCACTTCCCGGACACCGAACAGCCGGGCCAGACCGGGAACTTCGCGCTGGCCGGCCACCGTTCCGGCGTCGCCGACCCCGCCTTCCGTGACATCGACCGCATCACCACCGGCGCTGAGATCCAGGTGACCACCGCGCACCGCATCACCTACGTCTACACCGTCACCCGTGTACACACCGTCGCGCCGACCGACGTGGACGTCATCGCCCAGGTGCCCGGCCACCCGGACTCCACCCCCACCAAGGCGAAGTTGACCCTCGTGACCTGCTGGCCGGCCACCGGCCACACCAAGCGGGTCGTCGTCGAGGCGGACCTCGTCTCGGCCAAGGGCGGTGCCTAAGTGGCCGAGGACGCCGACCCGCAGGAAGAAGTGGCAGCAACGGCGGAGGCGACCGAGAAGGTCACCGTGCTGCCGGCGCGGCCCTGGCCGGTCTACAACGTCGACCGCGCCCGCGCCGAGCTCATCGCCATCGAGATGCTCACCCGCGGCGCGTCGTACCTCAAGGTCCGCCACGCCACCGGCCTGTCCCCCCGAAACGTCAAGCGACTGCAGAACCTGGTCGCGGAGGAGGCCGCGAACCCGGCCGCCCCGCGCATCGTGTGCCGCACCCCGGCCCGGATCCGGGTCCGCAACTCCGCTGCCCCCGGCACGCCCGCCCCCGCACAGCCCGCAGAACCTGCCCGGTCCACTGAACCGGACGAGACGGCCGATCCCGTCCAGATGACGTTCTCACTCGACTGCTGAACCCGGCGCGCCGCCGCGCGCCCCACCTGTCCTTCAGGCCCGAACTGCCGCGGGCCTACTTCGCGCACCCGAAATCCCAGGAACCCCTGTGCCCACGACCGTTGCACCACCCCGGCCGGCGCCCCTGCCGCCTGCCGCGGAGCACGACGTCGCCGGCCACCGCGTGCCCTCCGCCGGTCAGTGGATGTCCACGACCGGCGGCCGCATCGCGCCGAGCGGCGAGGCATGGCTCGAAGCCGTGTACTGGTTCTACAAGTACAGCCCGTTCGCCTCCTCCGGCTCCCACGGGCCGAAGAAGTTCGGCATCACCACCTGGCGCATGGCCAAGGCGATCGCCCACCTCACCGAGTGCCGCCCCAGCGTCGGCAACCTGGTCCAGTGGCTGAAGCTCTCCGAGCGCACCGTCAAATACCACCTCGCCATGCTGCGGGAGAGCGGCCTGCTCACCTACCGCGCCAGGGGCACCCGCGTAGCCGGCTGCGGCGGACGGGCCAGCGAGTTCGAGCGCACCATCCCGCAGGCTTTCGACGACGCCGCAGGGCTGCGCACCGGCCCCTCGGACACCCTCATCCGCTCCGTGCGCGGCTTCGCCCAGGACAAGATCCCGCTGCTCAAGGAGCTCCACGCCGCCGCCCGCCCGTCGCGCCGCAAGAAGCGGACAAAGGGGGCTAACCGCCGCACGCTGAAGGCGACTTCGGGAACCCCGTCTTGCACCCCAATGGTGGGTAGTACTTCTAGTTCTTCTACTGCGGGTGATCTCAACTCTCCCTCTGAGAGCAAGCTCGCCAGCGGGCAGCACAAGTCCCCCGCCCCCAAGAAGCCCACCCGCCGGAAGCTCAACACCACCGGCCGCCGCTACCAGCTCGCCGCCGAGCTCATCCAGCAGGTCGGCTGGCTCCACCGCGCCGCCGTCCCACGGATCGCCTGGATCGTGCGGCACGTCGCCGACGCCGGATGGAGCACGGCCGAGGTCATCGCCGTCGTCGGACTCGCAGCCCCCGCCCGCCGTGTCCACCGCCCCTCCGGCTTCCTCGCCAGCCGCCTCAAGGGCGCGCACCTGCTGTACGACACCCCCGCCAAGCGCACCGCGATCGTCGACCACTGGCGCGACTCACGCCCCGCCGAACACGACCGGCACGCCGAGTGGTGGCAGGACGACTGCCGCAGGCCCGCCAGCCGCGCCGTGGCCCGCGAGGTCGACGCGGCCTTCGCCCAGCTGCAGCAGCCTGCCACCCCGGCGGCCGACGAGCGCGAACTCGCCGTCGGCGACGACGGCCTGGTCGCCCTCGAACAGCTCACCCGCGACGAGGTCATCGAACTGCGCGCCGCCGCACTCAAGGACCCCGCCCTCGTCCGCGCCACCCTGACCGCCTGCGGCGAGACCTACACCCGCCGCCTGTACAGCTCGGCCCTGGTCGACCAGGTCCAGCGCCTTGCCCGCCTCGGCCGCACCGTCGTGCACAGCTGGAGGCCCGCATGAGCACCGACGAGCCCACCGGCGTGGACCTGGCGCGCGTCGCCCTGGCCGCCGCGAAGAAGGCCGCCAAGGAACGCGGCGCCACCACCTCGGCGAAGCGGGCCCCCAAGCGGCGCCCGGTCGCCCGCCGCAACGGCCGCGACCCCCTGGGCCTCGGCGGCGCCCTGGCCCAGCTCGTCACCGAGCGCGGCTGGGAGACCCCCGCGGCCGGCGGGTCCGTGATGGACCAGTGGCCCACGATCGTCACTCCGGAGATCGCCGACAACCTGCGGCCGGCGGCCTTCGACCCGCGCACCGGCCGGCTCGACCTCGTCCCCGCCACCAGCGCCTGGGCCACCCAGGCCCGCCTGATCAGCGCGCAGCTCATCCGGCAGGCCAACACCGCGGTCGGCACCGAAGCCGTACGGCAGATCCGGGTCCTCCCGGTCGGCGGTCGCACCTCCATGACCTCCCCCGCCCCGGCACTCGAACCGGCCGCCCCCACGCCGCGCGGAGAGATCCGCACCCGCGAGAACGCCTCGCCCGGTTACCACCGCGCGCGGGCCGCGCTCGCGCCCGCCCCCGCCGGAACGCCCAGGGGCCGGGTCCGCACCCGAGAAGACGGAAGCGACGGCTACCAGCAGGTCCGAGCCCTGCTCAAGAGCCCGCCCGCCGCACCCGCCGCCGACCAGGCGCCGGCCCGGACACGGCAGGACGGGTGCGACGGCTACCAGCAGGCGCTCGCCCAGGTCGGCGTCCCCACCCCGGCACTGCGCACCAACGAGGCGCCGGTCATCACCCGGGAGAACGCCTCCTCCGGATACAAGCTCACCCGCCGCGCGCTCCTGGACGGCCGGAGCCACACCCGCGCCGGACCTCCCTGACCACCCCGCCCCCGCCCCCGCTATCGGCCCGACGCGTACGAACGAGAGCAGCCCCGCCCATGACCTCCACCCACGCCGAGCACCCGCTACCGGCACCCCCGCCCACCTGGAGCCGGCCCGCCCGCAAGACCGCTTCGACCATCACCGACCCCGAACTCGACGTGCTCTACGCGCAGCGCGATGCACTGCTGCGCCTGCTGGCCGGCGCCCTCGCCGCCGGAGCAACCGCATGAGCAGCCCCGCCCTCGCCCACCCCGAGGCGGCCACACCCTGCGCCAGCGCCGACCCGGAGATCTTCCACGACGACGCCCAGGCCGCCGCGGCCCGGAAGCTGTGCGCCGGCTGTCCGCTCGCCGCTCACTGCCGTACGCAGGCCCGCAACAACCGGGAGTGGGGCACTTGGGGCGGCGAGACCAGCGCCGAGCGCGCCGCCGCCGGCCACCCGCCCGCCGGCTGGCGCGGCCGCGGACACAAGATCGCGCTCAAGCCCTGTGGAACCACCGCCGCCTACCGCCGTCACCTGCGGGCCGGTCAGAAACCCTGCCGGCCCTGCAAGTCCGCCGAATACCTCCGCCGCGCCGAGCGCCGAGCCCGCCCGAGCCACTCGCGACCTGCGACCAGGACGAGGAGCCAGACATGACCGGACCGAGCAGCACCCCGCGGGGTGAACGCCCCGGCACCCGCGGCATCCGCTGGGAGACCGTCCTGACCTCCACGGAGACCGTCGTGCCCGACGACACCTGGGACGAGCAACCCCCGAAGCCGAGCCGGGCGACCCGCCGCGCCATAGCGCGCAAACAGCGCGGAAAGCCCAACTCCGGCCAGAGGTAGGTAACCCGCCAGTAGCGGCGGACGGGCTCTGTCCACAGGACCCGCACCGCACCCTTTCCCTGCTTCGGCCCGCCTCCGTCCCGGCGCGCCCCCGACGAGACGAAGGAGCAGCGGATTGTCCACGCCGAGCACCATCACGCCAGCCCCCAGCGAACCCACCACGAAACCCGGCTCACCGTTCACCACCCGCCGCGCCCACCTGGGCGACCTCGACCTGGTGAACGCCCTGCACCACGCCTGCTCCCTCGACAGCCGGTACGCCCGATACGCCTCGCCACGCCGGGAATTGAAGGAAGCGGAGTTCGCCCGGCTCGTCCACCCCGCCGCGGGCGACAGCTGGCTCACCACCCTGCACGACCGCCCCGAGGCCCCCGAGACCGCGGCCGCCGTCACCCACCTGCTCAAGACCCGCACCGCCGGCGTCTACGAACTCGCCGTCCTGATCGGCGATGCCTGGCAAGGCCGGGGCCTGGGGACCTGGCTCACCGACCACGCGCTCGCCGCGGCCGCCGCCAACCCCGACTGCCGCACCGTCACCGCGATGTTCGGCGCCTCCAACCGTCGCGCCCTGCGCATCCTGCACCGCCGCAACCTCACCATCCCCGCCGCCAGCGGCGGCGTCATCGACATCACCCTCCCGCTGCCCGAACGGAGTTGACCATGGCAAAGCTGCCCACCCCCACCGCCGAGCTCCAACGACCGGACGGTGCACGTCTCGCCCTCTACGTCGACGGGCCCAGTGACCCCGACCTCGCGCTCGTCCTGGTCCACGGATGGCAGGCGGCGGCCTCCGTCTTCAACGAGCACGTGCGCCACCTCCCGCGCCCACGCACCCGCATCGTCCGCTACGACCAGCGCGGGCACGGCAACTCCACCGGCGGCCGAGCCCTCCCGTCCATCCCGCTCCTCGCCGACGATCTCAAGGCCGTCATCGCCGCCACCGCCCCTGGACCGCTGCCCGTCCTGCTGGCCGGGCACTCCATGGGCGGCATGGCCGTCCTCGCGCTCGCCGCCCAGCACCCGCACCTCGTCGGCGACAAAGTCACCGCCGCCCTCCTCGCCGCGACCACCGCCGGCGGCCTCGACCTCGCCACCGCCCCCAACCCGCCGCTGAAACGTGTGATCGGGATGACCCGCCACGCCATGGCCGCCGTCTGCATCCACGCCCCGGTGCCGGCACACCGCATCCGCGAACTCGTCCGGCCCCGCCCCTACCCCCAACCCCCGATCGACCACGCCGCCCGCTGGTTCAAGGCCCTCATGCGACACGACGTCGCCGAGCAGCTCGACGCCCTCGCCCGCATCCCGGTGCACATCCTCGTCGGTGAGAACGACCAGACCATCCCGCCCATCCATGCCCTGCGACTTGCCGCCCAGATCCCCACCTCCCGCCTCCACGTCATCCCCGGCGGCAGCCACCGGCTGCCCACCCAGCACCCCGAGGACTTCCTCACCGCCCTCGAACGGGCCTGCGCCGACGCCCTCCCGCCCACCATCCGCTGGCACCGCCGCCTTTCCCGCCGCGACCGCGCGGCGATGCTCATCCCGCCGGGCCGAGCCGGTACGGCAGACTCACGAGCCAGCTGAACGCCATGAGCGAGGCCGCCCGGCCGGCGGCCACGCACCCAACGATCGACAGGACCAGCACGTTGAACCACCCCGCGGACGCCGCCGGGCCGCGCCGGGAGCGCAGCCAGATACCTGCGTTCCTACGCCGGCTCGACCCGCCCCGCACCTGGGACGGACGGCCCGACTACCGCCCGCCCGCCGCGTTCCTCGCGGCCGGCGCCGCGTTCGTCCTCGTCTTCACCGGCTTCTACCTGGCCCTGTACTCCAAGCTGTGGCACCGCCACCAGCACCTCGCCCTGGCCGCGGTCTTTGCCGGCGCCGCCCTGCTCTCGATCGCGCTCTACGCGATCGTCCACCGGCTGCTCGCCCGGTTCGGCCTGTACCTGTGGCAAAGCATCCTCGCCAGCATCGTCCTGCTGGCCGTCATGAGCTCGGCGCCCGACTGGGCACGATCGCTGTTCCCTCGGGCGTACGACCGCTACGAGCGCGAACTCGGCGGCCCAGGACACTGCCTGCACACCACGCCGTACAACCTCAGCCGCGCCCAGACCACCTTCGCGGATGATCACCCCGGCCGGATGGTCATCGACCCCATCGCCGAGGGCCTGCCCGTCCTGCGCCTGAACCACGCCGTCGACGGCGGCCTCAAGCACCTGACACCCGCCGACGCTGCCGCCCGCAAGATCCTGAATCAGTACGGCTGCTGACGGCACCCACCGGTCAGATCAGCAGATCACCGCTCACCAGTAGCGGTACTGGTGAGCGGCCGGTGGGGTGTACTCCTCCCACAGCGGACCGTCGTGCGAGCGTCGGTCCCGGTCGCCGGTGAGGCCCACGATCCGGTGCACGGGCACACTCAGCCGGTGCTCGGTGTCGCGCCCCGTGAAGGTCAGCACGCGGCGCCGCAGATCCCAGCCGCCGACGATCCCGTACACGACGTGCAACGCCGCCTCGCTGCGGACGCCGGTTTCGACGATGAGCCGCATGACACCGTGCGGCGGGTACGGCTCGGTCAGTTCCCGCAGCTCCTGGCCGGCCGGGCCGCCGGCGGTGTCGTCCGGGACCCAGATCCACTGGCCCATCTCGAACGACTCCTTCCACCGGTAGCGGGAATCCTCCTGACGCTGCGGCGCCCAGTGCACCGCCGGCTGGGATCCGCGCCGCCCGCGCAGCCAGGCACGGGCTTCACGCACCCGCTCGGACGGCCGGGGGCGACGTCCGTCCTCGGCGACGTCCTCGGCCAGCAAGGGAAAGGCGGTCCGCAGCAGTGCACGGGCCGCGCCCAGCACCGCAGGAGCGGGCCCGTCCGGCGTGATGCTGTCCTCGGTGAGCGGCTCGCCGGAGACCAGACGTCCCCGCTGACCGGTGGCGTGCTCGAGCGCGCGCTCGGCGGCGAACTCGGGCACAGCCAGGACGACGGCGTCCGCGGGCAGGCTCTCGCCGTACGGGTTGTAACGCTGGTCCGCGCCGCCCCAGGGCACCCGCGGCCCGATCTGCTCGTACTGGGCCAGAAAGGCAAGATCGCGGTCGTGCGGGCCGGTCAGCGGCCACCCGCATACCAGCAGCAACTGCTGCTTGTCCGAGCCCTGCGACGCCCCGGCGAGCTCGGCCTCCAAGCGGGCGCACCAGCGCTGCACGAAGAAGTGCCACTGGTGGTGAAACTCCGCCTCGGCCCAGGCGGCCGGCGAAGCGTGCCCCGCTGAGTAGGTCATCGCCGGCAGCGGCAGCGCGGACACGTCGCGCACCCGGGCTTTGCCCCACTCCCGGGTCACCACGGCAGAGGCGTAGTCGAGGGCGCCGCCCGCGTCCTGTCCCTGCTCGCGCGCCATCGACCAGGCCGCGCGGACCATCGTCCAAAGTTCCAGCGACGGCCGCCCGTACCCGTATCCGTAGCCGACGCCGAGCACGGCGCCCAGAGCGCGGGACTCCTCGTGCACCTTGCGGTCGGCCGCGACCGCGTCACAGGCCGCGGTCACTGAGATGGTGGCCGTCGCGGACGGTGCGGCCGCCCGGTACGCCGCCAGCGCCTGATCTGAGCGCTGCACCACGGCCGTCCACACCCGCAGCGCCCGCCACCCCTGGGCCCCGAGCTCAGGCTGATCGAGGACCGGCTTGAGGAGACCGCGCACCGTGTCGTCGTCGTGCCGGGCTGCCCGCTCCAACTCCTTGGCGTACGACGGCCAGGTGTGTGGACCCGCCGCGGCGGCCAGCCTCTCCGCACGGTCATCGGCCCGCAGGATCTCCTCGAGCACCCGCCACAGCACCTCGGCGCCGTCCGGCAGTTCCATGGCGCTGACGCAGCCGGAGCACAGCTCTCCCAGGGCCTCCAGGACCACCACCTGCTCGGCGGTTCCACCGGAAAGCCGGACCGCGTGCTGGCAGTGCCCCCACCTCTTGCCGTCCGGCACCGGCACGTGCCACTTGCCCGTCCCGGACCGCACGAGCGACGTCGTGGCTTCCACGACCGCGGGCAGATCAACACCCAGGCGCTGCAATTCGGTTCGATCCAGCGACGCCAGACGGCTCCGCCCTCGACTCATTCTCCGCCCCGCCCTGCTCCGTACGGTCCGTGCCGCCGCCACGCTACCGGCGTCCGGGGCCACTCGGAGCGAGGAGCCGACGGCACCGGGCGGCTACGCAGGGCAGGACCTTGCCGTACTCCACAGCACCAGCTGCGGCCGGCCTCGCAGCGAATTCGCTCAACTTCCCACGTCATGGGGCGGGCCGGGAGACGATGGCTCGATGACCACGTTGACCGCCCGCTGCTCGTCCGCCCGTTCCCGAGCAGTCGAGGAACTGGCGGAGGCCACGGCGAAGTGGGGCAGTGCTGTGCCCGACGACCCAGGAATCACCGAGCTCGCCGACCAACTCGCCTATGTGGCCGGTCACCTTCCGGAAGACCTCGTCAACCGGGCCGAGGCCGCCACCCATTTGGAGGCGGCTGTGGAGCACCTGCGGGCCGCGGCGCGGCTGGGCGGCCTGCTGCCCGTCGTCACCCTGCACCACCTCCGCCTCGCTCTTCAGCGTGAACGCAGCGCACGGCGTGACCATGCTCGGCCCCGCCACCCGAGCGGCCGGAGCTGACGTCCCAATTCCGGCCGCGCACGGGGCGACGGAGCCACAGGGGCGGCGGCCGCGTCTGCGACGCTGAGCGAATGAAGCCCGCCGGCATCGCCCTGGACAGCATCTGGCCCACTGAGCTGCGCACCGAACGGCTGCTCCTTCGACCGGTCACCCCCGAGGACGCCGACGTCGTCCGCGAGCTGCTGACCGACGAGAGGGTGCGTACCTACCTGGGCGGCCCCGCCTTACCCGAGCGTGTCGCCGCCCGGCAGGCCGCGTACCCGCAGACACCCGGTGTCTGGGCCATCGTCCGAGTCGCCGACGGCCGGACGGTCGGACTGGCGGGCATCGGGGCCGACCCGCGGTGCGAAGGCCGGGCAGAGGTCTCCTACCAGCTGCTCCCCTCCGCCTGGGGCGGCGGCCTGGGACGGGAGGCGGTTGGCGCCATCGTCGGCTGGTGGACAGCAGCGGTGCCCGACGGCGGTCCCGTCGTCGCTGTCACTCAGGCGGCCAACGCCCGCTCGCGCCGTCTGCTGGAGTCGCTCGGCATGGTCCTCATCGACGAGCTCGACGAGCACGGATCCCAGCAGTGCGTCTACACCCCCGGCGGCGACCACGACGACTCCGACCTGCGCTGGCTACGCCTGACCGCCTCGCACCTGGACGAGGTCGAGCGTCGACGCGGCGCGCAGGCCCGCGCCACCGCCGCGGGGCAGCGCCTCCCGGAGGACCGTACGGCCCTCACTGCCGAGGAAGCGGCTCGGCTCTGCCCCGCACACCACGGGACCTACGGCCGGATCTGCGCCCACGCGGCCGGCCACACACCAGCCCTCCACCTGGGCCGGGCGCCCGACGGCGCCTGGATCGCCTGGCTGGAGAACTTCGCAGCGTGATGCCCCGCGCGCCCCGGATCCCAGCGGGCGCGCACCACGAGATGCGAGGGCGAGACGTCACCGCAGCCGGGTCACCGTCACCACCCCATGCCGCGTGGTCCCCGCCAGGACCTCGGCGACGAGCCCCGTTTCCACCGCCTCGTACGTCGCCCCGGACGCGGTGCGCGCGGGCCTCCCGGGACCCACATCGGCCAGCCGCGCCACGACCTCGCGCCAGACCGGCACACTCACCGTCTGGGACAGGACTGTCCGCCCGTCCGGCAGCCGCACCGCCAGGGCCCGCGGCCGCGACCGCGGACCAGTGAAGCCCACGACGTCCACGTCGAGAGTGTCGGCATGGCGTACCTTCCGCCAGATCCTCGCCGCCCGGTACGTCGAGGTGGCCTGCTTGGCGACCAGGCCCTCCACACCCTGGGCGCGAAGCGCCTCGTACCAGACCAGAGCGGTGTCGCGGTCGTCCGTGGCCGGCACCACCTGCAGCGGGGGACCCACATCCTCCAGGACATCGAGCAGGAGCGCCCGGCGCTCGACGTACGGCCGGGACCGGACATCCCCCAGCTCGGCGTGCGCCAAGATGTCCCACGCGGCGAACGACGCCGGCCGTCGCGCCGCCAGCTGTGCGGCGCGGGCGGGGGACGAGGCAGCGCGGGCCTGCGCCGCGCTGAAGTCAACCTGCCCCGCTATGTAGACGACCGCTTCGCCGTCCAGGACCGTCCCGGCCGGAAGCTGGCGAGCGGCGCGCGCCAGGTCTGTCCAGGAGCTGGTCACGTCCCGCCCGGAACGGGACTGCAGCCGTACCCGGCCCGACTCGCACCACAAGATCGTTCTGTGACCATCCAGCTTCGGCTCAAACCACCAACCCCGGCCAGCCGGCAGCTCCGGCACGGCCTGGGCGAGGGCCACCGCCACAGGGAACTCCACGCCACCAGGCTGCGCCGCCGGTCGCCGCACCGCGCGCCGACACGAGCGCACTGCGCGCCGCCCCGCCTGGCCAGCGGGCAAGAAGACGGCGGTGAGGAAGCAACGGCTACGTGTTCCGGACGTCGAAGAGGCCGTCCTGCACCGAAACGTCGATGAAGGTCTCCCGCTTCGGCCGGAGCCCGGCAGCGGCATCGAGGTCGGGCAACGTGGACCAGTGACCGGCGAGCGCGCCCTCGCAGAGCAGCCGTCGGAACACGTCGGCGGTGACCTCTACATCGGGCATCGCCCGGTGGCGGCCGACCGGTTGCGCGATGCCGTAGTAGCGCAGCAGTGCGTCCAGCCCGTACGACGACATGCCGCGGAGGACCTGCTTGGCCATCTTGAGGGTGTCCAGGAACGGGGTGGAACTGAGCACGGGGCAGTGCCGGCGCTGGCGGGCGATCAGTCCGGCCTCGGTCGAAGCATGCTGGGCCACAAGCCGGTAGGGCGGTGCGGTCAGATTCTGGTCGAGCCCGGCGAGCACCGCGGCCGGTCCGGGGGCCCGCCGCAGGGCGGCTTCGCTCATCCCGTGGGCCAGATCCCGGGGAGTGATCGGCACATCAGAAGGCGGTTGGATCAAGGACTCGAAGCGGCCGTCCTCGACAAGATGTCCGTCTCGGACGACCAGAGCCAGGGCTGCGACCTCGGTCGGCTCCGCTGGCCGGCCCGCAGGGGTGAGCGCCTCGAAGTCGATCACCACGAAGGTCGTGCCGCGCAGGTTCTCCATCAGCGCTGTCATCGAGCGGCATCCTGCCCGATCGAGCCTCCTGCGGTGGGCCGTTTGTGCCGCAGACCCTAGCCGTGCCGCTGCCGGACATCAGGGCATCGGAAACACCGACCACCCATTCGAGGGACAGCGATCACGAGCCCGAAGACGGCAAGCTCAAAGGACATGACGCAGCCGAGACCAGGGACGTGGGACATGGATGACCAGTACGGACCGGTGGTCGCTTCCTACACGAGGGCAGAGTTCATCCAGAGCGGCGACCTCATCGAAATCGCGCCCAAGATAGCCACCGACGCCGGCTTCGAGGTTCGGCTACTCATCACTGCCGGCGCTCAAGGGGAGTTCGTGGCCGGCCCCGACGGCGGTGAGGACGAGCGACTGCACACGGTGCTGTCGGCGGTCGCGAGGGCCGTGGCGAGGGCTCCCGAGAGCGAAGTGTGTTTCGTGGTGCCTGCTGAGGACCTGCCCGCTACCCAGGCATCCACCGGCGCCGATCGACTCCTCGCCATCACCGAGCCCGGTGATACGGGCGAGCCCGTCATGACCCTGATGCTTCCCCACGAAATGTGAACTCCTAACGGGGGCCGGGAAGAGGCAGCAGGGACCTTCGCCTGTCAGCGGCTGTCGATAGGGTCCACCGCATGGGGATGCACTTCACGACTGCTGTCGTGCCAGCGGAACGTTCCGGCGCGGACACCGATAACGCGGTCCTGATCTTCGCGGCCGACATCGAGGACGACATCGCGAACCTGCCGTTGCCGGTGGCGCTGCACGTCCAAGGCAACGAGCTGGGGTGCTTCGCTCCGCACGGGCAGATGCTCGGCGCTCCGCTGCGGGTCTCGGACGCCTGGATTACGGCGGCCGCGCCGACAGGGAACTACGGTGCCCAGGTCCGGGTGTGCGTGGTGCTGGAACCTCTGCCCGAAGAGGGCGGCACGGACCACGTTCCGGTGGACGAGGGCGTCACTGAACCCGGCCTTGCCTCATGGGTGGGGGATGTCATCGCGGGTCGGTACAAGATGGCCCTCCGGGCGGTGCGCGTCTCGTTCGGGAACCCGCTCCTGATCGACGCCGCCCTCCACGCGCCGACGCAGCTCCCCGAGTGGGCGGAGTTCACCCACACTCCATAGCCCTAGCCAGTAGGAACCAGCAGGCGCCGAGGAAGCCGCCATCGTCTTGCTCCACGAACCCGCGCACCACCGTGCCGGGTAGGCCTGCGGCCAGAAGATGAGTACGCCGACTCAGGACCGGTCAGCCCTGACCGCCGACGATGAAGATCAACATCGTCGAACCGGGAGACCGCTCATGCTCAGCCGCATCGCCGACATCTTGGTGCCCGCCGTGGGCCGCCTCTCGGTTACCACCGACGCCAACGCGGAACTCAGGCCGGGCAGCATCATCGCCGCGAACCACTCCTCCCTCGCGGACCCCGCCATCGTGATCGCCGCCGTCCGCCGCCTCGGCGGCGCCGAGCCGGTCATCATGGCGGCCGCCGGGCTCTGGCGCGTCCCGCTGCTCGGCCGCGCCCTGGCTAGGGAAGGGCACATCCCCGTCATCCGTGGAGACCGCCGCGCCGCGGACGCGCTGGATGCGGCGGCCGAGGCCCTGGCGCAGGGACGGATGATCCTCATCTACGCCGAGGGTGGGCTCCCACGGCGCCGGGACGCCGCGGAGACCGCCCCCGGGAACTTCCGCAGCGGCCTGGCCCGGCTCGCCGAGCGCACCGGCGCCCCCGTGGTGCCCGTCGGACAGGCTGGCGCCCGCCGGATCACCTCGGGCAGCACCGTGAAGCAACTCGCGGGACTCATCACCGCACCCGTGCGCCGCCCGCATCTGCACGTCCATGTGGGTGCGCCCCTGGAGCTGACCGGCGAGCGTGCCGTACGGACGGCGCGGGCCCGGGCCGCCGTGACCGCGGCGTGGCGGACGGCGGCCGCCCACCTGGGAGAGCCCGCCGCGCTCGCCGCGTAGCGACGCCGGCGCCCCGCAGCCCAGTTCCGCCTCTCCACGCCCCGGACCGGGACGGAGTCCCTCGGTGTCGTGCTGGGCGGGCGGATGTGGCGGTGGATCGGCGGGGCGCACGGAGGTGAATACGGCGTAGTGGGTCTCACGCAGGACGCGAGGCTTCTACGATGGGCAGCCTGGCTAGGCACGTACCGCCACGGTCGTCCGCCGCTCGTCCACATCCGCGCGGCTTCGCTGACGGCAAGGGTTTCCGGACCCCGTGCTGCGTCCTGGTGCCGGCCATCCTTCGCACTCCCAGCCGCAGCACGATGTGGGCGCCCAGCGCGCTGAGGCCGAGGAACAAGCCATGCCGAAGAACCGCACCACCGCCCAGCAGCGGGCCCGACAGATCCAGCACGCTCCCGGAACCCGTCTCCCGTACGGGCAGGCGCTAGAAGCCGCCCGCAGCCGTCAACTTCACCCGGACCAGGTGCGCAAGACACTCCGGGCGCTCGCCGACGCACACGACATCGCGGTCTCCTGGCGCGACTGCCTCCGCGGACATCTGGCCGCCGCAGACCACGCCGACTGGCCCACCATGGGTGACGCGATCTCACTGTGTGAGGACCTCTACCGCCTGACCGGCGTCCCCGCCCCGGAGGAGGTCCTGCCGGACATCCCCCCGGCGCTCCGGTACTTCCCGCTTGACCACCTCCGTGACGCGCTGAAGACGGGGAGCGCCCCCGACTACCTCTGCGCCGTGGTCGCCGCGCTCACGGGCCCGCTCCGTCACCTGCTCCGGCGTCCGTACGGATCACGCCCGCGGCAGGACGACGTGACCTACCAGGCGCGAAAGGCACCGAAGTCCCCGTCGCTCCGGCAGGTGACCGTCCACACCGTCGACGGACTGCACATCGAGGACGTCCCGTTCCCTCGCCCCTGGAGCACACCGACCACCACCGGGTACTTCACCTGCGAGACACCCCACGGCCGCGAGGACCTGGCCCGCGCAGTCCTCGCACACGCACTCGGCGGCGCCGCGCCGACCAGCCGCGCCTCCTGCGGAGCGTGCCACGGCAACGGCTGGCTGACCGCGCTGGATCCGCAGCACGACGCACATGTTCCTGCCTACCGGCCGGACGGCGGCCATGTGTGCGTCTGCGGCGGATGCCGGGGCACGGGCCTGCGCCCGCTTCCCACGGAGCTGTTCGCCGCGGCATTCCTTCGCCGACTCCAGGCGCGGACCGGCCCGGGGGTGTCCCGCAGCCAGATCCTGGAGTGGGCCGCCGCTCACGCGCCCGCCCAGCCGACCTCCCCGGCCAGGTGCGCCGAGGGGCCACAGGACGCCTACGTGCAGCACGTCGTCGCCGCCCTGGCTGATGCCGGCTTCGCCGTCATCGGGACAGACGCCCCCGATGGCTACGAGCTCGACTTCGACGAGCAAGGCGTCTTGGGAGCGCACTTCGCCGTCGGAGGCGAAGCCACGCTCCGCACCTTCGCGACGGACTCCGTGCTGATGATCTGGTTCAGCGACCGGGGATGGTCAGTCACCGGGTTCGGGGCGGTCCGGCGGCTGCTGCCGGCTGAGCTGGTCCCGGAACCCCGTGCCGTCGCGCAGGCACTGATGGCGCCCGCCACGGTAGAAGAGGCGCCCCCGGGCAGCCGGCCGCCGCATCTCGACCCATACACGGCCGTGCTGGCCTACCCGGCACCGGCGCACCGCTAAGAAGGCCCCGTCCCGGCTCCGCCGCCCAGCTCACAGCCAGCCGGAACCCGCCCGGCCCTGCCGTCCTCCGGCAGGGTCGGGCCTCTGCCGCCGCCAAGGAGCACCCGCCGGCTGCGCGATCTGCGTGCTGCCGGCAACGGCCAGCGCGATCTCGGGCCGCCCACTTACGGGTGAAGACTCGGCTTCCCCTTTTCCGCCACGCGGACTCTCGCGTTACAGTCATCGTACGAATGTTCGATAACCGGGAGGGGTGCGAGCACACCAGTGGGACAAGGCACGATCGGAGGACGCCATGGAGGGCTTCGCCCATCTGCACGTCGCCTCCGGTTATTCACCCCGCTACGGCGCCTCGTCCCCGGCCGCCCTCGTCCAGGCCGCCGCCGAGCGCGGCATGCAGGTCCTCGCGCTGACCGACCGTGACACCGTCACCGGGTTCGTCCGCTTCGCCAAGGCCTGCGAGAAGAACGCCGTCCGGCCCGTCCTCGGCGTCGACCTGGCCGTCGCCCCGCTGACCGAGGCCCGCGCCGAGCGCCACCGCACTCCAGTCCGCGGCGGCGCCCACGTCCGCGAGCCGCTCCTGCGCGTCCAGTTCCTCGCGCACAGCCGCGCCGGCTGGACGCGGCTGTGCCGACTGCTGTCCGCCGCGCACGCCGCACCGACCGACAGCTACCCGGTGGCAACCTGGGACCTGCTGCGCGAACACGCCGGCGACGGCCTGACCGCCCTGCTCGGCCCCGCCTCCGAACCGGCCCACGCCCTGTCCGCCGGCCGCCCCGACCTCGCCGAGCAGCTGCTGCGCCCGTGGCGCGAGCTCTTCGGTCCCGACCTGCGGCTGGCCGCCGTCTGGCACGGACTGCAGGGGACCGGGCCGGGCTCGCTCAGGCTGGCCGCCCGCACCCTGGGCCTCGCCGACAACCTCGGTATCCCGGCCGTCCTCACCAACGCCGTCCGATACGCACATCCCGCCCAGCACCGGCTCGCCGACGTCCTCGACAGCGCGCGCCTGCTGCGCCCCATCGACCGCCGCCGCCTCGACTCCGGCCAGCGCTGGCTCAAGAACACCCGGCAGATGACCGAGGCCGCCGACCGCATCACGCTCGCCGCCGGAGCGGACCCCCGCCGCGCCCGCCAGCTGCTCGCCGACACCGCGGCCACCGCGCAGCGGTGCGCCCTCGACCCGCGCGCCGACCTCGGCCTGGGCCGCCCGCATCTGCCCGAACCCGAAGCCGTCGGCGCCGCCGACGCGGCGGACGCCGCCCGGCTGCTGCGCCAACGCTGCGAGGCCGGCATGATCCGCCGCGGCCTCGACCGCTCCCCGGAAGTGCGCGCCAGACTGGACCACGAGCTCGACATCATCGGCCGTCTCCAGTACGACACGTACCACCTCACCGTGGCCCAAGTCGTCGACGACGTACGCCAGCTGGGCATCCGGGTCGCGGCCCGCGGCTCGGGCGCCGGCTCGATGACCAACCACCTGCTGGGCATCGCCGCGGCCAACCCGCTCGACCACAACCTCGTCTTCGCCCGCTATCTCTCGATGCGCCGCACCGACCTGCCCGACATCGACCTCGACGTCGAAGCAGACCGGCGGCTCGAGGTCTATGACGCGATCTTCGCCCGGTATGGCACCGACCGCGTCGGCGTCACCGCCATGCCCGAGACCTACCGGGCCCGGCACGCCCTGCGCGATACCGGACTCGCCCTCGGCATCGCCCCCGGCGAGGTCGGCCGCATCGCCAAGTCCTTCCCCCACATCCGCGCCCGCGACATCCGTGCCGCCCTTGCCGAACTGCCCGAGCTCAAGAGCCTCGCCGCCCAGGCGCACCGCTACGGGCCGCTGTTCGAACTCGCCGAAGGACTCGACGCACTGCCGCGCGGGATCGCCATGCACCCCTGCGGCGTTGTGATCTCCGACGCGACGCTGCGCACCCGTCTGCCCGTACAGCCCACCCCGGGCGGCAACTACGAGATGCTGATGGCCGACAAGGCCGATATCGAGGATCTCGGCTTGATCAAACTCGACGTCCTCGGGAGCCGGACGCAGTCCGCGATGGCTCATGCCGTCGCCGAGATCAAGCGCGCCACCGGCCAGGACCTCGACCTCGACCAGGTTCCGCTCGACGACTACTTCGCCTTCAAACTCATCCAGGACGCGCGGACGGTCGCCGTCAGCACCCTCGCCAGTCCTGGGCAAATGGATCTTCTGTCCCGTTTGCAACCGCGCGATGTACAGGACGTCATTGCTGATATCAGTCTTTTCCGTCCGGGTCCGGTCGCCGGCGGCATGCCCGCCGAGTACATCGCCGCCCGGCATGGAGAGCCGCCGGCCTACCCGCACCCCGACCTGGAGCCGATCCTCGCCGACACCTACGGCGTGCTGATCTGGCACGAGCAGATCATCCGGATCGTCGCGGTCATGTGCGGTGTCGACGACGCGCTCGCCGAGCTCGCCCGCCGGGCCCTCGGCGACGCCGACCGGCTGCCGAAGGTGGGGGAGTGGTTCCGCGGCCGGGCCCTGGCCCACGGCTACGACGAGCCTGTGGTGACGGAGATCTGGGAAAAGCTCAAGGCGTTCGGCGCCTATGGATTCGCCCGCGCGCATGCTGTCGCGCTGGCCGTGCCTGCCCTGCAATCCGCCTATTTGAAGGCGCACTTCCCGGCCGCGCTCTACGCCGGCGTCCTCCAGCACGACCCGGGCATGTGGCCCAAACGGATCATCGTCGCTGACGCCCGCCGCCACGGCATCCAGGTGCACGGCGTCGACGTCAACCGCTCGGCCTCCACACACCGCGTCGAACCCGCCGACGACGGCAGCTTCGCGGTACGCCTCTCCCTCGCCGAGGTCCGCGGCATCACCGACGAACAGACCCGGCGCATCGTCGACGGCCAGCCGTACGCGAGCGTCCAGGACCTGTGGCAGCGCGCCCGCCCCGCCCGCCCGGTCGCCGAGAACCTGGTCAACATCGGCGCCCTGGACAGCCTGCGCGGCACCGCCAGCCGTCGCGACCTGCTGCTGCAGATCGCCGAGTTGCACCGCCAGACCCGCAACCGGCACCTCGACGACGGCCAGCTCCCTCTCGACGACGGCACCTCCCTGACCGCCCCGCCGTCCGGCCTGCCCGAGATGACCTCCCGCGAGCGCCTCGCCGCTGAGCTCAGCGTCCTGGGTATCGACGTCTCCACCCACCTCATGGAGCACCACCACCAGCTCCTTCGCGAGCTCGCCGTCACCAGCGCCCGCCGCCTGCCCACCCTGCGCCCCGGCCAGCCCGTTCTCGTAGCCGGGGTGCGAGGCGCTACCCAAACTCCCCCGATCGCCAGCGGAAAGCGAGTGATCTTCGCGTCCCTCGACGACGGCAGCGGCCTGGTCGATGTCGCGTTCTTCGAATCCGCCCACGACACGGTCGCTCACACCGTGTTCCACAGCTCCATGGTTCTGGTGCGCGGCAAGGTCCAGCGGCGCGGCACCCGCGCGACCGTTGTCGGAGACAGGGCGTGGGACCTCGAAGCCCTCGCGGCCGCCCGCCGCGACCACGGGCCCGACGCCGTCCACCAACTCCTCGGCGCACCGGCCGCACCCGCCGCCGGCTCCCCGCCCGCGCGAGTCCTCCACCTGCCCAACGGTGCGCAGCTCCAGGCATGGGCCGACCTGGTGCCCGCGGGCGACCGCACCGCGAACCTCAAGGCGTACGCCAGCCCCGGATCGGCCGGGTGAGGACCTTGAGCCAGCCTTACGTCCTGCGCGTCCACGCGCACCTGCCCGACCGTGCCGGCGCGGAGCTCTACCCCCAGCTCCTCGACCTGCTGGAAACCATCACGCCCACCGTCCAGGCCCTGCAGCCCGACGCCGCCGACATCGAGATCGGCAGCGCCCTGCGGTTCTTCGGCCGCACCCCCCACGAACTCGCCCAGCTCGTACGACTGCGAGCCCTCGCCCTGCTCGGCCTCAACCTCACGATCGGCGGCGGCCGCTCCCGCATGATTGCCGCCATGGCCGCCGACGCCACCGCCCCCGGCGCCCTTACCTGCATCGACCCCAGTGACACCGCCACCAGTGCCTTCCTGCGGCCCCGCCCCGTCGCCGCCCTCTACGGCGCAGGCCCCGCCACCGCCCAGACCCTCATCCGCTACGGCATCACCACCATCGGCCAACTCGCCGAAACCCCGCTCCTGACCGTCCAGAAGATCCTCGGCACCGCCACCGGCCGCCTCCTGCACGAACGCGCCCACGGCATCGACCCGCGCCCCGTCCTGCGCCAACAGCCCGAGCAGTCCTGCTCGGCCGGCGTCGATTTCCCGAGCGACGAACTCGACCCCGACCGCCACCGCCAGGCCGTCCTGCACCTCGCTGAACAGCTCGGCTTCCGCATGCGCGGCGAAGCACAGGTCGCCCGCCGCCTCGCGCTGACCGTCCGCTACGCCGACCACACCAGCACCCACCGCACCCGCACCCTGCCCGAGGCCACCTCCCACACCGTGCAGCTCGCCCGCACCGCCTACGACCTCTACGAGACACTCGCCCTCCAGCGGGCCCGGGTGCGCGGCTTCGCGCTCCGCGCCGAAGCTCTCACCCCCGCCGACGGAGCACACCACCAGCTCACCTTCGACCCCGCCGACCACAAGGCCCGCCTGCTCGAAGCCGCCGCTGACCAGGCACGCCACCGATTCGGCGCAGCGGCCGTACGCCCCGCGGCCCTCGCCCGCCCCGCGGCCGCGCGAAGGCGCGATGTCAGACCCCCTGCCTAGGCTGATCACACGCATACGACAACCGGAGAGGCGGCGGCAGTGGGCCCCGACGAGGTACAGGAGCTGTGCACGGAGATCCTGGCCAAGGGCCCCGACATCACCGCCGTGGACCGGTGGACCGACCCCGGCCGCCCCAGCGGACTCGTGATCACCTTCAGCAGCGGTGCCCGGCTGTGGGCCGGGATCACCACTGCGGGGGCCACCGGCGCCGACCCCCAGGACGAACCCGCTCCCGCGCCGCCGCTGCCCGCGCTCTTCGACAGCGCGGGGAAGATCACGGCGGCCCGCGCCGAGCACTACCTCGCCGCGGTCCTCATGGCCGCGCACGCCCCGCAGATCACCAGCGTGTACGGCTACTCCACCACCTCGTCGGCACGTCACCCCGGAGTAGGGCTGCACCTGGTCGGAGGGGGCCGCGCCTTCCTGCCGTTCATCTACACCGCTGCGCACGGCAAGAAGCCGGCCACGCGGCCGTTCACCATCGACTCCGTCTTCTGACCAGGCAGGACAGGGGTGGTCGCACTTTGCAAAGTGCTGAAGGGTGGCGGACACGATGTCGGTGGGCCGTCGTACCGTGTCCCGGTGATTCACGACTTCCACCGACGCAAAGGCGGTGCCCCGATGCTCGGGGCGAGCGCGCCTGGACAGAGCGGCCCTTTCGGACCGTACGGCGATGCCCCCGCAGCCGAGGACGATGCCGGCGCCGCACCGGATGCCCCCGACCAGCAGCAGGCAGACCTCCCGGGCTGACCAGGCGCGCGACCGACGACGGTTACGGCAGAGGGCTGGACACCGGACGGCATCGCACTTTGCACAGTGGCGGGCGCGACTTCGAATACCAGTGCGCATATGTCGGTGGGGGCAGATACGGTCGACATGTGTAGATCTTTAGGGGAGGGGCGCCATGGAGGCTGTCACCACATCGAGCCGCAGCGGGCGTCCGCCGGGCATCCGGGCCGGCAGTGACGGACTGACCGACCGTCAGCGGCGCATCCGCGACTGCATTGCGGAGTCGGTCGAGACCAGGGGCTACCCGCCGTCGATGCGCGAGATCGGCCAGGCGGTCGGTCTGAACAGCACCTCGTCGGTCGCGCATCAGCTGGGTGCACTGGAGAAGAAGGGCGTCGTCCGGAAGGACCCGCAACGCCCCCGCGCCTACGTCATCGCCGCCGGGGCAGCGACTTCACCCGCCGACGACTCTGCCGCGGTGCCGCATCCGGACGTCGTGCACGCCCCGCTGGTCGGCCGCATCGCCGCGGGTACGCCGATCACCGCTGAACAGCAGATTGACGACTGGTACGCCTTGCCCCGGCAGATCGTCCGCGGTGGAGACCTCTTCATCCTCACCGTCGCCGGCAACTCCATGATCGACGCCGCGATCACCGACGGAGACCAGGTTGTCGTCCGTTCGCAGCCGGCCGCCGAGAACGGGGACATCGTCGCCGCGATGATCGACGGGGAGGCCACCGTGAAGCGGTTCAAGCGAAACACCACCGGTGTCTGGCTGATGCCCGAGAATAAGGACTACCAGCCGATCTGCGCCGATGAAGCCACCATCCTCGGCAGGGTCACCGCCGTAATGCGCCGCGTGTAGCCCTCCCGGCGCGACGGACCGGACTCCGGGGCGGGAGGAAATGAACCGTGACGGTCCCGCCCCGGCCCGCCGTCCGGCGCCCACCCCGGTTCGGGGCGGGGCACCGGACGGCGGGGGATGACAGCGGGCGCCGGACAGGCGTTGACTGAACCCATGGGTTACAGCGCTAGCCCCATAAAGCGTCCGCGCCGCACGAAGGCCCAGATCGAGGAACTCCGCGCCGCCCTGTACGCCATCGCGGAGGGCGCCCAACCGTGCAGCGCTCGGCACATCTACTACCTCGGCATCGGCCACCTGTGGGACAAGGACACCGGCCGCTCTCGCCGGAACTACTCCGTGGTCGTCCGCGAACTCGGCTACATGCGCGAGCACGCGCTGATGCCCTGGGACTGGATCACGGATGGAACCCGGACAGTCCGCCTGGACGACCAGTACGACAGCGTGGAGGACGCCCTCGCCCACACCGCCCAGTCCTTCCGGCGCAACCTCTGGGCCTCACAGTTCCGACGCGTCGAAGTCTGGTGCGAGAGCGACTCTGCGGCCGGCGTCCTGCTGCCGATCACCACAGCCTGGGGCGTGGGCCTCTACTCCTGCCGCGGACAGTCCTCCAAGACGTACGTACGGGAAGCCGTCGACGACTACCTCCGCCAGCCCAAGCCGCTGACCACCTGCTTCGTCGGTGACTGGGACCCAAGTGGCCGCTCGGTGCCCCGGTCGGTCCTCGAACGGATGGAGCGCTACGGCAACGGCCAGCTCGACCTCGACTTCCAGCAGATCGCGGTCACCGCCGCCGACGTCCGCTCCGGCCAGTTCACCACCCACTACGTGAACACCGCGGACGTCAACTTCAAGCGCTACCAGCAGGAATGCCGCGCCGAAGGGCTCGACCCCACGAGCGCGGTCGAGGTCGAAGCACTCGACCCCGGCCTGCTGCGCGGCCGGCTCAGCGACGCGATCGAGGCCCTCATCGACGACGTGGCCGCGTGGAACACCCTCGCCCGAGCCGAGCAGGCCGAACGCGAGCTCCTGGACACCCTGCACACACGGGTGAGCGAGGCCCTGCGCCGAGAAGCCGAGGGACCACCCGCGCCCTGACCACCGCCGACGAGCCGGAAGGAAGCCGTGAGAACTGGCCCGGCCCAGTGCCACACTCGGCGCCATGGACCAACCCACCCTCACACAGCTGCCCACCCGGCTCGTCGATGCCCAGGGATTCTCCTGGCGCCGCATGGCCGGTGACGCCGAGGACCGCTACGCGGCCGCCAACGACTTCCCTCCCGAACGCCTCACCCACGGCGAACTCACCGCCACTCGCGGCCCCGTGCGGCACATCGGACCGCCACCGTCGCAGGACGTACGTCTCGTCCGCGGAGCACTGATGATGGCCGGCCAGCAGGCCATGACCACGCTCGCCGTCGCCCTCATGCACGGCTTCCAGGCCGCAGAGCAGCACACCGGACACCCCGGCGCTCTCCTCGCGGGCCGGCCGGGATCCTCGGAATCCCAGGTCGTCCGCAGCCTCGCCTGGGACGTCGGCCCCGACGTCGCCGCCGCCCGCGTACACACCGCCGCCCTGGAGGTCCTCGACGACGTCCTCACCGAGTGGGTGACGGGCGACCCCTTCGTCGAGGTCGCCGAGAACCTTGCCAACATCCTCGGCGACGTCGTCACGCAGTACGGCGGCGAGTTCGAGAAGATCGCCGATGCCACGCTCCAGCGCTCGCCGCACGCGCCCCGGTACACGAACTACGCCACCGCACGCGCCCGCTAACTTGCCCCGGCCGCCTCCGCCGAGACCGCCGAGCCACCCGCCCCTCCCTTGCCGGCACAGCCCCCGGAGACCGGAACCCCGCTGCGCCGACCACCAGGGATCGGAGCCTGTCCAGGTCCGTCCGGCTCGCCCAGCAGCAGGTGCAGACGAACGGCGTCGGCTGACCCGACCGGGCGCACCTCAGAGCGCAAACGGATCATCCGCTGCTCGGGTACCTCGCGTTGTCAGTGCCGAGTGCGACCGTAAACGGCATGACCGCCACCGTGGAGACCGCATCGGACAGCCTGACCTCCGCGCTGCGCCTGCCCGTCTGGAAGGCGCTCGCCGACCGAGCTGAGGCACTGCGCCGTGCACTGCCCGCCCGGCCAGATGATGCTGCGGAGCGGTGGCACTGGTGGCAGGGCATGACCGGCGAACAACAGCGTCGAGCCGCCCTCCTGGAGCACCTGGACGCCCTGTGCGGGCACCTCACCGGGCGGCCGGCCCTCGGCTACGCCGCGCACGACCCGCTGCCACTCGCGGCCCTTGAGGAAGCCGACGGCTTCACCAGCGAACCCGTGGCGGAACTGATCGCCGCGTACCGGGCCGCACCCCGGGACTCCGAGGGCGGTCAGCCGCTCGATGCGCTCCAACCCAGCCAGATGCCCGCGAGGGTATAGAAGACGCCCGCGGCCAGCAGGAAGTGGAACGTCCTCCTGGCGCGCCGGGTGGCGAAGGGAGCGGTGCTCTCCGGGGCTCGGTCGTGGGCGGCCTGCCGTCGTGCGCCCGTCCACCGGTTCGCGGCGGTGAAGAGATGCCCGATACCCACCAGAGCGAACATCGTCGAGAACCCGACGTAGTCCTGGGCTGGCATCCGCCCACGATAGCGAGAACCAACTGCCCTTCAGGAGCTCGGCTTTCGACCGATCTCCCATGGCGGCCGCGCACCGGGCGAGCGACGGGCTCCATGCCTATGTGATGAGAGGCACCCCGCCTTTTCCAGAGGCAGCGCTGATTCCACCGCACTCGTGTGCCGCCTCAACCCTGAATTCCCATCCGAGCCGCAGAGTGATCCAGGCGGCACGGAAAACCTCCCCCAGAACAGGCCCGGAAGGAGTCCGCTGATCCCTCGTGGACTATCCGATCTGGGGCCTGGAATCGCACAGTTGAGATGAATCATCCAGCGGAATTTCCGTACAAACCGTGCTCGCCGTGATGGTGCGCGAGGGGGTCGGAAATCGCCGGAACTTATCCACAGGGCACCTCTCCTAGATTTCTGGCGTGTGCTTTCCGCTTCACACGCGGGACGTCGTAACTCGTCCTGCCCGCGAATTCGGACGGCTCATTGAGAAACGCAGTCAACGGCTCAGGAGACGACGCATGCAGACCAAGTTCATAGGCCGCGCCGGAGTTGCGGTCGCCACCCTCACCATGGGGGCCGCGGTCACCCTGGCGGCCGCCCCATCCGCCCTTGCGAGCACCCCCGCGCAGGCCCCGGCCACCCTCGCGGCGAAGAACACCTGCCCCACCTGGTCGGTGACCGGGAAGGCAGTGAACTTCCGGAGCGGGCCGAGCACGAACTACCGGTCGATCGGCCTGCTCTACCGCTGGAGCGACTCCGGCACGAAGGTCTCCAGCAGCGGCTCGTGGATCAAGATCAAGCTCGACCACAAGTCCAAGACCGGGATCACGAAGGGCACCACCGGCTGGGTCCACAAGAAGTACCTCGAGCAGTGCGTCTACATGCAGCTCGACTGACCAGCCACAGGGTCCTGACGCGCGGCTGACGCCGCAGCGCCCTGAACTCCCGGCCGGGCATTACCCCTTGCCCGGCCGGGCCCGGCCGAGGACCGCCCTTCAGCCCCCGAAGTGGCGCCAGGTTCTGCTCCCCGTCCTCCGAGAGCAGACCCGTCCCGGCCAACCAGGGGGTGCCGCCACCCGCGCCGGCGGCACCCCCGCCCCCTTCCTTCGCTTCACGGCGCCGCCCATCCGCGCCGCAACCCAGCTGGAGTCTGTGTGTCCACCACTGCCACGCCGGTCGGCCGACCGGACCGGGCCGGGAACGGAACCACACGCCGATGGCCGGCGGCGATCTGGACGCTGATGGCCGGCACCTTCCTCGTCCGGGGCTTCGGGTTCACGTACCCGTTCCTGCCGTACCGCCTGAGCGACTTGCACCTGACCACCGGGACCGTCAGCACCATCCTCGCCGTGTTCGGCGCCGGCTGGCTGCTGGGCTCCATCCTGTGCGGCTGGCTCGCCGACCGCATCGGCCACCGCGCCACCCTCATCACCACGATGCTGCTCGCCGCGGCCGCCCTGCCCCTGCTCGCCCAGGCTCACGCCGTACCCGCGCTGTTCGCAGCGACCTTCACCGCCGGCATCGTCTACGACGCCTCGCGGCCCGTGTTCACCGCCGCGATCGCCGACGCCTTCCCCGAGGACGGCGTCCGCGCAGGCGTGAACGCCTGGCGGCACTTCGCCGTCAACGTCGGTGCGGCCGTCGCCGGAACCGCCGGCGGCATGCTCGCAGGCCCCCTCGGTATCCAGGCCCTGATCTGGGTCAACGCCGCCGCCTGCACGCTCTTCGCGCTCCTGGTCTGGCGCTTTCTGCCTCCCGCCGACCCTCACCGTCACCCCGACGGCCGCCCGTCCGCCAACTACCGCGCCGCGCTCGGCGACCGGGGCCTGTGGCTGCTGCTCCTGGCCAGTCTGTGCGCCCTGACCTGCTGCGCGAGCCTGTTCTCCTCCCTCCCGATGCTCATGGCCAAAGACGGACTCGACGCCGCGGCCTACGGCTGGACCCAGACCGCGAACGCTGCCGCGGTCCTGCTGCTCTCCCCGCTGCTGAACCGCTGGCTCAGCCGCCAAGCCGATCAGCCCAAACCGATGACCGGCCTCTTCGCCGCGAGCTCCCTCGCCCTGGGCGCGAGCATGGGCGCCGCCGGCTTCGCCTCCACCACCCTCGGCTACTCCGCCACCGCCGCGCTCGCCGTGCCGGGCGAGATCGTCGTCTTCGTCGCCGCGTCCGACCTCCTCAACCGCATCTCGCCGCCCACCGCCCGCGGCCTGTACGCGGGGATCTGGGGAACGACGCTGGCCGGCGCGGTCATCATCGCCCCCTCCCTCGCGGGATGGGCGCTCACCCACGGCGGCGACGAACTAGCCGCCGCCGCCACCTTCACCGTCGGCGCCGTCGGCGCCGCACTGGCCTGGCCCCTGGCCGCGCTCATCCACCGTTCCCGCCCCGTTCCCGCCCTTCACTGACCAGGAGCCGCCACCATGTCCCGCCACAACCAGCCCGTCCTGCTCGTCCTGGGCGCCGGCGACCGCGCCTACCGCTCCTTTCTCCTGCAGGAGTTCGGCGCCCGCCACCACCTTGTCCTCCTCGACAACCAGCCGCCCGCCTGGACCCGGCCCTACGTCAGCGACGCGGTCACCGTCGACCTGCACGACCACCAAGCCGTCCACCGAGCGGTCACCGAGATCGCCCTGCGTCACCCGATCTCCGGCGTCACCACCTACCTCGAGCACCACGTCGAGCTCGTCGCGCACCTGGCCAAGGAGCTCGGCCTGCCCGGCGCCGATCCGGACGCCGTCGAGGCTTGCCGGGACAAGGCCCGCACCCGCCAACTCCTCGCCGAACACGGCGTCCCCTCCGCCCGCTCCGTCCTCGTCAACAGTGCCGAAGAGGCAACCGCGGCCGCCGACGCCATCGGCTACCCCGTCGTCATCAAGCCGCGCGGCCTCGGCGGCAGCGCCGGCGTACACCGCGCCGACTACCGCGAGCACGTCGCCGCCCACTACGACAGCGCGGCCGCCGCGACCCTGATCGGCCTGGAGGCGAGCGCCGCCGCCGGCGTCCTGGTCGAGGAGTACCTGCACGGGCCCGAGATCAGCGTCGAGTGCGCCGTCCGCGGCCGCGGTGACGTACACATCGCCGCGATCACCCGCAAACGGCTCGGCGCCGAGCCGGCCTTCCTGGAGACCGGCCACCTCGTCGACGCCACCGACCCGCTCCTCGACGACCCGGCCCTCCACCACGTCGTCACCTCGGCCATCAAGGCCGTGGGCATCACCACCGGGATCCTGCACGTCGAGGTACGCCTCACCCGCCAAGGCCCGCGCATCATCGAGATCAACGCCCGCCTCGGCGGAGACCTCATCCCGCGCCTGGTCCACCTCGCAACCGGCATCTCCCTCCCGCAGGCCCAGGCCGCCATGGCCGCCGGAGACACCCCGGACCTGAACGCCTCCATGGCACAGAGCGCAGCCGTCGAGTTCCGCTACCCAACCGTCACCGGGCCCGTCCAGACCGCCCACGCCCGCGCGTTCACCGCCGACTGGCTCGAACGCCTGGTCTGGACACGACAGTCGGGCGACATCGTCACCGCCGGCCCGCACAGCACCATCAACGACCGCCTCGCCCACGCCGTGGTCTGCGCCCCCACCGCCGACGCCTGCCAGGCGCGCCTCGACCAAGTACTGCAGAGCCTCACCGTGTACATCGCCGAACCCGTCCGCACCACCGCCTGCGTGCGCTGACCCAACCCCCGACCCGTCGTCACAGGAGCCCCGACATGTCCCGCGCCCTGGCCGCCACCGCACCACGGCGCCTCCGCCCGCCGTACGCCGACCGGAGGCCGAACACGTGGTGACCCTGCCGTTCACCCGGTCAAAGACCGCCGCCCCGGCCGACGACGGCGCGGCAGCGGCGGACCCGACCACGCTCACGGCACGGCTGCGCCGCATGGGCCAGGGCATCGCGCTGCCGATCGCCGCGATGCCCGCCGCCGGCCTGCTCCTGCGCCTGGGACAAGACGACCTCCTGGGCCGCTACCCGGCTCTGCACACCACGGCCGCGGTCATCTCCGGAGCGGGCTCCGCCGTCCTCGACTACCTCCCGGCGCTGTTCGCCGTCGGCATCGCCCTGGGCCTGAACCGCGCCAAGGACGCCGCCGGACCGGTCCTGGCCTGCCTCATCTCCTACCTGATCCTGGCCAAGGTGGTCCTGGTCCTCAACCCGCTGCCTGCCGACCATCTCGACGCTCCGCCCGGCCGCTGGCCCTACGGCGCGCTCGCCGGGATCGTCGGCGCCCTACTTGCCATGGCCATCTGGAAGCGTGTCACCACCGGTCGGCGCCGTATCCCCCCGTTCGCCGCGTACGGGATCGTCGCCCTCGCCGCCATCGCTGCTGGCTCCCTGCTCGGGCTCGCCTACCCCTCCGTCGAGCGGGTGCTCACCGCTTCCGCGGCCGCCGTGTCGGACAACGCGGTCGTCGGCGGAGGCATCTTCGGGTTCCTCAATCGTCTCCTTGGCCCCATCGGACTCCACCAGCCCCTCAACGCCGTTGTCTGGTACCTGACCGGCGACTGCGGCAACGGCATCAAGGGCGATGTGCCCTGCTTCATCCAGCAACACGACCCGGACGCCGGCGTGTTCATGGGCGGCTTCTTCCCCGTCTATATGGCCGGCCTACCCGCCGCCGCTCTCGCGATGTGGCGCAGCGCGCTGCCCGAGCACCGCCGCCGCGTCGGATCCCTGCTGCTGCCCGCAGCAGCGATCTGCTCCCTGGCCGGGGTCACCGAGCCGATCGAGCTGACCTTCGCCTTCGTAGCCTTCCCCCTCTACCTCGTGCACGCAGTCCTGACCGGACTCAGCCTCGCGATCGTCAACTTCCTCGACATCCATACGGGCTTCGTCTTCAGCGCCGGAGCGATCGACTACGTCCTCAACTACCCCATATCGCAACGGCCGTTGCTGCTGCTGCCACTCGCCCTGGCCTACGGCGCCCTCTATTACGTCATCTTCCGGTTCGCGATCACCCGCTTCAACCTGCGCACTCCCGGCCGCACACCCGCCCCACCCGACACAGCGCGTCCCGACAGCCCGCAGGGCCCCGAGCTCCCCTCTCCCTGCCCCGCGGCACCGCACACCCGAACCCCACCAGCACGATTGAAGGAGCTGTGAGTTGACTCGGCACCCAGTACAGGCAGCCTGCTACGGCATCGGAGCGATCTACCCGATCGCCATCCTCGATCCGGTCCACCGGTGGCACCGGCCCGTCCACCCCGGCCTGCCCGAGCAGCACCCCGACTACGGCACCGGCATGCTCGTCCTGCGCTGGACCGGACCACCGGGCGAGGACATCCACGCCCCGGCGCTCCTCGAAGCCGCAGCGGCCCGAGCCCCCGCCGCCCCGCCCACCGGCGCCGAACTGGAGGCGTTCCAGACGTCGCTGCCACCGGGGCTCCGCCTGATCGACCTGCCCGACAAGTACGTCATCGGCCCGTGGGCACAGCGCCCCGGAGCCACCCGGTCCACCCCACCGCCGCACGCCGCATAGCACCCGCTCGCCCTACCTCCTGGAAGGCTCCCGTGTCCCGACGCCCCCACGCGCAGGTCGCCGTCATCACCCCGACCGCGCTGAACCCCGCCCGCCTGCCGTTCCTTGAGGAGCTGTACGAGAGCCTTCGTGCTCAGGAGGAGATCCTCTGGAGGTGGATCCTCGCCCCCAACGGGGCGACGGCCCAGCCCGACCTCGTCCCGAGGGCCATCACCAAGGACCCCCGGGTCAAGGTGGTGGCCAGGCCCGACCCTGGTCCTGCCCCGGCGCGTAACACCTCGCTCAACTTTGTCGAAGAGCCGCGCTGCGTCTTCGTAGACGATGACGTAGTTGCTGCTTAACAGCTGTGTCGCATTGCCAAGCCCTCGTCAGATAGGGCCTGTTGCAGTCTGTTGCACTCTGCCGTGTCGGAAACCTATGGTCTGCGGCCATGCAGAAGATCAGCTTTTCGGCTTCGGGGTGGGAGACCTGGGATGTGGCGCGTCAGCCGCTGATCCGCGAGCAGATGCCGGTTCTCATCGATGATGATTTGCTCTTGGAGGACGCCCCCGGGTCCCCGCGACCGACGACGGTGGCGAACAGGTACCTCGGGGATCTGCCGATCAACGGCGCGCCGGCGGTGCGGACATGGGAGAACAGCGCCGGCTGCCTCTCTGCGTGGCTCTCGTTCCTCCAGGAGCGCGGGGTTCACCCCTTCAATGACCGCCGGGAGTTGCGTGCTGCGCTGAGCATGTACGCCGAGTACCGACTGGCCGGCCCCCTGAAGGTGCGCTGGGACCACACCACGTGGAACCTGCACGTGAGCATCCTGTCCGCCTTCTACGACTGGGCGAAGGACGAGGGCGTGCTCAGCGTCGTGCCCTTCACCTACCGCGTGGGGCACAGGATGTCCCACGGCGTGCTGGAGAAGGTCAGGAAGAACATGGCCAAGCTGGGGCGCCCTCGGCCTCACACGACGATCAAGCATCTGGAGTGGGACTTCGCCGAGCTTTTCGCGCGGGCACTCGCTGGTCTCGACCCGCTCGGTGAACCTGACCTCCGCTACCGCCGCCCCCGGGAAGGCGCCCGGAACTCCGCTATGGGCGGCTTCGTACTGTCCAGCGGGTTGAGGAGTAAGGAGTTCACCCACCTGACGACCTACGAGATCCCGCCGCTCCCAGCCCGCCCGACGACGCTTCCCGTGCTCTTCCCGCTCGCGTACGCGATCACCAAGGGCGAGAAGGACCGTACGACGTGGGTCCACTACGAGCCGCTGGCCACGATGCACCAGTACATCGATCTGGACAGGGCAGCCTCGGCAGAGGGCTTCAGGTGGCGGCCCCCGTCGAAGCTCGGTGAGCCGCTGTACGTCGAGGAGCCCGACTGGGAGGGGGCGCGCCTCAATGGGGTACGTCGCTCGTGGAGGAGTCTGCGGCCGGCCGAGCGCCTGTGCCTGGTCACACCCGAGGGGCAATCCCCGCTGGTGGGCCTGCGGTCCACGGGCGCGCCGTTCGTCGACTGGGCGACCGTCTTTCGGCGCACCTCGGCACGAATTCGACAGAGATACGAGCCTCGGTTCCCGACCGTGGCGCCCCACCGGCTGCGCCACTCGATGGCAATGCGGACCTTGGAACAGCTGATCAAGGGCTACTACGCACGGCTTGCCGACCTGATAGAGGACACCGATCCCGATGCGGCGCTCGCGCTCTACCTGCGCAAGCACGAGCCGATGCTCATCCTGCGTGACCTGCTCGGTCACTGGAGCGTGACGTCCACGGAGCTTTATATCGCGCGTCTGGACATCACCCGGATCTACAAAGACCTCTACCAGAGTGCGCTCGCCCGGATCGACAGGGCCGCCGCAGCTGAGGCCGAGGCCGAGTTCGACGGCGAGGTGAACGCCTGATGCCCGCCACCATCGTGGACGAGCCGCTGGGTGTCCACTTCATCTTCGTCGACGGCACCGACTGGACCGTCAGGCTCGCCGGGTTGCCCAACCCGCAACTGGCACGTGACCTGGCGGTAGGTCTCGCGGCCAACGCCCATCCCCATGGAGGCATCAAGAGGCGGGGCACGGCCAATGGTTACGGGATCGCCGCGCGGAGGATGGTCCACGCGCTGTCGAAGAACGGTTTCGACGGGCCCGCCTCCGAGCTGACCCGCGGCGTGCTGATGCGGTTCTGGATGGCCAGCAACCCCACCCGGGAGCGAAACACCCGTCAACTCCTCAAGGACCTCGACTTGACCACCGGGTGCTTGCGCCCGGATGTCCGCGCGTACCTCGACGGCGAACCTGTCCAGGCCCGGCCAGTGCTAAGCACGTACAAGGCGTACACCGACGACGAGTGGGAGCGGTTGGAGACGACGTGCCGGCGCGCGGTGGACGAGAGCTATGCCCGCTACAAACTGGCAGTCCAGAGCGACAAATGGGGTTCAGATCCGCTTCTCACTGACCGGGAGAACGCGGAGGAGGACATCGCGTGGCTCATGCTCCGGCGCGGCCCGCTGACGTACAACGCATACCTCGACTACTTTCGGGCCCGCACCGGTGAAAAGCGCGGAATGCGCAAGACGTTCTCCATCACTGGCTGCGCAGCCGCGCAGCAGGTGCGGGACGACCTCTTCCCGAACCGCCCGATCATGGCCGCCTACAAGGCGTTGCTCGGCGTGTACTGCGGCGTCGTGCCCGACGGCATCGCCGACCTAGGCGTCGGCGATGTGGAGTGGGCGGGCGACGCGACGATTCTGCTGTCCTACGTGAAAGGCCGTACGGCCCGCGAGAGTTCGGTTCTGACGGGTCCCGCGGTGCGCCTGCTGGAGCAGTGGCTGGATCATTCCTCCACGCTGCGGCGCTTTGCCGTCGACGACCTCCAGGAGGAGCTGTGGATCGGCGCCACCGACAGTGGTGACGCCGCCCGCGATCACGTGAAAGGGGCGCATCGGCGCAAGTTCGTGGAACTGAACGGGCTCGTCGATGACCAGGGCCGAAAGTTCTCCATCCATGGCGGACGCATCCGGCACACCTACGACGAGCGGCTGGCCCGGCGTGGCTGGACCGGGCGCGCGTTGATCGATCCGAACCACAGTGCGCGCACCGAGGGGGATCACTACGCCACTCCCACGGACCCCGACCAGCTCGACGAAATCGATTCGATCATCAACGACGGGCAGGCCGAGATCCTGCGCAAGGCACTTCCGCCCGTCGTTCTGACCAGCGAGAGGGCCGCGCAGTTCGCGGCTGACTTCCCCGACGAGGTGCGGCGCTTGGGGCTGGATACGGCCGCCATCGCCGAACTCGTCGGCGGCGAGCGCGATGTGTTCACCGCGGCCTGCACCGACCAGCTGGCCGGTGTCCATGGTCCGGCCGGGAAGCCGTGCCCGGCCCGCCCGTGGGTGTGCCTGCTGTGCCCGCTGGCGGTGTTCTTGCCGCGGCATGCGTCGAACCTGCTGCGGCTCGACGCCTTCTTCGGCCGCCAGTTCCAGCAGATGACGACCGACCACTACCTGCGGGTGTTCGGCCCGTACGCGCACCGGCTCTCCCACGACATCCTGCCGAAGTTCTCCTCGGAGGCGAAGGCGAAGGGCGAACTGGATGTGGCCGGCGACGACAGCGAGATCCCCCTGCGGCCCGAGGAGGCCACCCGATGAAGCTCCCCCGCCCTCTGCGCGCCCCGGTCACGATCACCCGCCGGCCCGTCTCCGCTTTCTCCGGCTGCTACGTCCATGAGGCCACCGGGCTGGCGCTGCTGCCCGGCTCCGTACGCTCACGGTTCGAGGATGACCTGTGGGACTTGTGGGGCCTGGCCGACAAGCCGCGGTCCATCAAACGGCACGAGCTGACCTGGAACTTCTTCAAGATCGTGAACCCGAATTGGCGTGTGGTCGCCAAGGAGATCCTGATCGCGCTGCTCGCCCCGCAGCACGACAGCGTGCTGGAGTGCGCTCTGGCACTGCGCAAGAACCGCAGTCCCCGTACCTGTAATCGCTTCCTGCGGCAGTTCACCGCGTGGTTCAACTGGCTCACGGCGAACGGGGTCACCTCCCTGGAGGAGGTGACTCAGGAGCACTGCGACAGGTTCGCAGCCGAGGCACAGTGGTACGTCCCCAAGCCGGATGCACCACCGGTCCAGGCGGAGCCCGAGACCCTGGCCGAGAGCGTGCGCGTCGTCCAACTAATCACGTTGTACGGCGACTTGCTATCCACGGACAGTTACCGGGCGGGTTTCGTCCCGTGGGACGGCCGGAGCACGATCAAGGTCGTCGGCGGTACGTGGCTGCGGGCCAACCGCACTCCGTCGGTACCCGATCACCTCCTCCAGCCTGTGCTGGCCACCTGCCTCTACCTGGTCAACACCGTCGGGCCGCACCTGGCCGATCTCGTCGAGAAGGTCCGCGAGGACGCGGCGACGACGGTGGACTTCCCGCGTGCCACGCTGGCCCACATCCCGGACGTGAAGCGCCTGATCGCCCAGATGCACGCCGATCGCGTGCCGCTGCCGCTGACCGATGGCCGGACCGAGGCCCGGCGTATCAGGACCGATGACCTCGCGCCCCTGAAGGACCTCGCGTGGTATCGCCTCGCGTACCAGGTCTGCACCAGCACCATCGCCGGAGCGTACCTGCGCGAGAAGATCGCGCCCGAGCTGCTGGCGCTCGCCAAGGATGTTGGTTTCGAGAACTACTGGGCGCGCACAGCACCCACGATCGCCCGCGAAGAGGACGGTGCACTGGTGCCGTGGACAGCCCCGCTGTCCGACACCGGGGTCCAGTCGATGGTCGCCAACGTCCTTGTGGCGTGTCTGGTGGTGACCACCGCGCTCAGCGGCATGCGCAACAGCGAGTTGGTCGAGCTGAACGTCAGCTGCCGGCGCCAGACGGTGACGAAGTCGGGCGGCACCCGGTACCGGCTCGCCGGCCGTTTGATCAAGGGACAGAAGCTCGGCGGGGTGCCCGACGAGTGGGTCGTGGTCGAAGACGTGCACCGCGCCGTCGCCCTGGCTGAGCGCCTGTTGGGGGCGCCGCCCGGCGCCGCGTTGTTCAACACCGTCGCCCTGTCGTTCGGCCTCGACCGCATGAGGAAGTGGCTGGAGGAGTCGGGGAACCGTGAACGCTGGGGTCTGCCGGTCATCCCGGCCGGTCCCATCAGCGCCCGGATGCTGCGCCGGACGCTCGCTCTGTCGATCGCCGCGCGGCCCGGCGGGCTGCTCGCCGCGAAGATTGCGCTGAAGCACATCTCCGTCGCCACGACAGAGGGGTACGCCGCGCGCCCCGGCGGATCCCAGCGGCTGTTCCTCACTGAGGTCGAGGAGGCCGAGCAGGAGAAGCACATGGAGCTCACCGTGGAGGCGTTCCACGACCTCAAGGAGGGCCGCGAGCCCGCCGGTCCCGGTGCCCGCGGGCTGATCGAGGCACTCCAGCATGTGGATGCACAGCTCAACGAGGCCGCCCGCCACGATCCGAAGGTTCTGGAGGATGACCGGCACTTGGAGAACCTTCTCAGCAAGCTGTCGAAGGTGCTTCACGTCGGAGCGGCGAACTTCTGCTGGTTCCGCGACCCGTCCAAGGCGCTGTGCCTCAAGCTGGCGGGCACCCCGAACGCCAAGAAGCCGCTGGTGGGGATGTGCGACTCGGCCCGCTGCCCGCAGGCCACCCACCATCGCAGTCACCGGCCTGTGTGGCTCGGACAGGTCACCGTGATCGACACCTTCGTCGAGAGCCCTCGGGTGGCCAAGGGCGAGAAGAAGCGGCTCCTGCCCGAACGCGACCGTGCCCTGCGCGTGGTCGCCGAGATCGACGCAGCTTCTACGGCGGCGTGAGAGAGGAATGTGATGGCTCGGCTCACCGAGGAGGACAAGGCCCGCAACGAGGCCGCCATCCGGGCCGCGATGGAGCGGATCCTGCGCGGCAACCTGCCGCCGGGCGGCAAGACCGACCTCAAGACGCTCGCGGCGGTCGCCGGGGTGACCCGCACCGGCTTCTACCCGAAGAAGAACCGCGACGGCACCCACAGACCCGGCACCTACCAGCACCTGGCCGAAGAGTTCGAGCGCCGGGTGCGCGAACTCCAGCAGGCCGGGAAGATCGTCGACCCGCGGGACGCACAGATCAAGCGGCTGAAGGCCGAGCGAGAGGAACTGAAGGGCCGCGTCGCGGACCGTGACCAGCGCCTGGAGAAGCTCATCGGATTCAGGACGCTGGCGATCTCCCGGCTGGCCGCCCAGCACGAGGAGATCGAACGCCTCCGCCGTCAGATCACCGACGGCGCCAACGTCCGGACGCTGCCGGCCGCCGCGGACCGCACCGCGCCGTATGGATCGTGCAGTTGACCGATCTAGGCCGTATGTCGGAAGCGCTCTGGGTTACCCGCTGCGGTGGCACGTTCTTCCGTGTGCCGCCGCAGCGGGCCGTGGTTCAGCCGGTCTGGCTGCTCGTTCGTGCGGGCAGGAGGAACATGAGTGCCCACATGGCGGCGAAGGCAGCGCCGACCCACCACAGGACGTGGGTGAAGGCGTCGCGGTTGACCGCGGCGTCGGACGAGCCGCCGGTGGCGGAGAAGAACACCAGGGCGGTCAGGGCGGTTCCCAGGGCCATGCCCAGGTGGATCGAGGTGTTGAACAGCCCCGAGGCCGAGCCGGCGTTCTCGTGCGCGACCTTGCTGAGCGACAGGTCGGCGAGCGGTCCTCCAATGGTGCCGAAGGCGAGGCCGAGCAGCAGCAACGGCAGCGCCATCTCAAGGAGGGCCAGGTCCGCCTGGCCGCTGCTGATCTGGAGCCCGTAGGCCGCCGTCGCGACGAGGGCGATCAGTGCTCCGGCCTGGGGCAGGCGGCGCCCGTAGCGTCCCGCGGTCTTCATGGTGATCAGGACGCCGGCCATCTCGCCGACGGTGAGCAGCACGAAGGCCAGGGACGCGTGGAGCGGGCTCATGCCCAGGCCACGCTGGAGGAACAGTGTCCAGGTGATGAAGAACATCCCCGACAGCAGGCCGAACGTCATCTGCGCGGACAGCCCGCCGGAGAACGCCTTGTCCCGGAACAGGGCCAGCACCACGAGCGGGGCATCGTGCTGCCTGCGCTGCTGCTGACGCAGGAAGATACCGAGCACGACGAGTCCTGCGGCGAGCATGGCGAAGCACCACAGCGGCCACCGGTGGGCGTGGCCTTCGGTGAGCGGGAAGACGATCAGGACCACGGCGAGCGCGGAGAGCAGCACACCCGTGAGGTCCAGGCGCTCCGCCTTCGGCGCGGTCGACTCGGTGATGAACTTCCAGCCTCCGAGGAGTACGGCGAGGCCGATGGGGAGGTTGATCAGGAAGATCGTCCGCCAGCCCAGCCCGAACAGGTCGGCGCCGGTGAGCACACCGCCCAGGACCGGTCCCAGGACCGAGCCGACGGTCAGGACGGCTCCGTAGAGGCTGAAGGCGCGGCTGCGGTGTTCGCCGTCGAAGGTGACGTGGAGGGTGGCCAGGACCTGAGGGATCATCACGGCGGCCCCGGCGCCCTGGAGCACGCGGGCGCCGATGAGCATCCCGGGCCCCATGGCGAGGCCGCACAGCAGGGAAGCCGTGGTGAAGACGGTGGTGCCCATCAGGAAGACCCTGCGCCTGCCGTAGGTGTCGCCGAGTCGGCCGCCGGTGACCAGGCCGAGGGCGAGGGCGAGGCCGTAGCCGGCGGTGAGCCACTGGACCTGGGCCGGGGTGGCGCCGAGCGAGGCTTGGAGGGTGGGGATGGCGTTGAGGACGACCGAGTGGTCCAGGACGTTCATGAGCTCGGCGACCAGGACCACCACCAGGGAGATCTTCGCGGCCAGGGCCACCTTGGACGTACCTGGCTGAGCCGAGGGCTCGGAGGAGGATTGCGGCTCGTTGCCGAGCGCGGGGGAAACCACGGAAAAGCTCCTGATCCAGAAGAATCGGGGAGCCCGCCGTCAGCCGCAACGGGTCAGCACAGCACAGAGCCCAGGGCAGACGGCAGAGCTGCACCCGGGAACAACAAGGAGAAAGGCGGGGGTGGGTGACGCAACTCAGACCAGCGCGACGTCCGCCCCCGGACACGTTCGACACATCAGAACGCGGGGAAACGACGGACGGCTACTTGGCCTGGGGGTACAAGCTCACCTCAAGATCGTGAAACGAAGAGTCCGGGCCCTGCCACCGAGGTCACCAAGCAGCAGGAACCTCACCACGGTACGACAACCGTCAGGTCCCGCGCACCTCAGATACCTCGGGCGCCGCTCGTCGAGCACGTGGCCAGGGGTTCACAGCCACTCGTTGACAGCATCGACGAGGACGGTCGCCTCGTAGCGGACGGCCTAGTGCCGTCGTTCCGCAGTGCGGGCCGTCCGCCGCGACCGCGGTGTCGTCCGCCGGGACGCCGACGCACATTCACCGGCCGCCCGCGCCTCGCGTTTTACCGTCCCGGTATGACGGATCTCCACCCTTGCATAGCTGGCACTGCAGGCCCCCGGCTGACCCGCGAATCCACTGCAAGGCGTTGGAAAATATCCACAGCCGACCCGTTGAACAATTCTTCCGGGCGGGCCGGATCGGGACTGTCCGGATCGCTCGAATCTGAATGCCCTCGCAAGATCTGCCTTGTGTCCGGTTTCGTTGGCACTCTCGAAACCGATGCAGGCATCTATAGCAGGGGGTCCCCGGTTTCCGAAACCGGGGATCCTCCGGACTATTAACGCTATCTCCGACCTAGCAAGGAAGTCGCCGCTGTGACCGTCTCTGACCACGCCGAAGTCGCCGTCATAACCCCGACCCGGCTGCGCTCGGACCGCATCCCGTACCTGCTGGAGCTGCACGCCAGCCTGCACCAGCAGGACGTGGAATGGCAGTGGGTTCTCGCGCTCGACGGCGTGCCGATCTCGCAGCTGCCCACGCGCCTGCGCGACGACCCCCGCGTCCAGACGGTCCCTCTACCCCGAGCCGTCGGAGCAGGCGCAGCCCGGAACTTCGCCGTGAACGAGGTCTCCGCGGATTGGTGCACCACAGCCGATGACGACGACCTCCTGCCAGAAGGATCCTTGTCTGTGCGCCTCCGGCACGCCCGCGAGCACGGTCTCGGCTGGTGCGCCGGCTGGTCCGCAGACCTTCACGCGGACGGCGCCGTATCGACGTGGCGCTGTCCGACACCTCCCGGGTTCCATGAAGCCGGCGACGTGTGGAGTTACTGGCCAAATCCCGAGGCAACCATCCCGATTGGTCCTACCACCCTCCTCGCCCGCACCGACCTTATCCGCGGAAGCGGCGGATACGCGGCCCTGCCCCAGGGGGAGGATTACGCCTACCTGGTCGGCATTACCGGCACCGCTTCCGGGGCTCTTCTGCCCACCGTTGTCTACCACTACAGAAAGCACCCGGAACAGATGACCGCCCAGCCTTCATATCCGGCAATGGAATCCCGCGCTCGCCAATTCGCGTGGCGCCATGGCAAACACCTGACGTCCCTCCGCGCAGGAATTACGCAACAGATGTCGGCGTAACTGGACTGCACCCAGGGTGACTTGACGGGCGCGCCGTCCGCGATGGCCGGCGCGCCCGTACGCCGACACCCGCACCCATCCCCACCGTCCCACCGAATGGAGACCCGCATCCCCTCACTCATACGCCGCCCCGGCAGACCTCCCAGATCGAGCGCTGTCCGTTCGCAGGCCGCGGTCTCGTACGGGCGCACCCCTCTCCGACGCGAGGACATCACCCGTCCGCGCGTGACGTCTGCCACAATTCCAGGAGAAGTTGGCCTCCAGAAAGCGACACCGTGGTCCACCTGGCATCCGAGCGGAATCGAGCGACCGCCCCGTCGTAAAGCGACACGGCCTGTGTGGGACACAGGGTTTGCCGCGACTAACGATGATGTTCTTCCCCCGTACTCCCTGGCCGTCCGCAACCAGCGCGCCGAGGAGACGGGGCTGAGTTGGATCGCCGGATACTCGGCCGACTGGGACGCCACAGCTGACACCCTGTCGACTTGGATGTGCCCCACGCCCACCGGCCGGCACGCGGCCGGCGACGTCTGGACGCACTGGCCCGACCCGCAAAACACCAAGCCCCCCATGGGTCACTGCATGCTGCTCACCGACACTCGCCTCGCACAGGCTGTCGGGCATGGCGGACTCCACAAGGGCGAGGACTACGCCTACGTCCTCGGCGTCACCAGCCGTGCTGCTGGAGAGCTGATTCCCGAGGTCGTGTATCACCGGCGCATACACCCCGGCCAGTGGACCGCCGAAGACACCTACCGTGATCAGGCGGAGTACGACGCGCGACAGCACGCCTGGCTCAAGGGGAGAGCCGAGCGGGAGCTGCACGCCCTCACCCTCCCTGTGGAATCCGCCGCTGCGTGAGCAGTGCCGGCGGCTCATGAGCACCGTCCAGCACATCCGGGCGGTCATGAGCACTGGCAACGGCCGGTAGAGATGAGCGATGAAGGGCCGCCGGGGCACCGAAGGCGAGGCCCCCGCGCCGATCGGCTGCGGGGGCCAGTCATCCGGACAGGCAGCGGACCGAGATGCGTCCCGGTCAGCCCTTGTTCGCGAACTTCCAGATGCTCGGGTCGCCCTCATCGTTCGCGGACCAATGCACCTCGATCGACTTGGCGTTTGCCGGGACCAGATACGACTCGCAGAGCGTGTGGCTTTCGCCGGCCTTCCATCCCTCGATGTCGTACGGGTCCTCGCAGCCGGCGCCCGTGTCCGCGGCGCCGATCAGAAGTGCGCCCCGCTGGCCGTCGGCATAGATCCTGGTGCCCTTGTTCGCCTCGGAACGCTCGGCGAGTGCGGGGCCGCCCTTATGCGTGAACTTCACATGGGCCACCGCCAGGACCAGCCCCTTCGCCGCTTCCTTGTCGGTGACGAGCTTCTGCGCCTCGGCCTCGGTGCCCACGTCGACCTTCTCTGCGACCACGTCATAGGTGACCCTCTGGCTGCCCTCCTTCACTTCCCCCGTAGCGGCCTTGCCCGGCGCGAGTTCGCCGCCGGCCGGATCGCGCGGTGAGACGCTCGCCTCGCCCTTCCCCGCTGCCGCCGACCTGTCGCTTGACTTGCCGGAGTCGGACTCGGAGCTGTCGCCTCCGCCGCACGCGGTCAGCCCCAGGGCGAGAACGGCGATCGGTGCGGCAGCGCGCAGGACGGTCTTTCGGAACGGCACAGGAACTCCTACCTGGAGGTGTTCCCGGAACGCCGAGGCGCCGCGCGGGAACAACGGTCAGTGACGTCCCTGACCCTCCAGCCGTCGCCCTGTGGACAGAGTCCGGCCGCGCAGCACCAGCCGCTACGCGACGCTCGTCTCCACCATCCGGACACGACGCCACAGGGCACGTGACCAGGTCCCCGCTCGCGGACACCGCGTTCTGTACGACGCGACGGCGCGAGGCTGGCCGTGCACGATGGGGGCTACCAGTGCGCCGGTCGGCGCCCTCGGTGTAGGGCCCCGAGGAGGGTGACGCCGAACTTGTTGCGCAGGCGCCGCAGTTCCCACAGCGAGAGCAGGCTGACGGACACCGGCGGACCGATCAGGAAGAGCAGCTGGACCGCTGGCGGCGCGACCACGGGGGACCCGCCGGTGAGCTGGAAGCCGAACATCACCCAGACCAGCAGCGGTGAGAGCAACGGGGGGAGAACCTCGTGAACGTCGCCGGTGCGGAAGACGTAGTGGACGCACAGCACTGCCGCCGCGAGGCCGAAGGGTACGGCGAAGAGCACCGCGGCCAGGGCGGCAAGGAGGAAGACGATCTGGAACGCGCCGAACTGCGGAGCCAGGCGGGCCCCGCCGCTGTTCTGCAGCAGGAGAAACAGGATGAGCACGGACGCGAACAGCGCCGCGAAACCCGCCATCGGTCCCGATAGCCGGCGTACGTACACGGCGCGGCCCGGGGCACGCGCTGCGGCCACGAAGAGCACGAGCGCCAAGGGGCCGGCGACGACCAGCACGCCGGTGCTGATGAGGACCTCCGCGAGCTTTTCCTTGGCGAAGGCGGACATCGACTGCTGCATCGGGTACGCGTAGATCATCCATATTGTCGCGGCGATCCCGATGACCGTCCGCGCCAGCTGAACGGCTTCGATCGTTCCGTCGGTTAGCCGGCCGGGCCGGGCCGGGCGGAAGACGCGGGCCGCGAGGGCGAACGGCAGCATCAGGAATGCCGGACGCGTTCTCCTGGGCGGGTGCTGTGTCATGTAGGTCATCGAATCCCCCGTGGGGCGGGCCGGTCATCTGCCGGCGGGCGGGTACTGCAGAGCGTGGTGCGGTCGAACTGCGGCCTGGATCAAGCGCTGTTGCGGTCGGCTGACGTCCGCGACGCGAGCGGCCGACCCCTTCACATGACCCAATTAACTTGACTGAAGATCGCATTGTAGCTTAAGCTATATGGGTCACGCGAGGGGGGTTCCCTCGCTCCCCGAACCAGGGAGTTTCATGATTCACCTGCCCCTTGCCCAGGATCTCGACAAGGAGATCTACAACCCGCACGAGTTCCACAACCGGGTACGCAAGGCCCTCCTCACCGCCGCGGAACTGCGGACCAGCCACTTCGGCGGCGTCATCACGCCGCGCGAGGTGAGCACCCTCACGCACGAGCACATGGCGCTCGCGGCACGCCGGATCAGCGAAAAGCCCCCGACGGTGCGGCCCGACGGCAGCCCGACCGCCGACCTGATCATCGAGGTCCTGCTCGTCCTCCACTCGGCTCAGCCCTCCGGCCGCGGCCGCAGCATCCACCAGCCCGCGTGGGTTGCGGACTTCACCAAGGACCTCCACCAGGCGATCCCGATCGCCTTCGACGCGTTCTGGAACAAGTTCGACGGCCATCTGACCGCCGACCTCATCGACAACCTCACCCCCCGCCAGATGACGTCCATCGCACGCCGGATCAACCCGGCCGGTCGGGCGGCCACTCAGCTCGGGACCCACTCCGAGCTCCTTGTCCGCAGTCTCCTGCGCGTCATCCATGACGCTCAGCCAGACGTCTCCGCCGCGGTGCCCGCCCCCGTCACGGCGGCCCAGATCGACCAGGGCAGGGCAACCGAGCCGACCACCCTGAATGAGGCAGTGACCGCGGCGATCGCCGCAGCGGCCCAGTCGAAGACCCCGACGATCGTGGTCTTCAGCCTTCCCCAGCCCTAACGCCGCCCCCGCGCCCGGCGGTGCTGACCAGCACCGCCGGGGCGGCCGCCCCGGCGGCACCCGGCGCAAGACCTGGCCGCTCCGCGGCGACGACGCCCCGGCGCGCCCGGCCCGCCGCGCACGCGAAGGCACGCAGTTCAGAGGGACAGCGCGCCTCAGCGGCCTCGCCCTCGAAACCCCACCAGCCGCACCGCACCGGTCGGCGGCGCGCGCTACGACGATCCGGCCGCCGACCGGCCTGCGCGCGCCCGCCACCACCCGCCCGACCGTCACGCCCAGAGCGTGGCGAGATCCCGGCACGCGATCTCAAACGCCCATCACCACCAAGGAGTTCTGCCATGCACCACGATCTGGAAAGCGCAGTCGCCGGCCTGTCTGGGGACGAACACGTCCTCGCGTACGGCGTGGACACCCGCGGCCACCAGGTGACCCGCGCCGGATACCTGCTCGCCGCGCCCCAACGCAAGACCGGGCAGCACGACAACGGCAGCGAGGAGGGCTGGCTCGTTCACGTCGGCGCGCGCGAAGCCGTACCCGAGCGCTCCAACCGGGTCATGCTCTACCCGGGCAACGGACGCATCGCGCGCACCCCCGAGCCGGACATGAGTCGGTGGCGCAAGACCCCGCTCACGCAGACCGGGGCGAGCGCGCGCACCAGGAATCTGCAGATCGTGTTCGGCGGCAAGGCCCTTCGCGGATCGGACGAGCCGACCGAGGAGACCCTCGTGGACGTCACCTACAACACCGAGGGCCTGTACATCCTGAGCATCCCGGACACCGGGGGAATGACCCACTTCCAGTGCCGCCTCGCAACGACGATCTGGTGGGCGCCGGTGCCGGCCGCGAACTCCCCGGCAATCGGGGCCTGAACGTGACAGCGCAGAAGACACTTCCGCCGGCCGAGCTGCCGGAGGAGGCGATCGAGACCTATGCCTGACCGCACCGACTTCCCCACCCGCATCGGGCAGCCCGCGATCAACAATCTCGCCGCGCTGCTCCGCGGTGACGTACGTGTGGACCCTGAGCAGGCCGAGGAGCATGCACGCCGCATTCTGACCACGGCGGAGAGCATCGGGTACCGCCACGGCGCCGAGGTCGGCTACCTCGAGGGCCTGTCAGCGGGAGCCACACGCGACGAGGAGGGAGCGTGACCCCGCTGCAGACCGAGCCCCGCCAGCTCCACCTGACCGCGCCCCAGCAGCAGGCCCTCCAGCTTCCCGGTGCCGAAGACCTGTGCCAGCGGTGGCACGAGCGCACACCGACCTGGCGCCGCACGAGCGAGGGCGGGTTCGACCCCGGCCTGCACCGTGTCGTTGCCATAGCGGAAGGGCCCGCACGTCGCTTCGTCGAGATCCACCACTACAGCGGCTCCTGGCCCGCCGTCCGCTTCGTCTTTGGTTTGCAGCGCATCGACGAGCCACCCGGCCCCGGCGAACCCGCCGGGGGCCGGCTCCTGGGCGTCCTCTGCCTTGGCATCCCGATGAATGGCGCCGTCCTCGACGTGTTCGAGGGGACCCGCAGGTACACCGAGACCCTCGAACTCAACCGGCTTGTCCTGCTCGACCGAGCCGAGTCCAACGCCGAATCCTGGTTCTGCGCACGGGCGTTCACCGCAGCCGCGCGGCAGGGTATACGTGGCGTAATAGCGCATTCCGACCCGCAGCCGCGTGTCCGGCGCACGCCCGAAGGCGGCACCGAGCTCCTGAGCCCCGGCCACATCGGGCACGTGTATGCCGCCCAGGACTTCGTGTACCTGGGACGTACGCGTCCCCGCAAACTCACGGTCCTGCCCGACGCCACGGTGCTCTCCGATCGCACTGTTGCCAAGATCAAAGGTGATGAAGTCGGACATCGTGGTGCTGAGCGCCGCCTCGTCGAATTCGGAGCATCGCCGCGCCGGTCCGGACAGTCCGGCCGCGACTGGCTTGTCCAGGCCCTCGAGGAGATCTCTGCGACCGTTGTCCACCACGGTGGCAATCACCGGTACGCCCGTGCGATCGGTCCCCGCCGCACTCCCATCATCGCCACGGCCTATCAACGGCCCCGCCATGGGCGGACCGGAGCGTCCACCCCGATGGGACAGCGGTCGACCTGAGTACCTGCTTCGGACTACTAGCTGCTCCGCTGCCCTCCGGGTTGCCGATACCGGCTCGGACGCCTGGGCCTGCTGGGTACGATCAGGGCAGGGCAACCGCGCCGCGCCCGAGTCCCGCCCGACCGCGACCACGCCGCATCAGGCACCGAGGCCAAGAGTCTGAGACTCGCGCGAGGTGATTGGCCTGCCGCGATGTCCTTCATCGACGGTCGCAGAGCGTGGGACAGCCGACCGTGGACAAGGTGCGACACCGATGACGAACAAGAACCGACGCGAGATCGACCGCGCGGTCCGCCAGTACCAGCAGGGCCATCCCGGGACCTCCCTCTCGGATGCGCGCCGCGCCGTTGCGCGCAGCGCAGAACAACCCGGCCCGGCGCCCTCCCGGCTCCCGCACGTCGTGCTGCCGCGGGCCGGCGAGTCGCTCGTGGACTGGATCGACCGGCTGGCCGAGGCCAATGGAGCCCGCCGGCACCAGATGATGGAACGCCTCGGTCTGGAGCCTGGGCGCTCGGCCAACGAGCGGCTCCGCGACCTGGCCCAGCACATGCCGGACCACACCGCGCGCCAGCTGCACGCTGCCACCGGGATCGACGTCGAACTGGCCCATGCGATGGCAGCTGTCCCTCCGAGGCCGAACCGAAGTGCCCCGGAAGGGCCGCTGACCGCGGACCAGGCGGCCGATCGCCTCCACCATCTGCTGGCCGAGGCACGCTCGAAAGCGGAAGCCGAAGGCCTGCCTGCCTCGTCGTCCTGGAACCTGCAGTTCATCGAGCCGCAGATCACGCGCCTCGGTGGAGCTGCTGCGCTGCGCACGGCAGCCAAGAAGGCCGCGCGTCGCCTGCGGATGAGCGTCCGTGTCACCGTCTACCGCCCCGAGGGACACCCGGAGCAACTCATCACGGTCAACAACCAGGGCCCGTACAAGACCGTCAAGCGCGATCCGGTAGACACCCTGGTGTCCGTTCCGTTCGAGATCGCCCCGTTGCACCGCCGAGGCCCGCAGTGTGACTGCGGCCGTGGCTACTGCCTCAGCGGCACCGACACCGGCTTCGGCCCGGAGCGATGGCCTGAGCAGATCTGGGACTCGATCCGGCCTGACACCGACCTGCGGACCCTGCCCGAGGAAGACCGCACCACCTTCGCCATCGACGTGCTGTTCGCGCAGCTCAAGCACCGCGACTTCCGTGACTCCATCCTGGACCTCACCCCGTTCCTCGAAGGAGCCGAGCTCGGCCCCCTCGCCGACGTCCAGGTGTACGCAACGAACGCCCGCGGCCACTACCGCGGTCGCTCGCACGGTGCGGTGTGTCAGCACGCCGACACCCGTGAGGGCCGCGGCTTCGGCCCCATGCCCTCGGAGCGCCACGAGATCCTCTCGCTGGCCGACCTCGTCGAGACGTTGCGCCCCCTCCACCACAGCGGTCAGCGCATGGGGCTGAGCAGCCTGATCGGCCCCGGCGCCGCGCGACGCGACCGGGATCTTGAGGAGCGTTGGTGCACCTCCTGCGGCGGATACTCGGTCCGCCGCTTCACCAGCGCAGAGCAGTGCGCCCACTACCTCGCGGTGCACGAACGCTGGTCTCAGCGCATGGATCACGAACCGGACACCACGGCCGAGGACGAGGTCAACGAGGATGAAGAACGGGCCCAGGAACTGCTGAGCAAGGTGTTCGGCGCGCTGGAGTCTCCCGGCGTTCTGCGGATCTTCGACGCCCACGACCGCGCCACGGGGATCGTTCCCGACGAGCCGCGCGAACGCCCGTAACAATCTGCAGGCCGCGCGGCACCCGCAGCACCCCGGGGTGCCGGGCGCCTGAGCCCGTCCCAGTGCGAGCGCACCACGGACGTGCTCAGGCATAGCCGCCGAACGCGCCGGCCCCCTCCGCGGCAGCCGGCCAAGGATCTCCCCGGACTCTGTCCACAGCCCGCCTCGCGCACCATCGCCGTCTCCACACCTGTGTGATCTTGAAGGAGACCGCATGCCCAAGACGCGATCGAGGCGCCGCCCCGGCGCCGGAGCGAGCGCCCAGGCCATGGCCGACACCATCCGAGCGGCCGAACGCCGCAAGCAGCACCGCACCGCGGCCTGGGCGATCCCGTTGCTGGTGGCGCCGATGGCGCTCGGCATCGGCTTCCTTGTCGCGGCCGTGACCAGTTGGCACGCAGGTCTCGCGGTCGCCGTGGTGACGGCGGTACTCGCCCTGCGCCGCATCTACCGGAGCAAGGGCAGCACCTGGGCCACCGGCGCCGCCGGCGAACGGCGCACTCGCTGGATCCTCGCCCCACTCGTCTGGTGCGGACTCGGACGGTGGGCAGTCCTCCACGACCGCCAAATACCCCGGTCCCGCGCCAACCTCGACCACATCGTCCTGGGCAAGTGCGGCCCCGTCTACGTGGACACCAAGACATGGAAGTCACGCAAGGCCAAGGTCCACCTGCGAAGCGGGAAGCTCTGGTACGGCAACCACCCCCAGAAGGACTCCCTCGACACCGTGTTGTGGGAGGCCAGCCGCGTCGCTGAAGCGCTCGGCTGCCCCGTCCAGGCCGTCGTCGCCGTCCACTACGCCGCCGTTCCTCCTGGCGGGCTGATCAGCCAGGGGGTGACCATCATCCAGTCCAGCGAGCTCCGGCGGTTTCTGCGGGCGCTGCCCAAAGAGCCCGGCTGGGACCGCAGGCGCATCGCCGGGGCCTACCAGCTCGCCAAAACGCAGCTGCGGCCCGCAGGCTGACAGACGCCGAGGGGGAGGGGACGGCCGGAGCCCATGCCGTCCTCGATGGCCATGCGGATGTCTACTCGCGTCCGCCACGACGTAATTCACGTGCATTGGGCATCAGTTGGGGCTACTGTGCCGTATGTGAGCCCCGGGTCGCAGTCACTGCGATCCCCCCCCCGCACACTGTCCGGGGCACAGCTTGGTAAGCCCCGGTGTCCGCCTCTGCTCCTAGGAGTAAGCGGCCCGGGGCACAGCCTTTTTCGAAGCCAACGAGCTTGGGGCATGCAGGTTAGTCCGCGCTGACCACGGTGTACGTGATGGTCATCCGCACGAGTCGTACCTCGGCGTCGGGGTGGCGCCGCTGCCGATCACCCAGTCGCTCCTGGGCCAGGTCGTACTCGTCGTCGCGGTAGCTGAACCGGAACCGGCCGGCCGGGTGCCGGACTTCGACGATCCAGGCGTCTACGGCAGGGTCGGCTTCAACTCCGGCGTCGGCCGGCACCCACATTGTGATCGGTACGCGTGCGGGCACAACACGGATGGCCACCACGCACCGGCCCCATCCGTGGTCCACGACGTCCTGCTGCTCGGTGAGCGGCCTGTCGTAGTCGACGGCCCAGAAGGCGTCGGCGTGCTGGAAGATGCACCGCCGTGTCTCGGCCCAACGGCCGTTGGAGACATGGAAGTCGGCAACGGCGCGGTGTTGCGGCAGGTCGTGCGGAACGCCGAGGGCGCGGATCTCTTCGATGGTGAAGGTACGGGTCTTCAACGATCTCCTCGCAAGGGGCGGGGCGTGGAACGCCTGGGGGCCGTGGCCCATGGCCACGGCCCCCAGGGAGGTCACTTGAAGGTGTCGGCTTCGGCCAGCTGCGCGACGCGCTGGCCGAGCTCGGTGCGGAAGGCCCGGAACAGAGGTCCGTGTTCGCCGGTGCCTCCGTCGTCCGGCTGGACATTGCCGTGGTCGTCGCGGTACTCCGCGAGGCCCAGCCAGGCCAGTCCGTTCTTGGTGACCCAGTGGACCTTGCTGGTGAAGGCCCCGCTGTCGTCGACCCGTTCGGTCAGGTCGCGCCACTGGGCTGCACTCAGCGCCGCGCGGCGGCCGGCCAAGGTGATCCGCCAGGTCGTGTCGCCCGCGTAGACGAGCGCTTCGTCGTCGCTCAGCCGGTACCCGTCGGAGTCTTCGCGGTAGATGAACTTCGCATCGAGCATGGCCTTGAGCAGGCGGGAGGACACCTTCGACGGGAGGTGTCCGTCCGGGTGGACCGATGCGGCCTTGAGGTATTCGACTTCGCGGGTCGTGGCCTGGCGCTGCGCCTCGGGCTTGAGATGCAAGAAGCCTCCTTCGAGGGGAATGGATGGGCGTCACCGTCCTTGGACCTCGCGCGCAGGCCGGGTGGCCAGCGTCGCGGTCGGCCCCGGCTCAGCGGTGCCAGGTGGAGGTGGGTGCGGCCGCTGCGGTCCGCCTCGGCGGGGAGTGGCCCGGTGTCACAGCAGCGCAGACATGACGACGACGAAGCCGCCGAAGCCGACGAAGAACGCGCCGAACCCCAGGAAGTCGGAGTCGATGCGCTTGTCGAGTTCGTGGAGTCCGCCCGCGGCGAGCAACATCGCGATGCCGATGATGAGTTGGAGCCACCAGGGGAGCTTGTCGATGCTGGAGAGATCGGCGTCGGAGGCAAGGTACGAAATCACGGGGGGCGCTCAATTCTCGTTGGTCATGAAGCGGCTGAAGCGGCCGTCGCGTGTGTCCTGCTCGTGCGTCACACCAGGCCGGGATCGGTGCAGTGGACCGTCCTCGTGCGTCCCACGGCGTCGGTGACCGTCCACAGGGACTCGGTGACGTCCGTGTTGAGCTGACGCCCCCGGGCCTCCTCGGCCGCCTGCTGAGCGTCATTGACGTCGTCGATCTCAATGCGCCAGGTCGCCACAAAGGCCTCGGGGGCGGTAGCGGGCGAGGGCACCTCCGGGAGGAGCACCAGGGCGCCGAGGTCGAGGGCCCTCTCCCACCCGGCGCGACGCAAGGTCTCGGCGAAAGCGGTGTTCTGCTCCTCCTCGAGATCCCAGGTGTCGGAGCTGAGCGGGTTGTAGCGAACGATGATGTGATCCGCCCCGGGATCGGGGCGGGCGATGAGGATCTCGGCCAGCTCGTGTCCAGCGCTGTCGAGCGCGGCGCGGACGGCCGAGAGGGCAGGGTCGGCCTGTGAGGGCGTAGGCATGAAGAGTCCGTTCTCTCAGGCGGGGCGCGGGCGCAGTACCTGCTGGTGCGGCCTGGCAGGGCGGCGCGTTGTCGGTAGATCTGGGGGGGGGCGACGGACCCGCCCGGGGGGTTGGGCGGGTCCGTCGGAGGAAGCCGTCCGGCGGGCGTAGGGGAGCGCCGGACGGCGGGTTGGTGAGTGCACCGGGAAGGGCTCTGGAAGAGCCCCTCAACCCTTGTGACGCATATAGCTTAACCCATACTTCCGAATGAATCAAATTAGTAGGGTCGCGAAGAAAGGGGGTCCGGGCCACGCATGTAACGGTCACGGTTGCGCGAGCGGCTCACGAGGCGGGGGGTGCCCAGTTTGCGGTCGGCGGGGCGGTCGTCTAGGCCGGGGGAGTCTCGCGAGTCTCGTCTGCCCGTGCATGCGGCGCGAGCGCGAGCGCGATGCGCAGGACCTCAGCGGCCGCGAAGACGCTCTCGTCGGCCAGTTCGAGCGCGACGTCGCCGCGGCCGAACGGCGAGCGGGCCGCGGACCCATGCTCTCCTCCATCCAGGTGGCAGATCACCACCTGCTCCTCACGGGGCAGCGCATCGAGCGCGGGCCACGGATCCTGCTCGCAGTCGCAGGCGTGGTCGTGGAAGCACTCCTCCTCCAGGTGCTTCCGGATCCGCTCGTAGGCCGCGGGACTGACGTGGATCTTCAGGGTGGTGCGCTCGCCCCGGGACTCCGGGACGATCACGGCCGTACCCAGACCCGAGGTCATCACGGCGTTGGCCGTGCCGGGCATCCTGCTGTGCTGGCGGATGCGCCCCTGCGCGGCGTCGGCCAGTGTCGCCAGTGCCACCGTGCGGGCGGTGTCGATGGCGTGGCGGACACCGTCGAGCGCGGCGCGCAGGGCCATGGCCGAGGTCTCGGGCAGCACGTGAGGATCAACGCGGTTCATCTCGCACCTTTCTGGAGGGGCGGCAGCGTGCGACGTCAGCGGACGTCCGCCAGGACCTGCCGGTCCTGGCGGAACCGCTGGATCATCGGAAGGCGGGCACCGGGCTGAAGGAGCGCCGGCAGTTTGGCGGGCGCGGGCTCGCCGTCGGCGATTCGGCGGGCGTAGCTGATGGCCTTCTGGAAGGCGGTGAGGTACGGGAGGAGGTCCTCGGCCGCACGTCGTCGCAGACGCCGGTCGCGGCGGCTCCTGGGCTCATCGATGAAGCGCTCACTGCGCTCGTAGATGCGCTCGAGCAGGAATCGGCCCCCCACCAGGGACGCCAGCGCCCGGTTGCCGGCGACCACGCTTCCCGTGCCGGACGCGCTCAGCGGCAGTACGTCGGCGGTGGCGCGGTCGACGGCGCCGGCGATCGCCTTCCAGGCGTCGTCCTGCAGGAGTGCATGGTTGGTGCCGCCCGGAAGGCCGGAGTTCCCCAGTCGGAACCGAAGCCGGGGCAGGAAGAGCGGTATGGCGAACGAGCTCATCGTCGAAGTCCTTTCGGAAGGCGGCCGGCATCGGCAGCCGGGCGGAAGCGTCGGGATGCGGAGCCGGCGCGGAGGGCCGGGGCGGCGCCCAGGTGCAGGCATGAAGAACGATCACGACCCTGGAAAATTAAGCCACGCCTCAAATGTATGTCAAATTACTAGGGTCGCCGTGTATGGTGAGGGAACCTTCGCCGAACAGAGGCACCGCCGTCCCCTCGGGTGCCGTGGTGCGCGACGGGGATTGTCACTGGGTGCTGGCAGCATGAAGGCGCAGCAGCCGAACAGGCAGAACGAACATGGAGACCCATATATGAACCGCAGTGAGTTGGTGGCCGCGCTGGCCGACCGCGCCGAGGTGACCCGCAAGGACGCCGACGCCGTGCTGGCCGCCTTCGCGGAGGTGACCGGCGAGGTCGTTGCCAAGGGCGAAGAGAAGGTCACCGTCCCTGGCTTCCTCACCTTCGAGCGCACCCACCGCGCCGCCCGTGAAGGCCGCAACCCCGCGACGGGGGCGGCCATGACCATCGCGGCCGGCTACAGCGTGAAGGTCTCCGCGGGGTCCAAGCTCAAGGAAGCTGCCAAGGGGTAGCGATCCGGCGCGTGCGGTGACCAGAGGGCGTGCCGGGTCGACCGGCTCGCCGTGAAGTCGCCTATGGGGCGGCCCGGGACCACCCCGGGCCGCCCCAAAATCTTGGGCCCGAAGCCGTGGCATCAAACATAGGAAAACGAAGGTAAATATTGGGAATATCTGGTAAGCTCTGGCGTATGGATGAGGCATTGGACGCGATCGAGCGGGAGATGGACCGGCTCCGGACCGAGATCCGGTCCGCCGCCGAGGCGTCCGACGGCGATCGGGTCACGGAACTCCGCGCCCAGTTGCGCGCGGCACAGAACGGGTGGGATGCACTGCTCCCCGGAGCACCCGCCCCCACCGCGGCGCCTGTCCTTCGGCGGTCCATGAAATCCACACGCGAGCAGGTGCTGGAAACCCTGACCCTGATCGGTGCCCCGGCGGCGCAGAAGACCATCCGCAGCGTCCACCACGCCTTCTTCGGTACGTCGCTCGCCACCACGAGCCTGGTTACTCTGAGGCGGGACGAGGAGCGCAGCTTCCGCAGCCGCAGCGGCCCGCGCACCCACGTGTGCCCCGCGTTGGCCGCCGATACCTTGCGGCCCGTCCGGTCCATGCTCGCCTCGTCCGACTGGCCCCTGTCCCAGCGGCTTCTCGCCTCCGGATCCAGCCGGGTCAACTACCTGACCATGGCCGTGAATCTGGCCGAGGCCGCAGAGCGCACTGCCGGGGAGGCGTACGCAGACGCCGACGCGATCCACGACCTGCTCCAAGGCCTCGCGCTCAACATCCCCGGCCTCAGCAGCGGGCAGCCTGTCAGCGCCGCGCGGATACGAACTGTCGCGCAACGAGAGCTCGAGCACCTGCTCCCCGCCGACCAGGAGGCGCGCGACAGGGCAGCCCGCGCCGCCGCCCAACTCGAAGCCGCCGAGCGCCTGTTCGGCGTTCCAGTTCCGCAGAACACCTGATGACCACCGCAGAACGACCGGAAGGACAGGGCAGGCGATGACCGAGGTACGCCTTGCCGGGTGCGCCGGCTGCATCGGCAGCGACCGCCCTGGCTACGTCGTCGTATGGAACGTCGACAGCGGGAAGATGCTGTGGGAGTGGAAGCGCTGCCCCGACCGGTGCACCCCTGAATCCCGGGCCGCCACGATCGCGCGTCACCAGCAGCGTCGTGCCGAGGAGGCCGAGGCCGCCGCCCGCCAGGCCGCCGCCGCACCCGCGTCGCCCACCCGGCCGGAAGCCGCCCCCGAACCCGCCCGCGCCGAGCCCGTGCGGCAGCAGCCAGCGCACCGCCCCGCCAGCCCCCGCCCGGCCGGCGGAGAGCGCGCACGTGGCCCCGAGGTCGCAGCACGGTCGGGCGGCCGCCGTACTCCGGCGCGCAACGCACCCGGCACCGCGCCAGTGGCGAGCAAGCCGCGCCGGTGGCCGGCCGTCGCACTCGACCACGACGCCGAGGGCTGGAACCTGGACATCGAACAGGTCCCGCCGCCGGCCGGAACGAAGTTCACTGACTGGTTCGCCTGGCTCGGCACCGGACTGCCGCTGCGCATCGATCGCGTGCACGACGCGGGCCGCACCGGCGACGGAATGGTCTGCCTGTCGGCCACCGCGCTCAAGGCCCTGGGCCTGCCCGCGGCGTTCCCCACCACCGACAAGGCCCTGGCCGCCCTCACGACGAAGCTGACCAAAGCAGCGGCCAGCGTTGGAATGGAGCTCTCCCAGGAGATCGGCCCCATCTTCCACGCGTTCCGCCGCGCGGGCGCCGCGGGCGGCCCCAAGTCGTCCCTGCGCGTCGTAGTCACTCCGTGGCTCGGGCAGGGCAGCGAGAAGCAGCAGGTGACCGGCGCGATGCTGGCCCGTCTCGCGGCCACCCCCGCGGGCGACCCCGACGCGCTGACCCTTGCCCGCCGCATCCGCACCTACGTCACCGACATCGGCGTCGCACCCGGCATCACCCCGGCCACTACCAGCAAGCTGCTCCTGGACGCGGTCCGTCCCCGCAACGAGCCGTTCCAGGACGAGCAGGGGGAGTGGCACTCCCGGCTCCGCGACGGGGCGCTGCCCTCTGGTGACACCGTCGTTCCGCCCGCCGCCGGTGCTCGGCATCCCCTCACCCGCGAGCTGGTGGAGCGCGACGAAATCCTGTGCGAGGAAGAGGACTTCAAGTGGTGGTCCCGGCCGCTCACGGAAGCCGAGGCGGCCATGCCGTACGCAGTCGCCTGCGACGTGTGCGCCTCGTACCTGTCGGTGACCATGTCGCTGCGGCTGCCCGTCGGCCCGCTGGAGCACCGCACCGACCCGGTGTGGGACACCAAGTCGGCGCCCGCCGGGCTGTGGTGGTGCGATTTCACCGCCGTCCAGGTGGACACGGAGCTGCCACACCCGGCCACCTTCCACGGCAAACCCCCCACCGGACCCGGCTGGTACGCCACCCCGACGGTCGCCTACATGGTCACCGAGTTCGGCTTCGACCCCACCACCATCACCGAGGCGTACCTGTCGCCCCTGACGGTGCCGTTCCTCAAGGAGTGGACGGTCCGGCTGCGCGAGGCGTACAAGCGTGTCTACGCGTTGCTCGGGCTGAAGGACGGGCAGGAGCCGGAAGAGTTCCTCGCCGCCTACGCCCGCCACAAGGACCTCGACCCGCAGGACGCCGAGCGCACCGACGCCCTGGTGCTGGCCGGCCTCTACAAGGAGGTCTACAAGGGCGGCATCGGGAAGTGGACCGAGGGAGCAGCACACCTCGACGACGAGACGTGGCTGAAGGACATCGTGGCCAACTGGTCCTACCGGCCCGAAGTCCGCTTCCACATCATTTCGGCCGCCCGCATCGCCAACCACCGCCGCATGCGCAAGACGTACAACAAGACCGGGCGTGCCCCGTTCGCGATCAACGTCGACTCCTACTTGTACGCGACCGAACATCCGTCACCGCTCGAACTGCTCACCCCGCCGGAAAACGGCAAGCCCGTCCTCGGCGTCCTTCGCCTGGGCATCGGCCCCGGCCAGTTCAAGCACGAGTCGAGCATCCCGATGGACCAGGTCCTGGAGCTCATGAACACCGACGAGCACCCCTCGCGCCTCACCCACGACTACACGACCGACGGCACCGCCGTAGAGGCGTAAGGAACGTCCTGTGAGCACGAACCAAGCAGAGGTCGCCAAGCAGACCGAGCTGACCGAGATGTACTCCCGGGTCAACCAGCTCTTCTACACGTCCAAGCACGCACCGGTACGCACCACCACCCAGGCCGAGCACGTCCTCGACCGGCTCTACGGCGGCCAGACAGCGGCCATGGCCGCCGCCTACAACATGTCCCCGCGCACCATCCGGCGGTGGCTCGACGGCAGCCGCACGCCGCAAGGCGCGAACGCCGCGCGGCTCCTCCGCGACGCCACGGCCGCGCAGACAACCAAGCGCGGGCGGGAGCGGCGTGCCCGGCAGGCAGAACAGCACCGGGGCGACGTCCTGGTGCCACGGGTGAACAACTTCACTGTCCGCGGCTCAGACGCGGTGAGGCCGCGGGACATCTCCATCAGCCTCAGCGGCCGGCAACTTGCCGCACTGGCGCTGGCGGAGAACGAAAGCCAGGTCGACGACGTCATCCAGGAAGGGATCGCCGCGTACTTCAACGGCGGCGCAGCGGGCAACTTCCACCCCGGGGACTTCGGGTACGACGCTGGTTCCCTCGTCTTCAACGTGCCGCTGATGACCGGCGCCGGCCGGAACGCTGAGTGAGCGAGACCATCGGGACCGGCCCCTCGGCGGGCGCCGACCGGGGCCGCTGTCGGTGCCTACGGGCACACTGGACGCCATGGTGACATCGGCCCAGCCGGAGCCCGCACGAGTCCTTCCCGCGCTGCCGGACCACGACCACGAGGCCGGCGAGATTCGCTGGGAGCGATGGGAGCCGGCCCTCGACGCCTCGCACATCGACCCGCGCTGCCCCACCTGCGCCTTCCCCGGCCCGTTGTCGACCGCCTTCGGCCAGACCTGGTACACCCCCGAACCCACCGCGGTCCGCGTCGAGCGGTCGCGCCCCGGCCAGCCGTCCGAGTGGGTCCAGGCGCAGGGCAAGCCGTACTGGTGCAAGACCCACTACGCGGTGCGCTGTCCGCAGTGCGACGAGATGAGGGTCTACCGGTGCAGCGGCTGGGTGGAGATCTACTACCAAGCCGTTCCGCAGACGGACGACAACGTCCTCTTCTAGACAAAGGTTCTGAAGCAGACGTCCACGTCACCGAGCCCGCAGTCCCGCCCACGTCGAACCGTCGCCCCACGGCGGGGGACCGGAGCGGCGCCCATTCCACCCTGGCAGGGGCACCATCAGGAAGCGCCCTCGCCGGCATCGAGGTTCGGGAAGTGCGTCGCGGTGAGCAACTCCGCCGCCTTGATGCCCCGCTTGATCCCGGCCCGGTAGATGACCCCGACGGTGGTGACCTTCGCCGCGAGCCGCTCGTACTCCGCCAATGGATCGGGAAGCCCGTCCAGTTCATCCGCGGCGGGCGCAGATGCCGGCGGGACCATGTCCGGGTACAGGTCGCGCCACCTTCGGATCTTTCGGATGGATTCGGCCGAGGTGTGCCAGCACGCGGCCAGTACCTGCTCGGCGAGTTCGCTGGGCAGACGCATGGGAACGCTCTCCGGGAACCCGCCGGTGCGCGATCCCGGCCACCGGCCGCCGAGAGCGCGCGCCTCCGAAGGCACCGCGGGCCACTCCTTGGACCACCCCCGCTCCTCAAGCTCCCGTCCGATGCCACTGGCGGTGAGGGTGTCGATCGTGTCGAGCAACTGAGCAGTCCCGCGAAGACGTTCCACCTCCAGCCGCCACCGGTCACGCACTGCGGCAGCGCCCTCACGCGACAGACCTCGCGTCTGCCAGGAGGAATGCGACGACAAGATGATGCGGCGCCGCTTCTCCATCTCCAGGGCGTCCGTCATCCGGGCCCGCGTGCCCGCGACCACCCAAGCCGTCGCCGCCGTCGTTCCTTGCGCCACCGACGCTCACCCGCCAACCTCGTACTTTGCAAAGGACAGTTGGTCAGGCTAGTCGCGCACCAGGCCGTCGGCGCCGCCGGCACGTGCCGGTCTGTCCGGAAGTGTCCGACCGGACAGCGCCGGACACGCGCCGCCGACCCAGGACCACCGCGAAGCCGTCGGGGCGAGTTCGGTGTCACGCCGGGTGTCACGGTCACTGTCACGCAGCCAAGCGTGACACCCGGCCACCTGCGCAAATGCGCAGCGAGAAGCCACGCGTGCCGCCGTGACATCAGTTGGCGCGCGACCGGGGGCTAGCTGCTCAAGAGCATGCGGCGGGCGTCGAGGGCCCGGCTCAGCAGGGCCGCCTCGCCGGAATCGACCGGCATCGGGCCGCTGGCGTGGATGGCAGGCGGCATGGTGATCCGCACTTCACCGTCCCCGAAGCTGGCGGCCAGGTCGGCGATCTGGTCATTGGTCAGGGAGTGGCGGACGAAGACGTCAACGCCGCTGAGGGAGACCAGGAAGGTGAGCAGGGTGGCGAAGTGCACCTCGATGACGTTGCCGCTGAACATGACTTCGGCCAGTTCCTCGGTCGTGCGCTCGGTGTCGCTCAGGTCGTCGGTCGAGGGCATGGAGCTCCAGTTGTCTCGGGGGCAGAAGTCGGGCAGGGTCGATCAGGTCCGCGTGTCGGCAGGGCAGTACGGGCCGCGGAACCGCACCGGAATCCCGCTGGGCGGGGTGCTGGGGTGGGGCGCATCGACAGGGCCGCGCTCCGAGTGGCTCCAGTAGTGCAGGGCGAGGACGTCGACGGAGGCGTCGCGCTCCTCGCGGGTGGCCCAGGCCTCGACGCTCACGTCCCCCTCCGTGTAGACGGCGAAGGCGTAGCACAGCTCGAAGGGCGAGTCGTAGAGGGCAACCGCCTGGTACGGCCAGTTACTCAGGTCCCAGCCCTCGGTGCCCCAATCCCGGATGCCGGTCCATCCCCAGGGCGCAAGGTGGGCCAGCCAGTCGTCGGCGTCACCCCCGTCGTGGAAGTCCTCCGGGAGGAACGGCAGGAGCTCCACGGGAACCGGGCCGGAGACGAAAGGGCGGTCACTGGAGGAGCGGGGAGCGGCAGTCACGGGAGCCTTCCTGGTCGGAAACGGGACCGAATCAACACATCTAATGTACGCTCACGGCGGTTATGTGTCAAATTAAAAGGGTCATTGCGGGGAAAGGTGGCGGCTGTGCGCATTCGCGGGCGACCCTGGAAAGTTGACGTCTCCCCCTGCTAGGAGTACTGTGGTGTTTGTTGAAGCGGTTGCTCCGGCCCGCGACGGCCGACCCGCAACTCTGCGGAACGACCGTCCACCCGGATCGGGAGGGGTTCGATACCTCTCCGGCCGTGAAAACCCCGTGCAGCGGCAATCTTGCGATTGGTAGTGTCCCGGCTGCGGGGCGGCTCCGATACGTGCTTCCTTCTCTCTCTTTGGAAAAGACTCAGCGCGATCACTTCCCGCCCCGCATCCGAGAGCTTCAGCCCGCCGCCCGCCCGATGCACGAGCAACAGGCGCCCGGCTTACGCCCGTTGACCAAGAACAGGTTGAAACTATCGGCGACGCCGAGCGGTTCTCAGGGCCCTTCCTCCCACGGGGACGGACACCGGCCCGAACGCTGCGGCTCATGAAGACGACGCCCTGCACGACAGGGCCCTGCAGGCCCGGCGAGCGCCGGGGCAGGGGGAGGACGCAATGACGACCACGACCATCACGACCACCACCGGAGCCCGCCGCGGCCTGGCCGCAGTGCTCCTTTCCCGTCGTGGATCCGTCTACCTGAACTCCCCGTCGCCCGCGGCGCACACCTCGACCCCGACCGTCGACTCCCTCGCCGGCATCAGCCTGCTGGAAGCCGACCTCATCGAGCGCGGCTTCCTCCTGTCGGCAGACCTGCGCCAGGCCCTCTCCGGCCGCACCGAAGACCAGCTCGTCACCGCCGGACACGACCTGCTGGCCGACATCGACGCGGCCCTCGGCGCGGACCGCGACCACACGCCGCTCTTCCGCCGCTTCCCCGACAGCACCCCGGCCGACACCCTCGCCTTCTACGTCGACCGGGTACTGACCGTGCTCCTCCAGAAGGCCGAGCAGCCGTGCGTACTGTGCGGCTCGAACGACACCGTGCACCCGGTCGCCCCGTGCGCCCACCTGGTCTGCACGTCCTGCTTCGACGGTGCCGACTTCTCGGCCTGCCCGATCTGTCACCGCCGCATCGACGTCGACGACCCGTTCCTGCGCCCGCAGAACTACCGGCCCACCGCCGGCACCCGGCGCGCGCTGCCCGACCGGCTGCGCGTCCTCACCTACGGCGGCGCGCTCACGGACCGCACCACGGACGCCAAGACCGAGCTGACTGGACTGCTGGCGCGCACCGGCGCGCTCAGCCCGCAGGACACCGACGACCTGTCGACCCTCCTCGACGCGGCAGGCGACCGCAGCGACCTCGCGTGGCTCCCGGAGTCCATCCCCGGCCGCGCGACCAAGGCCCTCGTCCTGGCCTGGCTCCTCGAGGAGCCGGACCACCACCAGGTCGTACTCCCGGCCGTCATCTCCCGCATCACCACGGCCACCGACGTGCTGCGCCTGGCGGCCGTCCGCTCCGGCGGCGACGCCGGACTCCTCACCCCGACCCGCTTCACCGCCCTCTCGCGCCCGCTGCGCCGCGCCATGCTGCAGGCCCTCGACGGCCTCGACGTGACCCTGGCCGCGGAAGACATGCGCCGCCACGAGCAGGCATGGAAGCACCTGGCAGAGCGCCTGCACCCCTTCGAGCACGCCACCCGCTACCCGAACGCGGCCCTCACCTTCGCCGCGCTGCGCAAGACCACGCTCACCGACGACGCCCTCTCCCACACCCTGCGGACGACGGCGCGCCGCGTGCCGACCGCCAGCACCAACCGGCCGAAGGTCGCCCTCGCGCTCTGGTCCACCCAGGTCGAGACGGCCCTCGCCGAAGCCGACGTACGCCGCGCCCTGCCGCTGCTGGCGCAGCGCCCCGGCGAGCTGCTGCGCCGCCTCGACCACATGCTGCGCCTGGCGGACAGCGACCACGCTGCGCGTGTCCTGGACGCACTGGAGCAGGCGGTTCCCCAGGTCGCCCCGGGAGTGATCCTCTCGGCGCTCGGCGAGATCCGCACCCGGAGCCGCAAGGGTGCCGAGCGGGTCTTCTTCCCCAAGGGCGGCAACGCGAAGGCCCACATCATCTCGGACCAGCGGGCTCCACTGGCGGGCACGGTCGTCGACCGGGCCGTGGCCATCCTGACCGGTGAGATCCTGCGCCGCGCGGGCCGCCTCGCCCCGGTGGACACCGCAGTTCTCGACGCGGGGCTGGACGGACTGATGGTCCCGTTCGCCGAGCGGACCGCCTCGCGCGCCCTGGTCACCCTGCCGCGCGGCAGCGAGCTGCCCCTGCCCGATGGCCGCACGGTCCGTCTCTTCCTCCACTGGATGGAGAGCACCGGCTCCGGCCGCACCGACCTGGATCTGTCGGCGGCGATGTTCAACGACTCCTGGGAGCACGTCGGCACCTGCGACTACACCCGGCTCCGCTTCGCGGGGACGGCCGCCGTGCACTCGGGCGACCTGACCAGTGCCCCGGCGCCGCAGGGCGCCAGCGAGTTCGTCGACCTCGACCTGGACAAGCTGGCCGCCGCAGGCGTCCGCTACCTGGTCGCCGTCGTCTTCTCCTTCAACAACGTCGCCTTCGACGACCTCGCCGACGCCTTCGCAGGATTCATGGCCCGTGACGAAGACGGCAACACCGGAGCGGTCTTCGACCCGCGCCAGGTCGAGCAGCGCTTTGACCTGACCGGCCAGTCCCGCGCGAGCGTTCCCCTGCTGATCGACGTGAAGGGGCGGACCATGCGGTGGCTCGACGTCGTCAAGGGCGTCACCGGCACCAACCACGCCGTCCACCGGCACGCGAACGACCTCGCCACCCTCGGCGAGGGCCTGACCGGCCTGTTCACCTCCGGCGCCCGCGTCGGACTTGGCGAACTGGCCACCTGGCAGGCGGCAGGCCGCGCCCGCACCGTCGTCGTCCGCCACCTGGACGGCTCCACCACCACCTACCGGCGCCGCCCGCAGGAGACCACCGAGACCTTCGCCACCCGCATCGGCACCCCGAACGCCGACGACGCCCTCAACCTGGACGCCACCGACGTACACCTCGCCTACCTGGTGCGCGGCGACCTGGCCCTGGCCGACGGCGGTGAGGCGTACGCGCTCTACCCGGCAGGTCTTGATGCCCGGAACGTGCACCTGCTGGGCGCTTCCGATCTCGTCGCCACGCTGACTCCGCAGTAGGCATCAACCCGCAGCAGCACAAAGGGCCTTGGGGCGGCACGCGAACGCGTGCCGCCCCAAGGCCCTTCTCACGTATCTGGTCGTCGAGGCCTCGGGGTCAGCGGGGCTCGCGCCGGTGGCGGATCGCCACGGCGATGCAGACCGGCGTGGTGAACAGCGCGTGCCAGCCGTAGAAGCACACCCCGGCCAGGCCGGCCAACTGGCCCAGCGCGAAGAGCAGCACCAAGGCCGGTGCGAGGAGGACGGGCACCGTGCCGTCGGCGGTCGCGGCGACCAGATGCGGGGCAATCCGCTGGACCGCGCCGCACACGAGCAAGGCGGCAACGAGGCCGCCCCAGATGACCATCAAGGCCCGCCCCGGCCGATCCCGGCGGCCGGCCGCAGCCGCAGAACGATCCGACTCATCCGTCCGGCAGGCTAGGTGATCACCGCGGTCGGCAGCCGACTCCGCCGCGTGGCGCCGGGCGGGTGTGGCGGTCAACTCTCGCTCCGCAGCAGGCGGGTGAACACCGCGCGGATGATGCGGCCCAGAGCCATCCCGATGACGCCGACGACAAAAACCCCGAAAAGCCGCTCCACCAGCAGATACGTGCCTGCTACCGGCTGCCACACCACGGGCAGCAGCAGAGGAAGCACACGGAGCGGGTGCAACTCACCGCGCACCAGGTGGCTTTCCGCCGACGCACGCAGGAACACGGCGCCGCTCGGGTTGGTGTAGGTGATCGCTGCGCCCATCACCAGCGGCAACAGAACGGTCAGCAACACGTCGAGGACAGCGATCACCACGGGCGGTCTCCTTCAACAGCGGGGCGGCACTCTGCTTCGCCTCCGATGCCACCGACCCTGCACGCCAAACCCTGTGGACAGAGTCCTCCGCCGCTCGATCACGAGGTCGGCCCGCTCTCGGACGTTCCTGTGCGCGAGGGCGTCGTGCCCGACACCGCCGACAGGCAGGCGAACGGGCACCCAAGGCCTTCGGGTCCAGGCCGGGTGCCCGCGCTGCGGCTACGCGGCGTCGGACTCGCTGGCGCGCAGGCGCGCGTGGATCTGCTCGAGGAGGCTCTCTGCCGCGGCGGTCTTCGACGCTGACTTCACCGCCGCCTTCCCCGTGCTGCGCAGGGCATCACCCGCATGGAGCGCGTGCGCGGTGCAGGTGAAGGTGATCTGGTGCCCAGGCCCCTCCGAAGAGAAGTCGAAACGCAGATTGCTGATGACCAAGGACTGGGCGTACTCGTTGAGCACCATGACGGGCTGACGCCCCTCGGCGGCTGCGGGCTGGACCACCTTCTTCACCGCGGCCGTCGTGCTGCCCTCGGCACGCAGCTGGTCCTGGGAGGGATCCGGAAGGCCGGCGAGCCGGGCGAGGAGGCTGAGCGCGGCCTGGTGACGCGCTGACTTCTTCACCGAGGCGGTGCGCTCCTCGCCGTACACCGGACCGCCGCCGATCGTGAGTTCGGCCCGGGATCGGAACTCGGCGTCGTGGGTCGGGCCGCTGCTTTCGTCTGCGAAGGCCGGATTGGCGACGCCGTTGATCTGTGCGTGGGTCGTCAGCACGCTCACGGCCGTCTCCGGCGCGGCGGCGATGGCCTTCAGACAGCCGGCGCGGGCTGCCATCCACGAGTCGCCGCTCGCCACCAGCAGGATCATCTGGAGTTCAAGCGAGGTGAGCTGCTGCTGCTCAGCACGCCGGACCGCCTCCCGTGTCAGGGCGTCCGTGCCGATGCCTTCCTTACAGCCGCGCTTGAGCAGAGCGTGGAACTCACGCGCCTCCAGCTGGGAGCAGTCGCCCTCGTCCGAGGCGGCCCGTTGCGCGAGGGGATGCGCTGCGACGGGTTGGCGCCCCTGGGGGGCCGTGGGCCGAACCTCCGTCTCCCCCTCACCCGTCGTGCCGCTCGCGACCGGCAGTCGATCCTGGGAGGGATCCGGAAGGCCGGCGAGCCGGGCGAGGAGGCTGAGCGCGGCCTGGTGACGCGCTGACTTCTTCACCGAGGCGGTGCGCTCCTCGCCGTACACCGGAGCCCCACCGACGGTGAGTTCGGCCCGTGAAGTGAACGCGGCGCTGTGGGTCGGGCCGCTGCTCTCGTCCGTGAAGGCCGGATTGGCGACGCCGTTGATGTGCGCGTGGGTCGTCAGCACGCTCACGGCCGTCTCCGGCGCGGCGGCGATGGCCTTCAGACAGCCGGAGCGAGCCGCCTCCCAGGTGTCGCCGCTCGCCACCAGCAGGATCATCTGGAGTTCAAGCGAGGTGAGCTGCTGCTGCTCGGCACGCCGTACGGCCTCCTGCGCCAGGGAGACGCTGCCGATGGTCTCCTTGCAACCGCGCTTGAGCAGAGCGTGGAACTCACGCGCGTCAAGCCGGGAGTAGTCGACTGACGCCGATGCTGCCCGCCGCGCGCGAGCGTGCGCCGACGATTTGAAGGCGGCCTGGTGCGCGTCACGATCGGCGCGGGCCCCCTCGGTCAGGGACTCGGCCACGGCCTGCAACTCGGCGTCCGAGTACGGGCTGGGGGCGGCGTCGATATGGCTGAAAAGAACGCGCTGCACGACGAGGTCGGCGTAGCGGCGCAGGGGTGAGGTGGCGTGCACGTACCCGGGAAGGTTCAGCCCCCAGTGGCCGCGCATGAACGGCGCGTACTCGGCGGGGCGCAGCACCATCAGGGTCCGCTCCTGCAGGGCCTGAAGGCGGGCACCCGAGCCGTCGGACAGCGCGAGGTCGAGGTCGTCGAGGAACTCCGCGCGCGGCGGCGCGACCTTCGCGGCGGAGTGATTGCGGAACAGGACCAGCAGGTCCCGCGCGGCCGCCCACCCGGCGATCGCCGTGTTCGCGGCGATCATGCACTCCTGGACGATCTTGTAGGCGATGTTCCGCTCCGCTGCGGCCAGCCGGACCAGGCGTCCGTCCTCGTCGGTGGCCCACCCCTTCAGCAGGTCGTACAAGGCCAGGGCGCCCTGGCTGCGCCGACGAGCGAGCAGGGTCTCGCTCAATTCGGCGGCGTCACGCAGCTGGTGATGGAGCCGATGGGCGGGGTCGCCGACCGCCTGCGCCACCTCGGAATGGTCCATGGCGAGGGCCCCCTGCAACCGTGCCCGGTCGACCTGCACGCCGAGCACGGCGCCGGCGCGATCGAAGGTGACCTGCACCCGCAGCGTGGCGCACGTACGGCCCTCCGCGAGGGTGAGCCGTTCCTCGACCGGACGCGGCAGCATCTTGGCGGTGCCGCGGTAGCCGCCGTACGCGGACTCCCGGCGCCTGAACGCCTCACGGTCGGCTGCGCTTCCGGGGACCACACCGGAGGCGACGTCCGCGACGTACACGGTGAGTTCCCAGCCGTCGGCGTGTGAGCGGACGGTGATGGCGTCATCCCGGTCGACGCTCTCCTTGCGGTCGATCATGAGGGGGACGAGCCGGGAGGCGGGGGACTGGGCGGGGGATTCGTGGGCGGGCAACACGTCTTCCTTCCGTGACGCGCCGTGGCCGTACGGCGGACGGCCACGGCGCGGGCTTCATCATGTCCAACATCTCGGGCAGGGTTTGCCGCGTTGTCAGGAACCCGGCGTGGCAGCGGTGGGGATTCGGTCGTCAGTCGTGGTGCAGTGCGCCTACGACCGCGCGGACGCAGGCGTGGGTGTCGTCGCGGTATTCGGCGACCGGGGTCTGCGGGTAGCCCGGTGATGCGTACAGCGTGATGACGCCGGCGGCCGTGACGAGGCGGGCGCGCCATCCGTGGTGCATCCGGACGGCGTGCTCGATGTGGTTGCGGTGCTCGATGAGGACGTACGCGGTCCGCTTGTCGGGCTCGGGCTCGAAGTGGCCGGCGATGACGCAGTTGTTGCGTCCCAACGAGGCGGAGTGGCCGGTCTGTTCGGGTATGTGGGCTTCCTCGAGGAGCTGGCGCAGCAGACGGTCGGCGCGGCAGTCGCACTTCTCGACCTGGCAGAGCTGCTGCTCGGTCCAGGCCAGCAGGTCACTGATGGCGGAGGTGATCTCGGCCATCTCCTGCTTTCCCCGCTCCATGTAGGGGTCATCGGGGCCGTCCGTCATGTTCAGGGCCGCTTCGGTGACCAGGCTCTCGTGGCGCATGCCGGACAGCGCCAGGCGCAGACGGGCGAAGCATTCCGGAGTGCCGCGGCCGGCGGCGAAGGCGGCGATCGGGCCGCCCTCGGACAGAGCCTTCGCGGCCTGCCGGGCGTCCCGAAGGGTGGTGATGGGCACGCAGGCTCCTCGGTGAGGGGGCGCCGCTTTTCGTCGGCGCCCGGGAGAGGCGGGCGGGTCCGTGGAGGGCCCGCCCGCGGGGGAGGATGGGTCAGGCGTGACGAAGCGCGGAGACCAGCGCGGCGCTCAAGGCGGCCGGAATGTCGGCGACCTGGGCAACGTCCAGGCGGCGGGCGTCGGGCAGGACGTTGGAGCCGGGGTCGAGACAGAACCACAGAACGTGGACGCCCGCCTTGGTCAGGCGCCGTACGAGCCGTTCGCCGCCGATGCGCTCCTCCGGCTCCCAGTGGCCGTCGGACACGACGACCAGGACGCGGGCACCGTGCTGGCGGGAGAGCCCCAGCGCGCCGTCGAGGGCGTTGGCGGCTTCAGTGAAGCGGTGGTTGCCGTCGTTCGCGTGAAACTCGGTGACCTGGGACGGCGGCTGGCCGGGGGAGACGATCGGGGTGACGGCCGTGCCGAAGGCCACGGTCGCCGCCTTTCCCGCGACCTCACGGGTTCCGTGCGCGAACATCCAGGCCGTCGAAGCGACGATCGAGGTGTAGGCGCTCATCGATCCGGAGACGTCGACGGCCACGCCGACTGCGACCGGCGGGTCGTCCGTGCGCTTGCGCTTCACGGTGCGAAACGGCCGGGCGGTGACCGGCACGCCCAGGGCGCTCTGCGCCGCACCGAGCATCGCGTCGCGGCCGGACAGGCGGCCCGGCGGGAGCGCGGAGGCGACGCGGACCCGGGCGGTGTCGCGGAACCGAGCCCTGGCGAGCGCGGCACCCAGACGCCGGGCGGCCGCCCGCTCCAGCGGAGTGGGTGCACGGTGGCCGCGGACCGGGTTCCTAGGCCGCGAGCGGCGTGAGGACGGCGCGGGGGCGGGCGGGAACACGCGCTGTGCAGCCTGCCGTGCGGCCTGCTGTGCGGCGTCCTCGGCCCGGCGTTCCTTCTGCCGCCGGGCAGCCGCCTCCTGGAGACGACGCTCCTGCTCGGGGTCGGGCATTGCGCCCGTGGAGATCTGGGCGTGAACCGAGGCCGCGACGGTGACACTGGCCACGGCCGCGCCGAGCGGGTCCCCGTCCGCACTCGCATCCGAGGACTCGTGGGGCTCGCCCGCGGCGCACCCGATGCCGGGCAGGTCGTCGTCAAGATCAGCGCCGACGACCTCCACCCAGCGGCGGGCGACATCCAGCAGCCCGGTCTGGTCACCGTCGGCGAGGGCCAGGACCTCCTGCCACAGGGCCCGAAGCCGGGAGAGATCACCGGAACCCAGGACGGACTCGGACGCCGAGCGAACCGGCTCGACCTCGGTCTCGGTGAGCACACCGGCGTCCGCCCGGCCCAGGATGAGAGCGGCACCGGCCGCGGCGCGCCACCGGTCGTACGTCGGTGAAGCGGTGCGCTGCGCGGGCAGCACGATGGTGCTCGCGCAGGCGCGCAGGAAGACGCGGTCCGCCGGGCGCTCCTGGAGGTGACGCGCCTCGATCCGGGGCTCCTCAAGCAGGACGGCCGCGCGGATCACCGCACGTCCCGCAGACTCGGGCCAGTTCTCCCAGCGGGTGCTGCGGGCGTGCCCGGCCTCGTGCGCGGACATGCCGACGATCACCGGGTGCCGCAGCCGGCCCGAGACACTGAGCGGGTCGATCTGGTCCGGGTGCACGCCGTCCTTCAGCGCGATCGCCCCGTTGACCGTGACCTTGATCAGCGCCGGGTCGAACCAGGCCGCGTCCGCCGTGGGAGCGCCGTCCCACACCATGGTGAGCAGCACGTCGTCACGGTCGGCAAGGGTGTTGATGATGGAGCCCAGGCGCCGGGCGAGCGCACGCCGGGCGTCCAGCAGGTCCGCGTCGACGTCCTCCAGCGGAGCGGGTTCCGTGCCCGCCACGGCGGCCGTCACCGGCGCCCCGCGGGGACCCGGGTGCCCAGCGAGAGCGCCGGGGTCTCACCGAACTTCTCCGCCATGGCCGCAGCGAACTCATCGCGGTCCTGCGAGGGACACTTGCGCAGCAGACCGGAGACGGCGAATCCCTGTCCGTAGCGGCCGGTCGCCTCGGCGAAGGACAGCGCGTCACGCAGCTGCGGGATCCAGCCCTCGTACGTCTCCTGGGCCTTGCGGCTCTCCAGGTTCTTGGCCACGGTGATCAGGTCCACCGGCACGCCGAGGTCGGCGGCCAGATCCCAGTCGGTGGCGACTTCGACGTGGTGGTGGAACCGGCTGCGCAGTGCGTCACTCAGGTTCGCCCCGGGAACGTCGGGGTTGCAGGCGCCGATGACGAACCAGTTGGGGCCGACCTTGAGCGGGGGCAGCTTCGGGTTCATCGTGACGTGCAGCTCGCCGCGGCCGTCCATAAGCGGGTACAGCACGGTCAGGACCCGGGGGTCGATCAGGGCGATCTCGTCGACCAGGAGCGGGACGTCGTTCTCGATGCTGCGGATGAGCGGGCCCGGGACCCACTCGTAGAGCTCCGTGTCCGGGTCCTGGACGAAGGTGCCAACGAAGTCCGGCACGTCGGTGTCGGCGGTGCCAACGATCGTCTCCAGACCCGTGTGCAGGCCGTCGACGGCGTCCTGGACGAACGCCGCCTCGCTCAGAGCGGTCTTGCCAGTGCCGGGCGGCCCGACGAGCAGTACGTGCTCGTGGTGGGCGCGGGCGTCCCGAAGGAACGCGAGGTCTTCCAACGGGCCGACCATGCGGGGCTGGTAGAGATGGCCGCTCGGGCGGACCTGCGGGCCGACCGGCGCGAGTGCGGACGACAGGGCGGGCGGGGACGGCATGGGCGCGTTCTGCTGAGTGCGCTCGCGCTCGAGGTCCTCCAGTACCGCGCGGCCGCGCTGGTCCATCTGATCCGTAAAGGTGGGCAAGAGACTCCTGGTGGCGAGAGAGGTGCAGGGGCGGAGCGGGCTGCTAGAAGTTCGAGCCCGGAATGTGCGAGGCGAGATCGAGTTCCGTGCCCGCCTCGCGGGCGTGCTTACCGAAGTGCTGAGCGATCCGGTGGGCGTTGCCGCTGGCGGAGGCAGGATCGGAGAGATCCGTGGGCAGGTCGAAGAGGGTGAAGTCCCGACTCTGCGCGTAGCCCTTCTTTTCCTTGTCGCGGGACCGCTGCACCGCGTGGCGCAGCGCCTCAGCGGCGGTGATCTGCGTGTGGACGAGGCCGATCTGTCCCTTGTCGCCGCGCTTGCCGTGGAGTCCGAGCACGATGGCCTCGTCTCCGGTGACGACGATGAAGCGGTAGAACTTGTCGCTGCGCCCGTCCTCGAAGTGCAGTTCCCAGCCGAAGCTGACGACGCTGTCACTGGAAGCCAAGTAGTACCCCCATCGGTAAAATTATTTGGGTCGCTGGGTGTCTGAGGGTGCGCGGCGCAATGGCCGTCCGTGGAGGCGGAAGCACCCGCCGACATGCTCCAATCGTACGCGAACCCCCACTATGAATCAAGTTAATAGGGTCATGTGCGATGCTTCTTCCGTTGCTCGTGGCCATTCGGCCGGGCGTTGGCGCGTCAGGTGTTCGGGCGGGCTCGGGGCGCCCCCGTCGCCCGACTCGGCGGCGCCGCTCGCCACTTGGCGGCGACTTCGGAAGGGCAGGCGGGCGGTCGCTACTTTGACATACCACTGACGGTATCTATACCGTCAGTGGTATGACGGGGAACGATGGGCGGGCCGCCCATGAACTCGCGCTGCGAGAGCTGCTCTACGCCATCGCGCAAGCCGTGCACGACCGGCGTACCGCCCTGGGATGGTCACAGCGGGAACTCGCCGAACGGGCCGGCATGAGACAGCCGCACGTGTCTCGGCTCGAAGGAGCGGGCGCCCTGCCCAAGCTGGATCTCCTCCTTCGGGTGGCCGACTCTCTCGACGCCGACCTGGTTGTCACGCTGCAGCCGCGTACGCGGGCCGAGTCCGGAGCGTCAGCCGTCTCAACTGAGGTTGCCGAGGAAGGTGTGAACTCGTGATTTTCAGACGGCGATTGAAGGAGTTCCGGCACCGGCACTATGGCGATGCCGTATACGTCTCAGCCGTCATCGGCGTGATCGCTGCCTCCTGGCTCGTGCCCGCCGGCAGCGTCATCGGCGCAGCGGCCACAGGCGTCGCGATCGCGGTGATGGCCACCGGCATCGTGCTTCGGGTCCGGCACCGAAAGGGCCCCCTGTGCGACGAATGCATCAAGGAAATGCCCCTTGACGCAGCCGACGAGGCCCAGAACAAGCCCCGCACGCACCGGCAGTTGGCCCTCTTCCACAGCGCCTACGGCACCGGCCGCCGGACCCAGGCAACCGGAATCCTCACCCTTCTTCTGACAGTGGCAGGATGCGAGCCGCTCTACCTCGCCGTCGGCGCACAGCTCCCGCCCGAAGTGCCCCGCACCGCCCTGAGCCTCGCCCTGGCAGCGTGTGCATGCAGCACCCTGGTGATGCGCACGCACAACCGGTTCCAGCCCTGGTGCCCGTTCTGCCGCGATGACGGGCGAGGGGGCGACGACCTGGAGCCCGCCCCCGACCCGCAAGGCGGCCTCGGACGGCCCGTGCCGGCGTAATGGCCCACACCGGCAGATGCACGGGGCCGGAGGCCGACCTCACCGTCGCCGTACACTCGGCACCTGCTGTCCACGCCCCGGGGGAGAACAACACCGTGACCACACCGCAGACCAGCAGCACCCCTGCCGGCGACGCACCGATCTACACCAGCCTCGTCGAGGAGCTCGGCGACGTCCTGACCGAGGCGCGCCGTACTGCGCAGCAGACGCTGCGGGAGTCGCAGAAGGCCCTCGACTTCGGCCTCATCCCGGCCGACGCTGCCTGACCAGCCGGACACCGGCGTCACCAGCAGCTCGCTCAGCCGCCCCGCCCCGCCAACGGCCCGGTGCGCGCCCCCGGGACCCTGCGGAGCGCCCCGAAGGCCGGCGGAGATGACCGACGGAGCCGGCCCGTCCCCGCTACACACCGCCGCCCGAGGTCAGCGGCGAGAGGCCGGTCGACGGCTGCCGCCAGTCCTGTTGCGTGCGGGGTGCGGGCAGGGAGGCGATCAGCGCCTCCATCCGGGAGAACTTGACGGCGCTCTGTTCCTGGCACGCGGGACGGAGGAGATCCCCCGTGGCCAACATGATCTCGGTGCCCGCGTCGTCGATGCGCGCGAGGTTCTTGCCAACGTCGAAGAAGTCCGGGGATGGCGCCACGTTGACCGAGGCCAGCGCCACCGCGTGAAGCACCATCACCACCTCGCCCACCGCGGGCAGTGCCCGCGCTGGATCGTTTCGGACCAGGTCCTGCAGGTACGCGCTCAGCTCGGCCACCGGTTTCCCGGCCGTCGTCTCCATCATGATCAGAGAACGACGCCAGCCGATCTCCGTCACCTGCGAGCCGGCCGTCCCCACGGACCAGCACCCCGAGTCCCGAACACCGCAGATGGCCCTCGGCTCACACCGGCGAACTCTCGCCCGCAGGGCTCGGCCGGTCGCACTGCGGGGAGCGGCCGGACAGACATATCTCCTCGATCAGGCGCATCTGGGCGGACGCCTTCTCGTCCCACTCGCACCGACGCTCCTCGGAGACCCTGGCCAGGTTCCGGCCGACGGGTATGAACGGGGAGCCGGGGTGTCCGGGCCACCGGTTCCCGCTGACCGGGTCGAAGTTCATGTTCCGGTAGCCCAGCCACGACTCCCGGTGGCGCGGGCACATCGCGGCGGGCGCGCGGACCGTGTAGCGCTGGTCGGGCGGGAAGAGGTTGTTGGTGTCCATATGCCGGCTGCGGCGCCAGGCCGCGGCGCCCCAGGTGTGCCACTGGCGCCGGATCTCGTCGGGGACAGGGATGCCCAGGAACCGTTGGGGCACATCGGTGAGATGCGGGGGCGTAGTCAACTGGCCTCCTTCATGAGGGGAACAGAGAACGGCGGGAGGAGGGGCTGCAGCGAGGGGGCGGGAGTCTGAGGGCGCTTCCCCGTCGAGACGAGCCGGCCCGCAGAGTTGAGCCGCAGATACGGGCGCATGATCTCCGGAATGGGGGCGGTGTCCGGGATCCCGCGGGCGATGGCGCCCCACTCGCCCGTGGTGAGGAACTCGTTGCCGATGTACTCGGTGTACGCGGGCGGGATCGCCTCGGTGAGCTCCTCATGGACGTCGGTCCAGTGGATGTCCATGGCCTGCTGCATCTCGCGCACGGTGCCCTTGCCGCCGCCCTTGCCGTAGGCCGCGATGTACGGACCGTCCCGCCACACGCCGTGCCGCAGGCCGCGGACGTAGCCGCGGTGGGGCTGGTGCGGGCGTCGGTTTCCGCGCCAGTAGTCGACCTCGAATATGCGGTGTCGCAAGACGCCGAGCCCGAACATCTCGCCGCAAAGGACCAGGTCCCGCCGCAGCTCGGAGCCCTGGACGTTCTCCATGACGGAGGGCACCCCGTACCAGGCGAGCAGCGCGCGCGTCGCCGGGATCAAGTCGACGTACTCGCGGCCCCTGTTCGTGCCCTTGGTGAGCGTGCACGAGTGCTGACACGGAGGCGAGGCGTGGACCAAGTCGAAGTCCTGGACGTACTCGTGGGCGAACTCCAGGGCATCGGCCTGATGGAACTCAAAGGGATAGTGGGGCCGCGGGCTGATGTCGACGCCCACGACGTCGAACCCCGCCCGGTAGTACCCCATCCCGGCGCCGCCGGCGCAGCAAAACAGATCCAGCACCCGAGGTCGACGCCCGCGGAAGGACGGCCGCTTCGGCAGGCGAAGACGTTTCGGGGGCCGACAGGTACCCGTGCTGCAGCAGGACAGGCCCATGCGGCCGGGCCGCCACCGCGCCGACGGAGCGGGGAGCACGGCGAGGGGCCCGCTCACTCGGCCCTCGCGGCACCCGGCAGGCGCCTTGCCAACACGGCCAGGGCGTCGAGCACGTCGGCCGCCTCCCGGATCTGGCCGGCCTCGTTGTCCTCGGTCCGGGTCCAGCCCACACGCCGGGAGGTGGTGAAGAACGGGATGACCTTGCGCAGGGAGATCACTGGCGTGCCGTGCACGTCGCACTCGGTCTCAAGATCCCCGACGTCCGGAACGCGGGCGATGTAGGCCCCGTTGGCGGGATAGCTGGGGTCCTGCCAGACGACGAACGCAGCGGAAGGGGCGTTACTCATGAGGGCATCGGCCAGGATGCGGGCGGAGCCTGCAGCCACCTCGCCGGCGCCGTAGACGAAACCGAGCTCCAGCTGTCGGGGTACACGCCCCAGGCCGTAGTCGCTCGCCACCGCTGCGCCGTGGAAGGCGGCCAGAACCGCATCGACCTCGGCGTCGTCGACGCTGTAGATGATGACCTGCAACTGCGAATCACCGGACAGAGCAAACTCCTTGAGTCGGTTGGGGTAGTGGGAGAAACGAATTTTCGGCGGAGCGCGGGGGTCGCACGGGCGGAGCGGACCGCGTCCGCAGCACCGTGCGGTACGGCGTGGACGGGCCAGGGCCCGCTGCAGATTCCGCGGGCGTGATGCGGTGAACCGGATCAGGGCTTGCTGTGACGGGCCGGGGCCAGAGCCTCGCGCGCGTCCTCCAGCGACAGGAAGTCGCGGGGCGTAGTGCTGTTGGGGTACACGTGCTGCGCCGCGAGGGCCCGCGCCTCCGGGACGTTCCAGCCGGCGACCGGGAGCAGCCAGCGGCGGCCAGTGGAGTGCAGCAGCCCGTCCAGCCGCTGGGCGTATCCGCCGCCCTCGTTCCGGGCGTCGCGCACCATCTTGATCCGCCCGTCTCGGAAGAGGTTCGTCACCTCCATAAGCCGGTACGCCAGGGGCTGCTCCTCGCGGGTGTACGACGCCGTTGTGTACGACGGGCGCAGTTCCACGATCACCAGGTCTCCCCTGCGGGCCTTGATCTCAGGTGCGGCGGTCTCGGTCACGGATTCCTCGTTCGGTGATCGGGTGCTGTTCATTTCGGTTTGCCGAGGCGGTAGTGGGTGGGAAGGCCACGACGTCGATGGGCACGGGGAGCCACACGCAGTGGGCGTACGGCGCCGGGGCGCGGCCGCGCCCCGGACCGGGGTCAGCGAGCGGCGAGGCGCTGCATGGTGCGGGCGTAGTCCTCGACGCGGGCCTTGGCGATCACGGACCGGTCGGTGGTGCGCAGCACGAGCCCTTCCGGACGGCCACCGGCGCCACCGTCCAGCGCGACCCGCGTGCGGGGCAGCCGGGTGGCGAGGAAGTCCTGCATCCCGGCGAGATCGCTCGGAACCTGGTCCGCCGCAAGGCTGCCCAGACGCGGCGTCAGCTCGATCTGGTTCTCCGTGGCAGCGAGGGCGAGATCCCCCTCGGCGAGGAACTGCTGGCCGCCGTTCTCACGCCATGAGCTGATCTCGGCGCGCGGCCGCTCCAGGACTGACGCGTCCACGGCGGCGACGTCGAAGAGGCGGAAGCCCACCGCCTGGCTGCCGGTGTACTGCTTGCTGGCCTTGGTGAGCTTGGCGCCGTAGACCTCGAAGAAGTAGACGCGGATACCCGTCGCGGGAGGCGTCAGACGGTCGGCCAGGGGGCGCAGGGCGGGCACGATGCTGTCCTTCGGGCTGATGACACGGTCACCGCGGGCGTGGAGCAGGTCCTCCCGGCTGCCGATCACGTAGTCGCCGTCCGGCAGGACCGCGACCCGCGCGTTAGTGCCGTCCACCTTCTCGGTGAGCACCACTTCGCCGCTGAAGGGCACCGTGATGTCGAGCAACGTGCCGCGGTCGATCTCGTGGAACGTTGGGATCGACGGGTACTTCGTCGCCGAGTTCAGGGCATTGAGATCGAGCGCATCGAGATTGATCACAGAATCCTCCAAAGGCCGGGCGTCCTGGCGTGGGAAGGCGAGTCAGCGCCTCACGTGCCTTAAAAGTACGTCAACAGGGGGTGTCTGTCAATTTAAAAGGGTCAGTCAGTGTGTCAGGTGCTTGCGCTGATGACCCTATTAATTTGATTCGAAGTGATGAGGCGGGTACATTAGAGCTTGTTGGAGTCAAGGTGCTGACCAGGAAGGAAGACGTTGAACCCCCGTCTGAGCGACTACACCCGCAACCGCGCCCACGCGATCGCCACGCAGAACCTGCGCCGCTCCGGAGCCAGCGGCACTCACGCCAGTGGCCCGAAGCGGCAGCGCAACCGGAACGCGGCCAAGAAGGCCGCCATCCGCTACTCGGCCGCCGCGTGACCGTTCCCGACGCAACCCGCACCGCAGAGGACGTGATGGCTGCCTCCACCGCACCGCTCGCAGTGATCGTCACGAGGGCGGACGGTGGCGTCACCCGCATCGGTCCCATCACCGCCCCGGGGGCAGCCGGTGCGATCCACGCCTCGCTGACTCGCCTCACCACCATCCCGGAGAAGGCCGCCGCATCCGCTGTCATCGCCCCGTTCAGCTCGGCGGTGCCTCACCTGCCCCTCCTGGAAGCCGAGGTCGAGACGGTCCGGACGCTGATGGACGACGACGAGCAGGGCGTCGGGGCCCCGTTCCCCAACATCTGGGACCGTCTCGTCGCCCAGCACGGACTCAACGTGGCCGACGCCCTGGTGCGCGAAGCACTCACGGACCGCTCCAACGGGTGTCACCGGCCGCGCCCGGGGACCGTCACACAGCGCCCCTCCCGCAACCAGGCCGACGAGAGGTTCGAACGCGCCCTGCGGGAGGTGCTGCTCGAGAGCACCGGCCCCGGCGGCACCTCACCCGCCGCACTGAAGGACACCCTGACCAGCATCCGACGACTGGCGGAGGCCTGGGCGTGCTCACGCCCTCGGTCCGACTCAGGCCGCTGAACGCAGCCGGCACACCCACCGGCGGACAACATGCCGCGCCGAATTGACCACCCTGCGGACGATCAAGGAGCAACCGTGGAACCCGAGTTCAGTGCGGGCGACCGCATCCGCGTACTGCGGTGCACCGACGAGTTCGACCCACTGCCCGCCGGCGCCACCGGATCCGTCCGCGCCTGGGACCCGCACCCGGGGCTGCGCCAGCTCCGCGTGACCTGGGACGCGCCACACGCTCACCGGCGCCTGATGCTCACGCTCACCGACGACGCCGACGAGGTCGAGAAGATCTGAGACCCCGCCAAGCCCCCTGCTGACGACCACGAGAGGCAATGGATGATCTATGGCCCCGGGGCCATGGGAACCGCCGAGCTCGCCTGGCACGCGGCCCGCGACGGCTGCTACCTCAGCACCGCCGCCCTGCTGTGTGCCGCCCTGCCCACCCTGCGCCCCGACCACGACAAGCCCGAGCCCTACCGCCACCTCCGGTCGACGAGCCCGGCCGGGGCCGACATCACGGCCGCCGTCGACGGCGGGAACGTCCACCTGGAGGTGACCGGCCTGCCACATGACGACATGCGGCGCATCTGTCTCGCCGCACAGGTCTACTTCGCCCCCTTCACGGTCGAGACCTCCCTCGGCCGCACTCCGACTCCGGGGAAGTACACGGAGCGCGCCCGCCACGCCCGCCAGCACCTGACCGTCCGCACGGACACCGCCGACGTGCGGCTGAAGCTGCCCGTGAAGACGGCAAGTTCGGTCCTGAACACACTCCGCTCGCCCTGACCCGAGCCCGTCGGTCCGACAGAGCCGCAGGCGAGCTCGAGAGGGCGATCGCCCCGCTTCGCCACCGCCTGGACGGAGCCGCGTCGGTATGGCGATCGCCCTACGACGACGCCAAGGAGGCGGCACACCCGCCCTCACGGAGGAGCCAGGCCACGGCAAGGTCGGCAGCCGTGCACGCCTCGCACGCAACGTGGCCGCTGCTGACGTGCCACTGGTACCCGCTGCGCGTTCCGCACTCGGGCCGCTCCTCGGTGAGAGAGCTCTGACCGGTGCGCCCGATGGGGGCACCCATGACCAGCTCTCCACGCCGGGGCGAGCGGCCGCGAGAGGAGACCGGCGTCGCACAAGGCGCTGCAGGCCGGGGATCCGGCCTCTTCCCGGTCTCCGCGGCCGTGCAGGCGAAGCACCGGCACCCCTTCCTGTACGTGCGGCGGACACCATGCTCCTGGCCATCGTCGGGAATCGGCTGAGGCCGCTTCGGCAGCCGGCGCCCGCGGGCGAGTGCGTAACGCTCCCGCCCGTCCAGGCCGCCGCGGATCCCCGAGCGTTCCGACGCCGCGAGCCTGCGTTCGGCCAGCAGGGCAGCATCAAGGCACTGCTGGCGTACCGGGCACGGTGAGCAGACCGAGCGGGCGCGCTCGGTCTGCTCGATGAGGGCGTTGCTCAGCGGGCCCTCCGGATAGAACAGCTCAGGGTCCGTCCCGCGGCAAGCAGCGTGCTGCTCCCAGTAGGGATGCGGGGCGGGCTGCTTCCCGGCCGTGGTTCCGGGGCGTGGCAAGTCGATCAGCCTCCTGGTGCTGCGGGTGAACCTCACGGGGCGCGGAGAAGGATCCGGCCGTCACTGGTGGCGGCACCTCGTCGAGGACCTGCCTGCCGGCCCTGAGCCGCCGCCGAGCCTGCGAGGGTGCTCAACCATACACGACTGACCCTGAAAACTTGATGTAACTACCCTCGTAGGGTAAATTAGTGGGATGAGTTGGTGCTGCCCCGGAGCGCGCCCACGAGCCTGGAGAGCCCTTGACTAACCCCCTTCTGCTCCTCGATATCGACGGAGTTCTCAACCCCTTCGAGGCCCCGCTTCCCGGCCCGGCCGGCTACCGCCTCCACCACATGCGCCCCCAGTCCTGGATCGCTCAGCATCCCCACCTCCTGGCGGACGACGTCCCCGATCTGAAGGTGCGCCTCCACCCCGAACACGGGGCCGAGCTCCTCGACCTTCCGTTCGAACTCGCCTGGGCGACGACCTGGGAAGACGACGCGAACCGGCACATCAGTCCGGTCATCGGGCTGCCCACGCTGCCCGTCATCAACTGGACCAGCCCCGAGCAGTTCCCGTCGGACGGCACCTATTTCAAGACGGCCGACGTAGTGCGGTACGCCGCAGGCCGCCCCTTCGCATGGGTCGATGATCAGATCCTCCAGGCGGACCGCGACTACGTCCGCCGCCATCACCCCGGACCCGCGCTGCTCTACGGCGTCGACCCCGAGGTCGGCCTCACGCTGGACGACTTCGAGGCCCTCGCGCACTGGGCCGGCGAACTCGCCATGACCAACTCGTAGAGCGCTCGCCGCCCGCCGGGCCTGCCGACGGGCGGCGAGACGACTCATCCGCGGTTGTTCACGTAGGGGACAAGACCGGCGGCCGTGTAGCCCAGCCCCCGGCCCCTACGGAACTCCTCCAACCGCTCCTGGTCCGTGTACCGCTCGGCCGGCATCCCCGGCGGCGTACGCACCCCGAGCTGGATCCCATACAGGCACAGCACGAACCCGGTGGACACGGCAGCGGAGATCCAGGCGGGATTGAGCGGGACCGCGATCCGCGAGAACGCCTCTCCATTGGGGCTGCGAAGCTCCAGCCGCTCATCCGCCAGCCGGTGCAACGTCCAGCCAGGCGCGGAGCGCAGCGCGGCGAACCCGCGACCGAACCGCCCCAGACCCAACTCAACCGCGACCTCCGCCTGCTGCTCCCGCGGAGCCTGGCCCGGCATCCCCATCATCAGCGCACGCTCCGGCTCGAACAGAGCCGCCGGCAGCTGCTCGGTCCCGCCCGGTTCGACCGTCACCGTCCCGGACTCGAGATCGAAGCCACGGGCGACCTGGCCGAGTTGAAGAGCGGGATCATCCCAGAACGTCACCCGCCCGTGGTCGTCGACGGTGTCCGCCACCGCCGATATGTGGGACATCAAGTCGGACCGGCCCACCGGGTGGCCATCGACCTGGAACCGGCTGCGACGCTGCTTCTTCTGCTTGAACCTGCCCACGAGGGCCTCCTGCTCATTTAGGGGCGCCCCGCTGACCGCAAGGCGGCGCGGAGTGCATCAGAACGCGGCTCCTCACCGCCGCGAACCGATGCTCGAACGAGGTCCCTGTGGACAGAGGCCAGGCACCGGCGCCCACTCAGCGGCCTCCGTCCAACCCGACTTCAGAGCCGACCCCGGCGACCTGCGGCCAGAGGCGGAGGTCGGGGGACGAAACGCCTGACCGTGCGACGCCGCCGGAGTAGAACAGATGAGTAGAGCTAAGGGAGTTGGGATGGCGCGCGAAGATGCCGCGAGTGACGGGGCACTGACCGACGAGGAGCAAGAGGACCTCGGCGGCATGCCGATCGAGGACCCCAGCGACGATGGGGACGAGGAGTAGAGGCGGTGACCGGCGGCGCCTGGAAGGAACTGGTCGACGAGGTCGCGACGGCAACAGAGCTGTCGCAGCCCTGGCGGAGCGCATTCGAAGACGTTCCACGGGCCCGCTACGTGCCCGACGACGTCTTCGTGCCGGAGCCGGGCACCCCGCGCGCCTATCGGACCGTGGCCCGGCATACCGAGCCCGAGGAGTGGGCAGCGCTGGTCTGCTCGAAGGCCCAGGTCGTCACCCAACTCACTCCGTCGCCGTTCGACGGGGCACCGACACCGTCGTCGTCCTCCTCCGCCCCCGAGGCTGTCGCCCGCATGCTCGCCCTGCTCGATCCCGCCCCCGGCGCGCGAGTCCTGGACCTGGGCAGCGGTACCGGCTGGACGGCCGCTCTCCTGGCTCGCTTCGGCACCCTCGTGGTGACGATGGAATCCGACCCGGAACTGGCCGCGCAGGTCCGCGCACGCGTGATCGACTGCCAGCCGCCCGTCACCGCGCTGCACGGGGATGCGACGCTCGGGCACCCGGACGCAGCTCCGTACGACGCGGTACACGTCGGCTTCTCCGTTCGTGAAATCCCCGGGACGTGGATCGGACAGGTACGGCCCGGCGGCCGGCTCGTAATGCCGTTCGGCACCCTGTTCTCCAACACCGGCCTCCTGCGCCTGACCGTCCGCGAAGACGGTCAGGTTGCCGAAGGCCGATTCCACGGTGGCGCGATGTTCATGTGGGAGCGCGGGCAACGGCCGAGCTGGGCACAGGCCGTCACCGACGACCCTGAGCGGGCCGCCTCCGCACTCGATCCGCGCACCCTGCTCGCCACAGGCGCCTCTCGATGGGCGGTCGGACTGCAAGTGCCCGGCGTCACCTGGGACCCCGTGGCCGCCGATGGGGACCGGCTGCTGCGCCTTTGGTGCACCGACGGCTCCTGGGCCACCGTGGCCGTGGACAGATGGAACAAGCCGGACGGCGTCGCGCAGTCCGGACCGCGGCACCTATGGGACGAGGCATGCGAGGCATGGTCCTGGTGGGACGGGAAGGGACGACCCGGCCGGAACCGCTTCGGCGTGAGCGCTGACCGCGGCGGCTCGTGCCGTGCCTGGCTCGACAGCCCACGGTTCACGCTCCCCGGGGCTCTCGACTCCACGGCGCACTCCCGTCCTGCGACGCCGCTCCCCTCCGGCCGGTCCAACTCGGCCACAGGACCACGGTGAGGCGGAGGCTCGCGCACCGCTGCGCCGAGCTGCTGCCGAAGCGAGCATGTACCGAGCCAGGGCCACCTTGGGGGCGACCTGCGGGAGGAGTTCGGCCCCAAGGTGCGTGGCGGCTGATTCGCCGAGCCGCCGCAGGATCGCCGATCGCATTCGATCTACGAAGGCCGCGGATTAGGGTGTGCGCATGTCACGCACAGGTACCGCAGTCCTCGTCGCCCTCCTGGGCATCGCCGCTCTCACCTCCTGCTCGTCGGACAGCTCGGACAAATCCGGCCAGGAGTCGGACAAGCCCATCACCAAGCAGCTCGCCCAGGGCGAGATATCGCAGGCCCTTCCGGGTGCCGGAGAGGTGATCTCGGGATGGGAGCCCTACAAGGGCAAGAGGGTGACGTCGGAGGCGACGTACTGCACGGCCTCGGGCGGCACCGCACCGAAGGGCTGGGTCCGTGGCGGCTCCGCATGGTTCGACTACAACGGCTCCACGGACAACATGATGGATGTCGGGATCTGCCTGTACGACTCGGCGGAGAACTCCAAGGCCGCCTACGCGGCGTGGCGGGGCAAGGAGTCGAGCAAGGAGCAGGGCCTCAAGAAGAAGGTTGGGGAGGAGTCCGTGCTCGTCACCAACCCCGGCCTGAGCAAGGACAGCGTCTACGCATTCAGCCGATCGGGCAACGTCAACATCAGGGTGAAGGTTGAAGGCACCGGGGGCGACAGCACCGGCGCGCAGGATGTTCTGGCCGCCACGCTCAAGCGACTGCAGCAGGTACAGGACGGCGAGCGCCCCACGGCCACTGCCGCGGACCAGGCCAAGAAGTAGCAGTAGCGCCCGGCAGCCGGCGTGCGGCGGGCGCGGGGCGCGCTGCCCGGGACTACAGGCCAGGGAGTGGGTCCTGGCCGCAGCGCGCAGATCCGGGCGCGGTCGAGGTGGCCTGGGGCGGTGCCACGGCGGGCGAGGGCGTGGCCGCGGGCTCGGCGTCGTCCTTCGCGCAGGGGCACCGGCACCACCACACACACGGCTCGCCGCCGGGGCGCAGGATGAGGGTGGCCGCCCGCCGGCCACGGTGGCTGAACACGGTCTCGGCGTTGTCGCAGACGTCGGGGCCGCCCTTCTGCCGATGCATGCACCACTCGCACCGTCCGTTCAGACAGTTCCAGCAGGTGCCCCGCTCGCACATCGCCCAACGCCAGAACCCGAAGGCGTACCCGTCGTCGATCAGGCGGAGGTGCTTGGGCCAGACGTTTGCGCGGACCCAGGTGGCCTCGTCTTCGCTCATCGGGGACGGGTTGGGTACCGGGTCGACCAGGCCGAGGTGGAGCATGCGGTGGAAGGGGAGGCTCTGTACGCCGCGGACGACCTTGCGTTCGGCCGCGGTGAGGATGCGCTGCGGCCGCCGCAGCACGCCGGTCACCGCTCGGCCCGGGGCGAGGCCGCCGCGATGCGGGTCGCGTTGTCCATGTCGGCCTCGCTCTGCGGGGTGCCGCCGCCGTTGACCAGGAGGTAGATCTCGGCCTCCTCGGCTGCGGTGGCGACCTTGGCCATCGCCACCGACAGGTGGGCGCGGTTGGCGAACTTCAGCCGGGCCGGCTTGGCCAGGCCCGAGAGGCGCACATACGGGCCGTCGTCGGTCTCCTCGGTGGCCGTTACGTCGTCCTGTGGGAACCAGGTTGCGGGTACGGCCAGTTCATCGTCGTACCAGCGGTAGGCGGTGGTGATGCGCTGCTTGCCGTCGATGCACACGTACATGGCCTCGCCGCGGTCGGTCGGGTCGTAGCCGTTGGCTTCCTTCCACTCAGGCGTCGTGCGGTCGTTCAGGATCACCACGCCGGTCGGCGTGCCCGTCAGCCACGACCGGATGAGCGCGACGCGCTGGTCGTCGGTCCACACGTCGCCGCGCTGGTAGTCCGGATCGAGGTCGAGCCCGAAGGTGAGGCGGAAGCTCGTCACGATTTCGCGTGGCGAGCGATCCGAGGTGCGCAGGTTGTGGTGCTCGAGCGGGCGGGCGGTCTGACGTGTCATGAACGGCTCTCCGGGACGGTGAGGCGGGCGATGGCCCTGGCGGTGGCCCGAGTCGGACGTCCCGCAGCTAGCCGGGGAACGCGTGAGGACTCGGTGACGCGAGATGGGCACGAGGCGGTGCGAGGAGGAGCACCAGCAATGCATTCAATGTACCCCTACAATGGGGTTTGCGTCAATCCATCAGGGTCAATGGGGCGTGAGCGGCCCCGCCCTGTTGTCGGTGGCGGCGGGGCTCGGCCTGTCGAGATGGAGCGCGCGATCCCGGCGCCAATCCGGCAGATGCGGTGCAGGAAAGCCGAATGCCTCCACCAATGCCTCTACCCGTGGAGGCATCGCGCGGTACGGTGGGTGTATGCCGAAAATCTCTGTGGATCTCAGTGAAGAGGAGCTGTCCAGGGTGAACGAGCACGCTCAGCTCCTGGGCGTGTCCACCCGCTCCTGGGCCAAGCGGACGCTGGTCGACTCCGCCAACAAAGCCCGCTTCCTCACCGCTGCGCGCACCGCCGTGCCCACAGCACTGGAGGCCGTGAAGGACGCGCCCGAGGGCATGCGGTGAGCCCGATCGTCTACGTCGACCCTGGATGGCTCCTCGACATCCAGGAGGAGGTCGCCCCCCGGAACATCGGCATCGCCGACTGGGGGGCGCTGCAATGGACAGGGAGCGCGCACCGGTACGAGCAGATCGCCGGGCAGCCGTACTACGAGGATGCCGTCTCCCGGGCGGCCACATTCCTGCACCATGCCCTGGTGCTGCGCCCCTTCGTCGACTACAACCTGGTCGTCGGCTACGCGGCCGCCGACGCCTACCTCCAGATGTCCGGGCACACCGTCACGGTCAAGCCGGACGCCCTCTGGGCGCTCGCCGGAGCGGTCCGCGCCGGCGAAGAGGATCTTCGCGGAGTCGCACGATCCCTTCAGTCCTGGACGGCCTGACTTCCGCCTTCCGTGCACCGGAGGGGGCCCGCGTGGCCTGGGCCCTCCCGGCGGGGCAGCGCTCCCTCGTCGCGGGCGACGGTAGGCCAAGACGAGGACCGCCGCCGTCCGCTGAGCTCGAGCTCGTCAGGCGGAGGCTGCAGCGAGGGCGGCGAGCGGTGAACGCTGTCCCTTCTGGACGGCGCGGAGGGTCTCCCAGCCGATCTCCGGGTGAGCGGCCGGAAGACCATCGACATCGCTCGTGCGGAACAGGGCGACGTCGACGGCCCCGGCACGCGAGGTGCCGAACCGGACCTCGACGGAGTCGGCCGGCCTGATCCACCCCAGACGCAGCATGTGGTCGAAGTCGGTCCTGCGGACGGACAGTCGCCGCGCGGCCTGCTCGGGCCCGAGCGGGGTGTTGGCAGCCACCAGCTCGGCGAGGTCATCGCGGGCGCAGACGACGTCCACCTGCTCGGGGTTGACCAGGGACCCGTCAGGGTTGGTGCTGAGATCGGTGAGCAGACGCAGGTCGATCAGCCTGCGGACGACGAACGAAGTGACCGATGCCTTCTCGCCGATCACATTCGGCGTGCCGAGCGCCTCGGCAATCCGGTCCGCCGCAGCGCCACCGGAGATCGGTGTGCGCGAGAGCGCTCCGCGGATCGCGTCTCGATCCATCACCTCCACGGCGCTCCGAGACCACCGCTGAGCAGGCAAATCCGGCTCCGGAACCAGCCCGCAGTGCCGCGCCCACCGGAAGGCCGCCACCGGGACCGTCAGCCGCTTTGCCGCCTGGCCGTCGTCGTACTCACTTCGTCGCGCCATGGGAGTCTCCTCTCGATCGCCGCACATCTGCGGCCAGAACATGACAGAACGCCTAAAAGGGTGTCAAGGGCAGTACAGAGAACCGGGTCAGGGCACGCCGGGCGTCACACCTGATTCGGCGACGGCCGCCCGATGCTCCCTTCAGCGGCCGGCGCCGAACTCCCCGCGGGGGTGATGCGAACCTCGCATCACCCCCGCGGGGAGTTCGGCGAGCGGGGCCCGCCGGCCGATCTCTACGCGCGTGGTACGGGGCAGGCAGTCGTGTCCGTTGGTGAACCTGCCGCGAACGACGCTCCGTGCAGACCACACTCCTACGGCTCGCGGCCCGGCATACGGGGGCGTACACGGGCCTTGGTTCGGATCGCGACCCGTTAGCACGGAGGTACCGCAGGGCAGTGGGGTCGACCTCGGCCACGCGCCCGCACCGGCGGCAGCGGGCTATGCCCCTGCGATCGGCTGGATGCGGTGGAAATCGGAGCGAGTCGTGCCGAGCTCGTCGTCGCTCAGGCCGCACGTACGGCAGAGGCGCCGGGTGTCGCCTTCGCCGAGCGGGGGTGCGATCTCGGCGAGCAGGGCTCCGCACCGGGCGAAGCGCGCGCTGTCGATGCCGTAGGACGGATCTTCCAGGTGGACGATGATGCGGCGGTCGTCGCTCGCCCGGTACCAGATGACCGTCACGCCGAACTCATCGTCGTGGAAGGGCTGTTAGCGACGTCGGGGAGCACGATCTCCTGCCACCGCTCGCCGTCCCACACCTGCCAGACCTCGGGCGCGGGCTGGTGCCGGGAGAGCCCGCGGGCCAGCTGGCCCATGTACGGATAGTCGCCCCTGGCGAGCCAGACGGCGGGGATCTTCGCCTCGATGATGTGCTCGGCGTACCCGTCGGCGTCGAGCCCGCGCACCAGGCTCGTCCGCTTCCGCGCGTACTGCTTGGCCGTACGGGCCAGGTCGTACTCGTCGATGAGGTGGTCATACACCTCCTCCTCGCGGATCGGCTCGCCCTTCCAGCGGCAGGCCCGCGTGAACTCCGCCATAGCCTGGCGGCCGGTGCGGTCTGCCGGGGTGAACCAAGTGCCGCCGCCGCGACCGTGGTTCTCGATCACCCCCACAAGAGCGCGGCCCTCCCGCACATTCGCGCTGAACGCAACACCGCAGCTCATGGTCACCTGCTGAAGGCTGGTGATCCGGTAGCGGGTGTGCGGTACTTCGAGGCCGGTCAGCGGCAGAGAGGTCAGGTCGGTCACGCAGTCTCCTTCTGTTGGGTGTACTTCGTTGCGTCCTCGTTAGGACGGATCGGCGGAGAGGCTCCGCAGAACCGGCAGGATGGCCGACCGGTCGAGGGTCTGGGGCAGGACGAGCGTGCTCTGGCCTGCGTCGATCGCCTTGGACACGATCTCCGACAGCTGGCCTGGCGCGATCGGGGCGGAGACCTCGGCGATGAGGCCGCACCCCTGGTCCGGGACGATGAGGACCCAGTGCCCCTTCGCGATCACCCGCTGGACGAAGTCGAGGGCCCGCCACAGGTCATGACCCGGCGGGCAGGTCAGGTCTTCCACGATTCCGTCCTCGTAGACCCGGTGGACGGTGATCTCGACCGGCAACTGCTCCATCACGCTCTCCTCGTCGTCCAAGTGCGGCGGCACTCCGCCCCGACAGGCATCAACGTACTTCTCTGGTGGGGATGAGTCAAGTTTAAAGGGTCGACGTATCGACCCTTTAAACTTGACCTAAATCACCGACCTGCGTACATTAGGGCTGCCGGTGTTCATCGCGCCGGGTCCCCCCGATGAAGGAGCCAACCTGCTGTACGCCGACGAGAGCAGCGCCGACGAGTTGGAAGCCGTTATCACTCACCGCCTGGACGTAGATCTGGAGATGGCGCAGATAAACGCCGAGGCCGATGCCTGGCACGCGGTACGCGACCGAGGGTTCTGCAACCACGGATCCGCTATCGGCTACCGCCGCCCGCCAGTGCACGAAGTGCAGAAACTCCTCAAGCCTGGCGAGCTGATCTGTACCGCCGGATGCGACACCGTCTTCGCCAACGAGGAGGACTGGCACGTCCAAACCAACGACCCGATGCTCAACCCCGTGCCGTTGCCCGACCGTTCCACTGCCGGCGACCGGCCCGCCCGTGGGGCCTCCGGCTCCCGCGTCTGATCAAACCCTTCTCCGGCTCTGCCGCCTGTCTCCGGCATGCCAATCGCTCCCTCTGAATGGAGATCCTGTGCCCGTCTACCTCGACAACCCCCACGAGTACAGCCCGCGCGGGCCGGACGGTCACGGGTGGAACAGGCTCTCCCTCAATGCTCACTTCGACACCCCCGCCCACTGTGGGCTCCGGCCGATTCGGTTCGCCTCGCTCTTCGAGGCCCGCACCGGCCGTCAGCGCTGGGGCGGCTTCGAGCGGTGCATGGGCGCGAAGCTCACTCCACGGCCGGTTCCGAACGCCTCGCCGGACACCCCGCGTGTCCTGTGCGGGTCCTGCCCCGTCTACCAGAACGCCCGCGAGCACCCGCTGGTGCCGAACTGGCCCGACCGGTCGGTGCTGTTGCTCGGCCGCGTACGGGACTGGCCGCGTACCCCCGGAATGTGGCTCGCCGACCCGGCTGCCGGCCGCAGCAGCGTGCACCTGCACACCTGGCAGGGGCAGGACACCGGTGTCGCCGTCGACTGGCCGGACCTCGCCATCGCCGCCGAGATCCGCATGACATGGCAGTTCCAGGACCAGGACGGCGACGCCTTCTGGATCGTCCGGCTCAACCCGGCCGCCGAGAAGACGGTCGTGCACACGAAGAAGTACCGGGATCACACTCGGCATGTGTTGTACGCGGCAGACGCCCGGCGTCTCGCGGCGCTGAAGTGCCACGGGGCGTGCGCACACGAGGACTGGCACCTGCGCCACTTCGCCGCCGACCTGGCCGACCTCGACGGAGCGGCGCCCGCCCACGGGCCCGCCACGGCACCCGCCCTGCCCGAGGGTTTGCCTGGAGTGCCGTCCTTCTCGTTGGCCCCCGCCGGAGGCACCGCCACGATCACGCACACGGCCAGCCGCGACTTCGACGCCTCGACCATGACCGTCAACGCCGAGGTTCCGCCCTCACCCGACGCCACCGCCGCGCTGCTCGCACACATCGCCCGCGTCGCCACCTGGTAGAGCGCCACGGCCGTCGCGATCACGCGACGGCCGGCCGACGGAGGTGGTCACCTGGGCCCTGGCCGTGCGGTGATGGCGGGGGACGGCCACGGGGCCGAGGCGTCACTGTCTGGTCTGGCGCTTCCTGAGCGGCGTGCCCATGCTGACAGACCGTGCCGACACCGCAGTTGCGCTGCTCAGGGCACTGCTCGACCGGTGCAGCAGTCCCTCGACGGGGTGAGAACCTTCGAAGGGCCAGCATCGGCGTCGAGCAGGCCGCTACTCTGGGCGCGGTGCGTCCCAGGGGACGCGCGCTCGTCGGCTTGACCCACCGTTGGCCGTCCTGAGTGAACCGAGCCGGTGCTCGGCCCCGGAGAGCAAGTGCAGCTTCGCGCCCAGCCTGTCGGTCCTGTCGGCGCATCGAGGTGGGCGGTGCGATCTGCGGGACCGTGTTCAGGAGAGCGCCATGACGACCACTCCCCGCACGTCACCCACCCACTTCTCGCGGATCGCCCGCCGGCTCAGCCGCGAAACGGGCATGGGCTACCAGAAGGCCCTGACGACCGTGCAGGAGAACGCCGACCGGATCATGCAGCAGGGCCCGCGGCTCGACGCCGCCGGCTGCGACATGGCGTTGCGGCTCCTGCTACAGCAGGACCTCGAGTTCTGGGGGCCGGGGATCGGTGCGCACATGTGGCCCCAGCAGTACCACGCGGTCTCGATGGAGCTGCTGCACTCCGGCCTGTGCATGGAGGCGATGAAGGCTGCCGACCGGGCGCGCGACCAGGACCAGCCGCAGCCGTGCGGAAGCAACTTCGACCCGTCCTACCTTGCCGCAGCCGGGGTGGAGCCCCTGGACTACGGCGCCCCCGAGGAAGACGAGGACTGGGACGACGAAGCCGAGGAGGTCGACCAGGCGCTGCTGGAGCCGGTCGACGAGCCGGACCGGTGGCGGCGCCACGTGCTCACCCAGGGCGTCCGGCCCGTCTACCGGCTACCGGACGCCCACAGCCTCCTGCCCGCCGTCCGCGAGGAGCTCCTCCGCCTCGCACCGGATGAGGCCCGCGCCCGCCTTGAGCAGTTGCACGCGGAGCAGCCCGCGGCGGCCGAGGCGTACGTGGTGAGGGCCGAACTCCATCTCGCCGCCGCACGCGAGGCCGGCCTGGAGCGGGACCACGATGTGCTGGACGCAGCACGCCGGTGGTACGAATGCGCGGTCGCCGTCGCCGAGGTACCGCTGGCCTTCCCGATATACAACGGCGGTGTGCTCCTGTGGCGCGAGGAGTCCAACCGGCCGCTGCTGCGCGGGTTGTACGGGCTGGCGCGAGTCGCACACGGGGAGAAGCGGTGGAACTGCGCGGAGATGATCCTGATGCGACTGCTCTACCTCGACCCCGTCGACGAGCAGCAGGCCGGCGTCCTGCTGAGGGAAGTCCGCGCCGCCGCGGGCATCGCGCAGCCCGGCGAGATTGCCTGAAGTGGGTTCGGCCATGTCACGCAGCGCACCGTCGGAGCGGCTTCCGCTCGTCGGGTGCTGCTGCTTCTCCATGGGCGGGGTACGGCGGCGGGCTTGGGGCCATCAAGCGGCCTCGGCCGACAGGTGTTCGCGAGTGCTGCCGGGGACCAGGGAGAGCAGCTCGCGCTCGCGGGCCCGATGGCGGCGCGCATTGCGCTCTTCGATGGCCAGCTGCTGCTTGACCTCGTTCAGCGACCGCCGTGCGTCTGCGCGCAGGCTCGGGACGTTGGCCTGCGCGGCGGCCAGGCGCAGTGCGGGCAGGTCCTTCCGGCGCAGGTAGTGCAGCGCCAGCGCGCGGACGACAGCTGCGGTGCGGCGCTCGGTGGCGTACGGCGCCGAGCCCCGGGACGGCACCCGGGCGCCGATCGTGTCCGGGGCGGTGGGAGTGATGTCGTCGCTCGTGTCGCGGTCCCACTGGCCGCACAGACGCACTCCGTTGACCACGGGCGCGTGCGCCCGCTCGTCCTCGAAGTAGCGGTCGCTGGCGTGGCCGTAGGCGACCCAGATGCCCTGCGGGATCGGCTCCGGCCGGTACCGGTTCGGTCCGACCGTGAACCGCCCGGAAACCCGGGCGCCCGTCACCTCGTAGACGATGCTGCCCGCGACCTCGGCGTTCACCGCAACCTCGCGCACCGTGATCTGCCCGAGCGGGCCCCGGCGGGGATCTTCGATCTGCAGCTGCACCGGCTCGGGATCCGGCACCTGCACGGCACGCGGGCGGCGGCGCAGAATGCCGGCCAGCGCACAGAGCCGCTGACGTATGGCCCGGCGATCCTGCTCAAGCTCGGCAGCCTGGGCCTCCGCCGCAGTCGCGCAGTTGCCCTCGTGCTCGGCGTACTCAGCTGCCTTCTCCCGCGCCGCCGTCCTGATGCGGGCACGCCGATCGGGCAGGCTGCGCCAGTGCGTGAGGATGGCGAGGATCACGGCCTCGGTGCGGCGCTCCGTGCCGCGGGTGAGCTCATGGTGAATGCCGTTGCGCAGGCCAGCGGCGTAGCGGCCCAGGAACCAGCCGGTCGGCAGGTCATCCGGGTGCAGGTGCCCGGTCCAGCCATGGACCCGGACGCCGTGCACCACCGGCTCGTCGGGCCGGTGCTCGCGGTAGAAGCTGCCGAGCGGCTCAATGCCGTCACCGAACTGCACCGCGACGGTGGCCGGCAGAATCGGACCGTTCGCGATGTGTTCCGGCACGACCACGAAGGTCCCGTGGACGTGCGGAGCACGCACGACGTAGCGGACGCGGCCGCGCTCCAGGACGGTGACGCGCGCTGAAGCGGAGCCGATGCCGGGCAGCGGCAGTTCCACGCGCTCGGTGAGATGACGGACGGTCAAGGAACTCCTCTGCGGTAAGGGCGACTTCGGTTCGGGGCGGCGCCAGATCACTGCAGGCGCTCGCCCCCCTCCCAGGGCTGAGCGACCTCGGCTGAGGACGGCAGGGTGACGGGGGACGGAGTTCAGGGAGTCTGAGGGGGCTTGCGCGTCCGCCAGACGTCGAGTGCGGCCCAGGGCCGCGTGACTGCCAGAGCGGTGAAGAGGGCCCACTCGCGCACGCGATTGCCGAGCCAGCGCTTGTGGTTGTGCGGCAGGAGCAGGTCCTCCACCCACATCCCCAAGCGCTCCCAGGGCCGGAGCCGACCCGTGGCGTAGCCGAAAACGAGCAGGGCGAGGACTGCGAAGGCGATCACGCTGCGCCCTTCGCGTACGGGTGCTCACTGATCACTTCGCGGATCTTGCGCACCGACGGAGCGTCATGCCACTGCGGGCGGTCAGGCGTGCGAGCAAGGCCCGCACGGGCCCGGCGGGCCGAGCCCGGTACACAGCTCCAGGTCAAATCGAAGCGCCACTGAGTTCCCCGCGAGGGGGCGTCGGAGGGAAGGGTGTCCCGGCCGATGACGATCTTCAGGAGCATCTCGTCCGTGCCCCGCGGCGTCCAGGTCCGCGCAGAGCGCCAGCCGTGTGCTTCGGCGTGCGCGAGCAGCTCCCGGACGGTCTTGGGCAGTTCCCACCCGTCCGGTGTGATCGCGGCCAGATTCCGCTCCGCCTGGGCCAGTTCCATCTCAAGCCTCTGCGCGCTCGTCTTCCATCCATCGCGTTCGGACTGGGCGACGTCCGCATTCCACTCGGCGGCGCGCAGCCGCCGCATCAGCTCCAGCGGCGACAGGTCGCGGTACTTGGCGAACACTCGCGTCTCGTCGGCTGTCTGCGGTCGGTCGTGGAACTCCACGCGATCGACGGTGCCGTCGGGGTGGATGACCCTCGACACTCCGGAGAGGGGGTACTGCGTGGCGATGGCGGACTCCCTTACAGAGCAGCAGGACAGCCGGGCGAACCCGTCGGGTGAGACGGCCGGCGATCTTCCTCGACCGGGACGGCCGAGGAAGACGTCCAGCGGCGCGACGCATTGCGAGAAGAAGACAGGGCGGGGGTGGCAGGGATCGAACCTGCGCTGCCGGCTTTGGAGACCGTCGCTCTGCCTCTGAGCTACACCCCCGGGGGTTGGCGATCGCGCCCCGGAGGCCGGGGCCATCGCCTCTGGGCACCGTTGGACGGCGCGACAGCGGTCAGGCGGTGCTCCTGCAGGGACTCGAACCCCGATTTCCGGCTCCGTAGGCCGGCGTCCTTTCCGTTGAACGACAGGAGCGGCGCGCACTGCGCAACTTGCGTACCCTCGGCGGAAAACCCGCGATCTCCCGGTTGAGAGCCGGGCGAGATATCCACTACTCCACGAGGGCGTGTCCGGCATCGGCGCGGGGAGCAGATCAGGTTGGGTCCGCGAGGACCCGTCCATCACCTTCCCCGGCCGACGGCCGGTCCGTTTGCGGACCTCCCCAGGTGCTGCAAACGGATGCGTGTCAGCTAGGCCGGATCCGCGGGGAACTTCACCTCCCTGCTGACACTTTGTGAGCGGACGGGACTCGAACCCGCGACCACCCCAAACGGGGTCTCTGCCACTGAGCTACCGCTCCAGGGGAAGCGTCCTCCCCCCTTCAACCGGACCGAGGATCAGTCGGTCTGGTCCGATTGATGTGCTGGCGTGTGCCCTGCCGGAGCGCCGGTGGGTGGAGTGCGCCAACACGTCGTGACTCGTGGGGAGTTGAACCCCGCCTCGAATGCCTTCAAGGCCAGCTCCGGTAGCTGCGAGCCTGCCGTACGGTGCGGATCGGCCGCGTCCGCGTCGCCGTACGGCGCCTGCGGGGTTGATCACCCCCGCTGACTCTTCTAATTTACGACACCGGCACTCATGTGTCAAAGTAAAAGGGTCGTCGGGGGGTGAGAGGTGCCACTCCGCCGATGAGGCCAGCGGCCGCCGAGCGGCGCCCGGCTAGCTCAGGTCGTACACGAACAGCCAACCGGGCTCGACAGGTTCTGCGTGCCCCACGAACGCGGCGGCCCGCCGCAGGGCCTTGTCCCGCTTGGGTGACGGGATGAAGTCGCGTACGGGCTTGCAGCTGCCGGGCGCGAAGCTCACGACATCGGCCCCGATCACCACCCGGGAGGGGTCCCGGTCGCCAGAAACGGTGAAGAGCTGCACGTCCTCGGTGTCACCGGCCGGGCCCTGAGTGCGGCGCAGGTCCTCCAGGCGGTCATAGACGTGCTCCCAGTCCGCCCCGGGCAGCTCAGCGCCGTACACGGCAAAGAACGAGTGGTCCAGGCTCATCGTGGTTCCTCCGATCTCCCGGTTCCGCCGGGTGCGGAGCGGTGGGCGGGTGCCGCCGCCAGGGGGCTCGTCTGCGGCGTGGCCGTCACCCATCACCGCGGTCTTCGCAGTCGGGGCAGTCGTCGTCGCAGCGCTCCTGGACGCCGAGGCTGTGGACGCGGCAGCGCATGCACGGCTCGCGGGTGAACGTGACCTCGCCGTCCTCGTGCGTCTCGCCGTTGTAGTCGTCGACGGCGGTGCCCTGCGGCTCGCGGCAGTGGCCGCAGTTGACTTCTCCCTCGCGGTACAGCATCAAGCCGCCTCGGCGGCACGGCGGGCCTGCAGGTCACGCACGACGGCGGCGATGTACTCGGGGTCGCTGGTGTCGTCGTCGACGAACTCGGCGTGCACGCGGGCGACCATCTCGGCGATCTCCTCGACGTCCGCCTCGAAGTCGGACCGGTCCCATACGTCGTAGGCGCACCCGAGGAACCCCTGCGCGTACGCGTCGGCCGCGTTGCGGGCATGTCCGGTCCAGAAGTAGCGCGACCAGTCATCAGAGCGGATGCCGTTGATGTCGTACTCGTCGCCGGTGATCTTCACGCCCTTGAGCGCGTAGCCGCGCGTCCAGGCATCGGCGTCGGTCTCGCCGATGAAGTCCGAGGACACCCACATCACGGAGTACACGGGCCGGTTCCACGCCTTGAACTGGGCGTCGGTGGCGAGGTACCGGTGGCGGCCCTTGCGGGGGCTACGGGCCGTGACGCCGACCTTGCCCCACTCGCGGGCGGACAAGTTGACCAGGCGACCCTCGAACTCGAGGTGCACGATGGCCTTGTGAGCGGCGTTCCACTCCTCGGTGTTGGTGTCGTCGGCGATGGCGTGGGCGATGTCCTCGTACGTCACAGGCCCGTCCTGGGCGCTCATCCATGCGTAGGCAGCGTCTGCGGGCTTGAGGTTGGGCATGGTGCGAGGTCCTCACGGTCTCTAGCGAACTGGGTGAATGTCGACGCGGGGTGCCTGCCGCGGTCGCGGGCGCGTGGGCGCGGCTCGGGTCGCAGGCGCGACCACCTCGTCGTTTGGGGACGGGCTCGGCGTCCTCGCGGTGTGCGACCGCCGCATGGGTGCGGCAGCCGCATGGTGGCCCGAGGGGGATTGCACCCCTGACCGTCCCCCGGCTTGGGGGCCGCTCTACTGACTGAGCTACGGGCCTGCCGGGCAGGTCGGGTCGGCCGCCCTTCACTGTCCGGCGTCCAGAAGGTCGATCACCCCTCTTGACGCTTATTATTTTACCCACAACGGGATCATGTGTCAATCTAAAAGGGTCGCACGTGGCGTTGTGAGCCCCCTTCTTGGCGGCCGCCAATCCGCGGGGAAGCAGGGCGGGATGGCCTCGACTGTGAGTGAACTGCGGCTACCGTCGAGGGAGTTCGTCACTGCCGGCCGCTCGGCCTTGTGCTACCTGGGTTCTGCCAGACCCACCCGAGACCAGGAGAAGGCCTCGCGGCCGTCCAGGGCGGGCGACAATGACCTCCGGCCCCACCCGCACCGGAAGCGAGCAGCTGCTCGCCCGTTCAGCTACGCCCTGCAACGGGAGGAACCGCATGGGACTCTGCATCATCAAGGCGACACTCGGCGAAGACCTCTACCTGGAGTGGTCCTCGGACGCGTGCACCAGGGTCGGCACCCGTGCCGAGTTCCTCGCCTCGGGTCATCGGCCGGATGCCCTGGACCGTGCGGACCGTACCGGCACCTCTGACCGCGTCGCGCAGTTCGGCGGCTAGGACGATGAGTCCCTCGGCGTCGGGACAACTGAACACCGGCAGCACGAAGGGCCTCTGATCCTCAATCGTGCCGATCTCGCGGCATTTGCGCGGCACCTCGCCGCCGGCGACTCCCGACAGGCCGAGAACCTGCTGATCCCCGACCCGAGCCCTGGGGCGCGACAGCCTGACCACGTCCGAGGCCCGGCCGCGCGCCCTGGCTGCACGCTGGTCCTGGCGGCCGACCGGCCGCTACGTCTTCATCCACCGGGAGGAGGGGGGAGTGAACCCCGCGCGGACCTCACCCGGCACACCAGCCCCAGTTTCGTGAAGTAGCACGTTCTTTGCCCCTCCAGTGCTCCCAGCGGTACTCAGTGCGGGCCTGCTCCGGGGCCAGCGAGGCGAAGGAGGCACAACCATGACGAAGACGACCACCGAGGCCGTGCTCGTGGGAATGGCGCGGCGTCCGGGCACCGAGCCGCCGTACGCGGACGGGGCGGACTTCCAGCGGCGCAGCGACCGCGTGACGGCCGCCGTCGTCGACAGCGCGGGCCACGGCAAGGAGGCCGTGCGCTACGCCGCGACGGTGCCCACGGCCATCACGCAGATGGGGATGGTCCAGGGCGGCCTGGCCGCACTGACCACCGCCGGGATGATGGCGCAGGCCCACGACACGGTGCCGCACACGAGCGCCGTCTACGTGAGCATGGAGCCGGGCTGTGCCACCGCGGTGTACTGGATCGGCGACGCGCGCGTCTACTCCGTCAAGGACGGCGAGGTCACCCTGGTGACCACCGACATGACCATGGGCAACTACCTGCGGGCCCGGCACGGCTTCGCCCCCGACCTCACCGCGGTGTACGACGACTGCTCCCGGCTGGGCCTCGCGCAGGCCGGCTGGGGAACGTGCAGCGTCGCGGAGATCCCGGAAGACCACCTCGTCCTGCTCGTCTCGGACGGCATCCCCGACCACGTGGATGCGGCGACCATGACGGCCCTGTGCCGTACGCACGCCGCCGATCCGCAGGCCCTGGCCAGCGCCCTGGCCGCAGCCGCCGAACAGGACGCCGAGGGCTACCGCGACGACTGCACTGTGATCGCCATGCGCCACCGCACCGCCTGACACCGACCCGACTGGCCTCCTCGGGCGGCCGGTCCCTCCTGCTCAGATCACGCGCACCGAGCGGAAGTCAACGGCCCGGCCGGTCTCGGCGAGCAGCTGCGCCGCGCCCCGCTTGGCCTCAGCGGGACGTCTCCGCGCTCGCGGACGAGAGATGCGTAGATCGGAGTGTCGCCGGACCCCCGACGCGCCGGGTCGTACTGATTCACGGCACTCCCTTTCACGACGGACCGGGAGGCGGGTTACTTGCGCGGCGGGGGATCCGTCTCGGTGTCCTGCCCGATCCCGAGAGCCTCGGCGACTTCGTCGAAGACCTCGGGATCGATGGGCGGCCGGGCGCCATCGGCCGGCCAGTCCAGGTCGACGAGGATCGGGGTGTAAGTGGTCGAGCGCGGTTCGGTGGCGGGCAGGTCGAACAGGAGAGTGTGCTGCCCGCTCGTTTCGGCGAGGAGCCGGGCGAGGTCGCCGGCGTCCGTACGGGTCTTGCCGGCGCCTCCGGGCCGGATGTGCTTCTCGCTCAGGAGCTGCCGCGCCAAGTTCTCCAGGTCCGGGATCCGGCCGACGGCGCTGCGCGGGGCGGTCAGGGCGCGGGCCTGGTCAGAGGTCATGCCGGTGGCCGCGACGAGGCCGCGTACGGAGTGGTCGGGCAGTGGGCCCGCAGCGAGTTCGTCGAGACGGTCGGTGGCGGAGTTGCCGGGCTCGAGGCCGAGGAGTTCCATGGCCCGGTGTCGCTGGACGCCGGCCGCCGCGGCGACGCGCTGAATGTAGCCCTCCAGCCGCTCGGCGGGGCGGGGCAGGGGGGCGGCGGGGATCCGGGCCGGGAGGCGGGGCTGACTGCCGGATCGGGCGGCGACAGCAGCTCGGGCCTGGTCCAGGGTGATGCCGGGGTGTGCACGCTTGTACGCACGCACGGTGCGGTCGAGTTGCCGGTTGCGGGGGTTGGTCATGCGTCTCGCGTCCTTGTCCGGCCTGCTGCCCCACACGCGTCGGCCGTCCAGGAGGAGGGCATGACGAGATCGCTCGCGCGAGTCTCAGACGTCTGCGGTCCCCTGCGGCGGTGTGGGCGTCGAGGTGGTGGTGGACCGGGCGCGGCGCGGTTGCCCTTGGAACACACGCCATCGTAACGGCCCGGCCGACCCCGTGAATGCAGGTTGCCGAAGCCCGAGGCTCGCCCCGGCTGCCGCTCCCGAGCCGGCGGGGGCTGCGATGTCCGTGGTTGCCGCCGAGGCTTCGCGGCCGGGACGTGGGCCTCTGGACTGGCGGAACCTCTCAATGGCGACCCTGAAAAGTTGTCGCATGGCCTCATTGTGGGGTACATTAATGAACGTGGGTGTGCAAGCACGCCGCCCGCCCTCTTTAAGGAGCTTGATGAATCGAGAGTCCCGCATGGTCGCGTTCTCCGAGAGCGAGTGCGCTCGTTCCGTCGTTCGCGAAATCGAGGCGTCGATCGAGTCTTTCGTGGCGGAGCGCAGGGAGGCTTCCGGGCTGAATGCGCAGGACCTGGACCAGATCGTGGAGTCCTTGGAGCTGATGCGTGCCGACTGCCTCCAGTTCGCGGAGCACTGGACCGACGAGGACCTGCGCCTCCGCGTGGCAAGCCACGCAGAGGAGCTTCTCGGGCATCCACGGGGCGTCCTCGCCAACTCCCCGGAGCGGTTCTGGGCGTCAATGAGGCGGATGTCCGAGCCCGTTCGCTAGCGTCCGCGCGCGGATGGGCGGAGCGCGGCGCCGTACCTGCCGCGCAGGGTCGCCACCCCCTCGACTGACCCTTAAAAGTTGACGCACCCCCCCTCATGCGTTAATGTAAAAGGGTCAACGGGGGTGATCGACCCCGCAGGACGCCGGACAGTCAGGAGCGGCCGCATCGGGCCGTCCGGCAGGTCCGCAGCTACAGGAGCTGGCCCTTGAGGCATCGAGGGCAGGGGTTCAACTCCCCTCGGATCGCGATGTGCTGGTGTGTGCCCCTCCAGAGGCGACGTCCCCGTTGAGAGGGTGCGCACCGGCACAGCAGAACGAACCCGCCCGGTTGATCCCCGGCGCGGGTTGAAGGAGGGAAAGCGCGCCCTCCGGGACTCGTGGTGTCAGCAGCACGCCCCCGTGTGGGGGAAGAGCGGGAGCAGTACCCGCAGAGTCCACGACGTGCCAGCGGAAGGTGATGCTTCCCCCGGCGGATCCGGTCCGCTGGCACGCGTCGCCCGAGGCTCCTGGGGAGGAGCCGACGGCGGCCCCGCCCCGGCCGGGGAAGGTGACGAGCAAGCCCTCACGGGCCCTACCTGATCCGATCCCCGGCCGACGGCGGGAAATCCACGCCCTCGTGGAGTAGTCCGGCTCAACTCACCCCACTCTCAATGGGGAGACCGCGGGTTCAAATCCCGCCGAGGGTACGCAGAACGTTCACGCAGGCTCTTGTCGTCCATAGGTAGGGCACCGGGTTGTCGACCCGGGAAACGGGGTTCGAGTCCCCGCAGGAGCGCTCACCGCTCGCCTCACCCCGAGGAGCGGTGCCCCCGGCCCTGCCGGGACGGGACATGCGACCCGTACGGATCCCCCACGCCGTGCACCGACTCGCTTCCCGTCCCGGCAGCCCGCCAGGCCCAGGACCTGACCTGCCGTGCCCGCGTCCCGCACAGTGCGCGAGCCAGGGGGCATCACCCGGACCTGAGCCGGCCGCACCCGCAGGGGCCGCGGCCGCGCCACCCGAACCGTCCCGGCGGCGGCCTTCTGGGTGAACCGACCGTGCTGGGATGAAAGGAAGCAGGACATGGAGATTGCCGACGGCCCGTCCGAACCCGCGCAGTTCACGCCCTCGCTGCGCGTGGAGCGGTTCGACGAGGTGGTGCAGTACGACAACGCGATGACGGCCAGGCCGCCACAGCGGACGTACGAGAAGGTATGGCAGGGGCAGTGCGGCCCGGACTTCACCGTCGAGGACGGCGAGGACAGCTACCGCGTCCGGCCCGTCCGGCTGCGCGTCCGCTGGTTCCAGGACGGCGACGCCACGCCCCGCTGGAACAGCATCGAGGTAACCGGCCACGAAGTCCTGCCGGACGAGAACCTGCGGCGCCTTCCCGTCCGGGAGATCTGGACGCGCTACCACGCCGAGCTGGGCCAGGTTCCCGACTGGTTCCTCCAGTTCGTAAGTGCCAACTCTCCGGCCCCGCGGACTGCCCCGGAGGGCTGACACACAACGTGGGCCAGGGCCGACCGTCTTCGCGCGGCGGGCTTGGCCCTTCCCGGCTCCTGTCGTCCATGGGTAAGACACCGGTCTTTCAAGCCGGGAAACGGGGTTCGAGCCCCCGCAGGAGCACCCACCCGTACCGCCGTCCACGTAAGGAGCGCCCCGTGGCCCGTTACCGCTGCCGGCCGAACGCCATGCTCGCCGCGCCGATCGTCACCCTGCCCACCGCGATCGCCCGCCACCTGTGCGCCGACCTCCTGAGCCGGCCGGATCCGGCCTGGCACAGCCTGGCCCACCTGGTCACCGCCCAGCTCTTCCCCGGCAGCGCCCGCCACACCCTGACCCTGTCCCCGCGCGACCTCCAGGACCTGCTGGCCGTCCTGCTCGACATCTCCATCGACTTCTCCCACGGCACGCTCACACCCGTGACGTGCGGCTTCGCCGAAACCGACATCCACGAGGCCATCGACCTCCACCAGCACCACTACGGCCCGCTTCTGGACAACTGACCCTCTGCCGGGCCGGCGCGCCCTCCCCACCCCGACCGGCGACACCACAAAACCCCGGAGACCCCGTATGGAACTGCGCCAGCTCAGCGCCCCCGCCGACCCGGGCTTCCGCCTCGACCTCGACGGCACCGCCCGCTTCCTCCACGAGGGCTACACCGTTACGGTCCAGGGGCGCCGCCCCACGGCTGAGGACGCCTGGTGCTACTACGACCCGCTGGACAGCCACGATGTCCTGATTGCAGGCACCGTGTCGTTGGAAGGCGTAGATGTGGGCACGGCCTACGCCATCGCGAACGAGCGTGACGCCCATAGCATGCGGCAGGCCCTGGAGGAGGTTCTGCGTGACGCCGTTGACGACGTCCGCCACACCGTCGCCCGCCTGAGCGCCCGCGTGGAGCAGATCGACCACAAGCACCGCGCGCAGCAGCCGTAAGTACGAGCTTCTCCACCTTCACCCCCTGACACTCCAAGGAAGTGGGCAGCCGCATGGGAAACGCATCGAGGCCCGGAACCGTCGTCGTCCGCGAGATCGACCACGACCCGTTCGCGGTAGACGGGGAGCAGTACGTCGTCCGGGAGTTGGTCTGGAACGGCATCGACGGCCGTTCCTATGATCTGGTGCGCCGCAGTGACGACCAGGTGCTGACCGAAGACCAGTCGTTCGACTTCCACCCCACCGACGCGCAGATCGCTGCGGTGCTCGAACAACACGGCCTCGACGCAGAGCTGGAGACGTGCAAGATGTGCCGGAAGGAGATCCTTGTGGCCACCGCGCACCGGCACGACAGCGGGTGGGTGGGCACCTGCTGCTGGGACGAGAGGTTGCGCATGACCGCCTGAGAACGCGTCGTCGTGCCTGGTTCTGTACTTTGCAAAGTGCCCGTCGCCGCGCCGCCCGTGCCCCGGCCGCCGCTGGTGAGCTGCTCCGTGCCGCCCTCTGTCCACAGGCTTGCGCTGCCAGGGTTGGCGCATGACGTTGCCGTTGGAAGAGGACTCGAGGCCGCCCTACCTGCAGGCCGCAGAGATGCTGCGCACCTCCATTGAGGTCGGGCAATATGCCCCCGGAAGCCGTCTGCCGTCGGCGCGGGTGCTTCAAGCGCGCTTCGGCGTCTCCAGTTCGACTGTGCAGAACGCGCTGAAGGTGCTAAAGCGGGAGGGGTTGGTCTACTCCGTTGTCGGGCGCGGAAGTTACGTTTGCGGCGTACTCCCTGCCGCACGGTTGGCAGGCCAAATGGGGCGTCTCGGCGCTGTGGGCGCGGTAGGCGATCCGGAGCATGACCCTAGGCCCCCGTACGTCAGGACGGCGGAATTCCTCCGGGAAGAGATACTGTCGGGCGCGCTTGAACCCGGCGATCAGATTCCTTCTGCGCGGGTGCTCCAGGAACGTTTTAAGATCGCCAATTCGACTGCGCAGCACGCGGTGCGTGTGCTCAAGCGAGAAGGTCTGGTTTACGCGGTTCAGGGGAAGGGAGTGTTCGTTCGCAGCGCCTTGCGGGAGGAACCCTCCGACGGGCCGGAGGCGTCCATGGAACTGCTGGACGGACCCTGTGAACCCGCGCCAACTGGATGCGGACCGAGCAATGAGTCCGTAGTCGCCGAACTCGCTGCTGCCGAGCGTCGCCTAGCCCGAGCTGCTGACGCACTCCGTGCCGCTGGTGCCGAGGTGGAGATCCTCAGTCGGGAGGCGCTGCGGCGTGGGCTGCTCCCCCTGGCCTCCCTCCATCGGCCGGAGTAGGCTCCCGCCCCGCCCCGAGTCGCCCGGTTCCCGCCGCCGCGCGCGCTCGCTGTTGTGCCGGTCTGAGATTCAGCGCCTGTGCGAGAACCTTCGATGTGGGTCGCAGACGGCACTTCAGCCTGCGAAATCAAGAAGCGCCGTCTCACGGCGCGGGCCCGCAGACTGGCACTCACCCTTGCGAGTGACGAAGTTGGACCGCGGTGCTTCCACCGCGCTACGGTCCTTGCTGTGGCCTTGGGACGCAGCCGCCGCCCGCTCCCGGGGTGGGCCGAAGGTGCTCCGCATCAGCGTTCCCACGTGAACCCCTGTATCAGGGGATGCTCCATCGCAGGTCAATGCCAGAAACATCGGCAGATGCCAGCAATGCCCCTGTACCAGGGGACGACAACTCAGGAAGTCCTCGGCAACCGCCCAGAGCGGTCGCCGAGGACTTCTCGTTGTCCGGGCCCACGGAGGACGGCGGCATCCGGAGGATTAAGACGTTGCCGCGTCCCGCTACGCCCGCTTGTCCCGGAGCCACTTGCGCGGGCTGACCCCCGCCGGGCGTTCGCTCTCCCACCGGACCTCGTCGGCGGCCTTCTCCGCCTGGACGACCGCGTGCTTGCTGGCCAGGCGGGCGTACGCGAGGGCCTTGGCCACGGTCGACAGGACGGCGGCGGCGAACCGCGGGTCGTGCTGGTCCGCGGCCGCCACGGCGAACGCGGCGGGGAACCCCATCTCCGACCGGGAGTTGGTCATCTCCCATTCGACGTGCCCGATGCCGTCTACCTGGACGGTCTGGGGGACGAGGAGGGTGGCGTGAGCGCGGACCTCTCGGTACAGCGTGGTGCTGTCCGGGTCGTCGCGGTCGAGGTGGTCCTCGTGGCCGACGGCCACCTGCACCTCGTAGCCGGCCCATGCGAAGCGGGCGGTGCGCTGCGGGGTGAGCCGTACGTCGGCGAGGGGCGCGCCGAACTTCGACGGTTCTGTCTGCCGCAGGCCGGGGTATGCCGCGGCGAGCGCGGCCACAGTCTGGTCGAGAGGGCTGGGCGAACTGGACGGGGCGGTGTCTTCGGGCACGGCGGGCCTTCCTGGCTGTGAGGGGATGGGTACGCGTCCAGGCCGCACACCGTGGCCGGTGCGTTCGCCTGGTGACGCCATCCCCACTCGCGCGGGAAGCAGAAGAGCAATGCTCCTAGCGGGAGCCATCCCCGCGTGCGCGGGGCAGAAGGCCGGGGCTGCCCGGCTGCCCCCAGGATGCCAGATGCGTTCTGCCCAGGAGGGCCCTTTCCCGCACGCGCTGCGGTCGGAGTCTCCTCTCTTCCGGGTCGGTCAGGTGCGGTTGCGGTCGGAGGGTTCCGTGCTGGTCCGGGCCAGCTGCGGGTCCACCGCGTAGACGGCCGGCTGACCGGGGCGCGAAGGGAGGTGCTCGTTGATCCAGGTTCCCTTCACCCGGGTCCGGCGCCGGGTGAACGTCTCGCCCTCGATGGCGTCGGGGCCGTAGACGGGGCCGGAGGGCCGGCCGTGTTCGTCGAGGAGGTGGACTCGGGTGTTGCGGGTCCAGTGGGCGCGGCGCCAGTCGCGGTACTGCGCGGGCGCCCTGCCCGACGAGCTTGGCGTGCTCGGCGGCGGGACAGTGGCGGCCTGGTGGGGCGGTGCGGTGAAGCGGAGCACGCGGACGCCGAGGAGCGCGCCGAGACGGGCCTGCGGGGTACGGGCGGCCTGTTCCAGCTGCTGCTGGCGCCGCTGCGCCGCAGGCAGCCGGTTCTTCTTACCCTTGCCGCTGGTGCGGGCCTGGCCCGGGATCGGCGGGGGTGTGTCCCAGTCCTCCAGCGCGTTCAGGGCGGCGTAGTTACGCAGTACGCGGGCGGCCGGGCCGGGGTTGGTGTCGAGCCGGTGGACCGGGTGCATCGACCAGGCGTAGCGGCCGTCGTACATGATCTTGGCGATGATCAGCCAGCCGAGCAGCGGGTTGAACATCAGCGCGGCGTCGGTGCCGTCGTCCGGGTGGGCCAGGAGCACACCGCCCATGACGAGCGGACTGCCGCCGAAGAACGCGTCGGGCCCGGCGCCGAAGTGCGCGGCGACGTGGGCGTGGAGGTCCTCGTCGTCGGCGGTGACGGCAGGCAGCGGAACGCCGTCGTGGAAGACCATGACGGCCTCGCCCGTCAGCCGCAGCTGCGCCTCGGGTTCGGGCGGCAAGCCGGTGACGGCGTCGAACGCCTCGGAGGCCGGCACGAAGTACGGCTGCGCGGTGTAGGCAGCGAGCATCATCTGCAGGTCGACGAACCGCTCGACCTCGCGCTCCCGGCCGGGCTGGAGCAATTCCCCTTCGACGGCCACCGGGTTCGTGCTCCTGAAGCGGACGCTGGCGGCGTCGCCGGGCTCTAGGCCGTGCCCGAGGACGACCTGCTCCTCGCGCCGGACGGTGTCCTCGTAGAGCACGTCGCCGGCGAGCTTCTCGCGCAGCACCCAGGGGATGAGCCGGACCAGATCGGTGGTGCGCCCGTCCTTCGTGCGCAGTACACGGCGGCGCGGCATCCCGCTGCGCCAGCTCAGGTCCTGCCCCGGCGCCAGCCACTTCGTCACCTCGGCGTTGTGCAGCAGCCGTTCCCAGATCCGGGAGAGCTCCCGCTGGCAGCGCTGCTCTTCCTCGGGCGTGAGCCGGGCGGCATCGACCAGGTCGGCGCCGTGCATGAGGCGGGCGTAGGCCTCGCTCACCGGGTTCCCGGGCGTCATGGTGCTGAACGTGGCGGGCATCGTGCGGTCCTCTCAGCGGCCGAGCCAGTGCCGCTCGACGGTGAAGCTGTCTCCCGCGTAACGGTGCCACAGCCGGGGGCCGACGCCCGGCCAGGCGGGGATCCCGGGCAGCGGCGGGCGGTCGGCTCGCGCGGCGTCGTCGGCAAGCATCCGGGCGAAGCCGGCCCGGTACTCCTCGCTGCCCCGGTGCCCGCGTTCGACGTCGGCGAGGACCTGCCGCAGCGGGTGGGCGCGCACCTCGATCCGGCCACGGTGGGTGGTGCGGGCGCTGTGCGTGAGGATCTCGACCCAGGACCAGGCGTCCAGCCCGCGCGCGAGCGCGACGCGGTCGATGTGATCGGCCAGCGGGCCGCCGCCGTCGGTCCAAGCCGCGTACAGGCGCACCGAGCCGTCGGGCTGGGGTACGTCGATGCGCACCAGCGTCTCGGGCCCGGCCGAGGCGAGCGCGCCCTCGACCACGGCTTGTTCGACCGGGCCGCGGCTCCCGATGGGCGCGAGAACGGGCCGCGCGGACGCGGGCGGGGCCGTGAGGACGGGCACGGGCAACTCCAGCAGCAGCGAGTAAACGGGCAGGGCTCCGCATCCTCAACGACGAGCCGGCCCACCGATAACGGTCCCGGGCGAACTCGCCCGGCCCGCCGCCGCCACCCGCCGCGCCCCGGCCGGACACCACCGCCTGACGCCGCCGCCTCTGTGTCCGGCCGCCCGCCACCCCGCCCGGCCGCCGCCCCGGGCCGCCCGTCCGGCCGCGTCCGGCGCCCGGCGCCGCCGCCCCGGGCCCGGCCCCGCTCCGCCGCGCCCGCCACCCCGTCGGCCCGTCCGCGCCCGGCCGCCCGTCCGGACGCCCACCGCCCTGCCGCGCCCGTCCGCACCCGGCAGTCCGTCCGGTGTCCCCGTTGCTGCTGGCCGTGCTGCGCTGGTCGGCCTGTACGCCGGACCGCGTTTGTCGTCGTACGTCCGCCCGGCGCTGCCCGCTGCTCCGCGCTGCCTCGTCTGCTGCTCCGCTGCTCGGCACCGCCCGGCCCGCCGCGCCGGGGCGCCTCCCCGTTCCGGTCTCCCGTCGCGCCGTCGCCGCCCCGGCCGTCCGGCCTGCCGTCGGCCGCCGGGCGTCCTTCCCGCCGTCGGTCGCCCCCGCCGCCCTGGCCCGGCGCCGTCGGGCTTCCGGCGCCCGCGCCGCGCCGTCCGCCCCGTCGGCCCGCCCGCCCCCCGGCTCCGCCCCCGGCCGCGCCGCGCCGCGCCGCGCCGGCCCGTCCGCCCGGCCACCGCGCCTGGCCCCCGGCCCGTCCGTCCGTCGGCGGGCCGCCGGGTTCTGCTGTGTCCGTGGCCTCCGGCCGTGCCGTCCCGTCCGCCCGTCGCCGCGCCGCGCCCGCTGGCCCCGCCGCGCCCGGCCCGGCCGCGTCGCCGCCCCGGTCTGCCGGTGGTTGGGGTGTGGGGGAGGGGGTGCTGTCGTGTCGCGCTGTTGCCTCGTGCTGTTGCAGCGCGTCATGTGGCGTGGCTCTGTATCGCGTTCTTGTAGCGCGCTGTTGGGACGCGCTGTTGTAGCGCGCTGTTGGGGCGTGTTGGTCCGGGGTGCTGGTCTTGTGTGGTGGCTTTGTGTGGTGCTGCTGCGTGTTGGTAGGGCTCGGGGTGGTGGCGTGGGTGGTGTGCGTGGTGGTCATTCGTGCGCGTGGTCTGGTCTGTTTCGGTCGGTTCCGGTCGGGGTGGTCGGTTGGGCTGAGGTGGGGGTTGTGGTGCCGCTAGGGTCCCGGGACTGTGACGGTGACGAGGGAAAAGCGGTTGGTGCCGACGGGTGATTGCTTCTGCGGGTGTGGTGGGGAGGCGGGGATCGGGCGCTGGTTCATGCTCGGGCACGACATCACGGCCGCTGCGGCGTTGCGTGCGGTGCAGGGCGGGGTGACGTTGCCGGAGCGTCTGGTCGAGTCGGGGTTCGGGCCGGAGCGTTCGGTGGTCCAGGAGGCGGTCGACCGGGCGGGCTGGGCGCGTTGTGGGGGGTGTGCGTACGCGGGGGCGCCGGCGGGGCTGGCTGCTCATGTGCGCGGGGGCGGGTGCGGGGGCGCCGGGCGGGCCGAGCCGGGGCCGGACGGGGCGGGGGTGCCGGCGGGCGGCGTCCCGGCGGCCGAGGCGGCCGCCGGGGAGCTGTCCGCTGCTGCTGCGCCGGGGCGCGCCGCCGAGGCCCGTACGGGCCGTACGGGCGGGTCTGGCGGTTCGGGTGGTGGGGACGCTGGGCCGGTGCGGGTGGAGGCGGGTGTGGCTCGGGGGCTGGTGTTGCCGGGGCCGGATGACGGGTTGTGGCGGGAGGTGCCGCTGCATCTGCGTCAGCACCTGGAGGTGGCCGCGCACCGGCTGGTGTCGCAGGAGCCGGCGGTGTTGCGGGAGAAGGGGAATTCGGGGGTGCGGTACGCGCTGCGGGCGGCTGATGGCCGGCGGATGGGCGGGAAGCACTGGCTGGCGTTGCTGGGGGCGCCGAGGGAGTCGTTCGGCAGTGCGCGCAGTGAGCGGGCGCGGCGGGTGTTCGAGGTCCTGGAGCAGGTGGTGGCCGACTTCGTGGCGCCGGCCGTCGCGGGGAGCTCCGGGAGCGCGGGGTCCGCGCCCGGTTCTGCCGGGGCCGCCCCGGAGCCCGGCCGTGCGGCCGGGTCCGTCGACGGGTCCGTCCTGGTCTCCGGGGCCGGGCCTGGTGCCGGGGAGGGGGCGGCGGCGCCGGAGGGCACGGTGGTGGAAGGGTCCGCGGCTGTGCCGGGGCCGAGGGAGGCAGAGCTGCAGGCGGCCGATGATGCCTCGTCCGAGCCGGCCGCCTCGACGTTGGCCTCCGCCTCGTCCGCCTCGGCGGTGTCGGCGGTGTCGGTGGTGCGGGTGGTGCGGGTGGAGACGGGAGCGGGCCGGGGCCGGCTGCTGCCCGGGGAGGACGACCCGGCGTGGGACGAGGTGCCGCTGCATCTGCGGCAGGCGCTGCGGGGTCCCGCGCACCAGCTGGTGACGCCGGTGCGGGGGCCGTTGGGGGCGAAGGAGCAGCGCCGTGTGCTGTCCGCGGTACGGGCGGCCCAGCGGATGCGGATGACGGGCGCGCACTGGCTGCTGCTGCTGACCGCCGAGCGGGAGGCCTTCGGGAGTTCGGGCAGCGCACGGGCGGGCGCGCTCTACAAGGTGCTCGAGCAGATCCTGGCCGAGTACCCGCCGCTCACCCAGGACCAGGAGGAGCCCGCCGCTGGGGAGCCCGCCGCCGAGGAGGCCGGCGCCGGCTGAACCACCGCGCAGGGCCCCGGGCGCACCGCGCGGGACCTCGGGCGCGTTCTCCGTCCGGGCCCGGCCGTCCTGGCCGCGCCCCGTATCTCGGACGCCGCCGCCGGTCGCCGCGCCGCGTCCCGCGTTCGCGGTGGGGGTCAGCGGCGCTTGCGGCGGCGGGGCCGGGAGTGCTCCCCGGCGAGGGTGCGTTCGCGGGTCGTGACCGTGTACGCGCGTTCGCGCAGGTCGAAGACCACCCACGGGCTGTTGCCGTGGTTGCCGGAGGCGTAGGGCTGGTGCTGCCAGTTGTTGCCGCTGCCGTAGCGGTCGTGGAAATCGGGGTGGAGTTCGGCGCCGACGAGGGCGTTCAGGGCGTCCGCGAGGTTCTGCCAGAGGGTGGCGGTGTCGGGCTTCGCGGTGGTGGTGTCCATCGGATGGTGCTCCGGTTCTGTACGAGGTGGCGCCGGGGCCCGCCGTGGCCCGGCCAGGGCGCGGCGGGCGAGGGCGGGGTGGGGGACGAGGGCGAGCCATTGGCTGCCCCGGGCGGTGACCACCTCGATCGCGGCCCGGGGCCCGGGGCTGTGCTGGGCGGGTGTTGCCGGGCGCGGCAACACCGTGGTCGTCCGGCCGGGGAGGGGCCGGGGCCCCTGTGCGCGTTGTCTCGTCCGTGCTGGGGCTGTTGCGGCTGCTGGGGTCCTGGGGAGGGCTCGCGCGGTGCTATGCGGCCTGGTGGCTGGCCTTGCGGGTGAGGTCGATGAAGTTCGTGACGCGGCTTTCGATTCCACGGCGCAGGCGGTCGTCGGCCGGGTTGTCGGCGAATTCGAGCAGTTCCGTGTGCATCAGCGTCAGGAAGTCGATCGCCTGCTGGGGGTCGGTCAGGGTGCTGTCGGTTTCGAACGTCCCGATGAGCTTGGTGACTTCACCGGCGAGGGTGCGGGCCTGGTCTGCCTCGGACTGGTTCATGGGGTCCTTTCCCGAAGGGGTGAGGGCGGGGTGTTCCCCTCACCGTCAGTTACTAATGTACTTCAAAAGGGGGGTAGATGTCAAATGTGCAGGGTCTTTGGGTGTGTGCTGCGCCGCCTGCCGTTCTCGCCCGGGGGGCCTGTCGTGGCGTGGTGCGGGCGGGTGTTCAGCGCGGGGGTGTGTAGCGGATGCGGGCGTAGGTGATGGCTTCGGGCCAGACGCCGAGGGTGCGCAGGTAGCGGCGGATGACGTCGTCCTTGGTGCGCCCAGTGGCACGGGCCGGGGCGGTGCCGTCCGGGGTGGGGTCGATGTACCAGCCGGTGGCGCGGCCCGGGGCGTTGCGGGTGCGGCCGAGGGCGGCCCGGGGCGGTGTGGCGTGGCGGGTGCCGTGGGTGACGGTGACGGTGCCGTGGCCCGGCCCGGTGAGCTCGGCCTCGACGACGACGGCGCGGCCGGTGGCCTTCAGGTGGAGCCGGTGCACCTGGTCGACGGCGGCGCGGGGGACGGCGCTGCCCCAGTGGTTGGCCCGGCCGTCCGGGAGGCCGGTGAGGTGCGCCTCGTACAGGGCGCGCCCCGTATCGGTCGGGTGCAGGTCGTAGTCGTCGCTGCCGATGGTGAGCAGGCCGCAGGCCACGGCGTCGTCGAGGTGGGTGCCCAGGCCCATCGGGGTGATGTGCTTGATCGCGTCGCCCTCGGCGGCGCCCTTGACCAGGGCGAGGATGTGCGTCGGGCTGGCGTAGTGCGTGCTCATGGGGGGTGCTTCCTGTCGTGTCGGGGCCCGGAGGCGGGGCGCCTGCTGCGCCTTTGTGCTCGGTGCGGGCGGCCGGCCGCCGGGCGGTGCGGGCCGACTGGCCCGCCGTCTCCCTTGGGGCGGCGGGCCGGTGTGTGTCAGAGCTGCGGGGCGTGGGGCGCCAGGGCCTCGGGGAGGTGCTGGGTGTAGAGGCCTTCGAGTCCGGCGGGTGCGATCAGGCCCCAGCTGAAGGTGCCGGTCTCGGGGTAGAACCAGCCGCGCATCCGGCTGGGGGCGTCGTGGGTGCGGATGACGCCGACGCCGTAGACCTCCAGAGTGCCGTCGTGGAGGCCTTCCTGCTGCTCCTTGGTGAGGTGGTCGACGTTGTAGTACTTGTCGAACTCCTCGTCGGTGACGACGGCGAGCACGGGGCTGAAGTCGTCCTCGACGCCGTTCCAGCTACGGGCGCGGGCGAGAGAGGCCAGCGCGTCCGCGCGGGTGGCGCAGGTGTCGCGGTAGAGGACGCGGTCCCTGTGGTCGGGGATCTCGTCGGTGTCGTACTGCCATGCCTCGACCTGGTGGCGGGCGTGGGTGCCGACGCCGTTGTGGCGCTTGCGCAGGAAGCCGAAGGGCTTGCCGTCGACGACGACGGGGTGGCGCTCGGTGCAGAACTCGCAGGTGATGCCGACGTGGCGCAGGAAGCGCTGGAGGCGCGGGAAGCGGGCGAAGCGGGTGCCGCAGTTGCAGCAGGTGTACACCTCCCAGCTGTTGGGGTTGCCCACCGAGTCGTGGTTGCAGCGGGGGCACGCGTAGGTGGCGCCGGTCTTCCAGTCGATCACGTTGTTGTTCATGGCTTCCTCCTGGCTTCGGGGCGGGGCGCTCACCCCGATGTGCTCATTAATGTACCCCATCAGGGGGGGGAGATCAAAACAAAGGGGTCGCGCTTGTTCTGCTCCGGCGCGCGCTGACTGCCCGGGGCGCCGAGCCGCCGAGCTGCGCACCGGCCACAGGCGCCGGGGGGCTGGTGCGCCGCCGGCGCCATCCCGCTGGTTGCGGGCGGGCTGCGTTCCCGCTGGCGGACGGGTTGTTCAGCGTTGTTCGGCATTGTTCGCCGGCACTCGGCCTTCGGCGCCCCGGCCGCCGCGGCGAGTCACTGGCGGCCGCACCCGCGCGGGCGCCATGCGCTCGTCGCCCTGGGGCTGTCCGGCGTCGGGTGTTGCGAGGCCGGCAACGATCCCGCGCCTGTACGCGGCACCCGCGGCCGTGGTGTTGCCCGTGCCCGGCAACACCACGACAGGGGCCTGGCCGTCGTCCTGGAGCTGTGGCACCTCCGCCGCCCCGCCCCTACGCCCCACCACCTGACCGCGACGGGCCGTCGCGCCCGCGACCCCGCCCGCGGCGCCGGCGCCCGCCTCGCCGAGCTCGGCCGGCCCCGCTGCGCCCCGCCCCCTCGCCGCCCGCCGGGGTTGTGGAGGCAGGCGTCCGCCGGCGTCCAGAACTGTCCAATTCTGTCCAACCGCATCCAGGAACGGGGCCCGCAGAACCCCGTCGGGCCTGCTCGGTGTCACCCCGTGGTGTCCCCCTGGTGACCTGCACTTTTCGACGTCGGCGGGCGTGACACGACAGACGCCGTACGGCCGGAGGCCGTCACCCCGGGCGCCTTGGACGGACGGCAGCCGGCGCCCAACCGGGCTGCTGCGCCCCGCGGCCGGCGGTGCGGCCGGGTGGTGTTGCGAGCCCCGCAACACCCCTTCGCCGCTCGGCCGGCCGCCCAGGCCCCGGCCGTCTCCTCGTGCCCCCGGGCAACAGCAAGCCGTACGACGTCGCGGCCCCTCCCCGCCGCGCAGGCCGGGCCCCCAAGACGACGGCCTGGAGCCGGTGTTGCACCCCCGGCAACACCACCGCCGAAGCCGCCGCCCGGCATCCCCGCCGCGAGGCCGTCCCGCGCCGTCCGACGCCGTCCAAGAACGTCCAGAAACGTCCAGCCGACGCGACGAAGGACGCTGCGCCCCGCCACCGGGTGCCGCTCGTGAGCGAGTTGTTCGCGGTTGTTCGGCGTTGTTCGGTGGCATCCGGCGCCGCCCTGCCCCCCACCCCTACGTTCCCGCACCGTCGCTGCGACCCGACCGCAGGCACCTCGTGGGCTGCGTCCGCTCGGTGTCCGTCTGCCCACGTCGGTGTCCACGTGCCGACGGGCCCCGAGCCGGGCTTTGTACTTTGCAAAGTAGGACCGAGGACGCCGAAAATGTGATGTCTAACACACAGGCAAGACGGGTGACACTAACTCAAAACACCACAAACAGAGCCCTATTCACACCGCTCAACCTCCGGCCGGCACCCGACAACGCACACCCCCCACTCCCTCGCCGCCGAGCGAAGCGAGCCCTCCCTGAACCCCCGAGCACCCGCACCCGACGAGCACACCGAAGAGCGCGGAGCGCTCCACCCAAGATCAAAACGACCCTCCCGAACCCATCACTCAACGTAACCGGAGCGCGGAGCGCTCCGGCACCACCCAACCAAGGCCGGAATGCGAAGCATCCGGCCGGAACGCCCAACTCCGGAGCGCAGCGCAGGAGTTGACCCACCCTCACCAACCAGTGGGGCGCGGAGCGCCCCACCCCACCCACCAGCGCGGGCGCAGCCCGCGCCACCCGGCCGGAGGCCGGGCGCGGGGCCGGAGGCCCCGCCAACTCCCAGGCGAAGCCCGGGAGTTAACCGTACGCACCCGCGAAGGGCCGAAGGCCCGAGCAACCCCGGCCGAAGGCCGGTGGTTAC